>CAJXDP010000018.1 GCA_913052445.1 uncultured Formosa sp.
TTTTGTAAGATCGGGTCACTAAATCGGAGAATTGATTCACAGGAATTGGTTCTCCTTTTTTTATCGATTAACTTATCATAGAATAAAAATAGGTGCCAAAATTAATTGTTTGCAGAATTGCTTGCATATTTAAGTTTTTTAACGTTCAGCGCTATACACTAGTTATCTATCTAATTTTGTTAGTCGACCAGAGTTTTTTTTGGTAATTTAATAACCTATTAAAAAAAGTAAATAACATGGGAAATAGAAGAAGTTTTATAAAAAAGAATATGATGGCAACTGCCGGGATTACGCTATTGGGTGGAAACCTTGCATGGTCATTTTCGGATAAGAAGTATAAATCGCTTAGGCCTGGTCCTGAAGAAAGGACATTTGTGAGTAAGGTTGTTGATGAAACAATAATCAAGGTAAAAAAAGGTATTAATAACCCGGAACTAGCATGGGTGTTCGAAAATTGTTTTCCCAACACGCTGGATACAACTGTTGATTATGAAATAATAGACGGCAAGCCCGACACATTTATTATAACCGGAGACATAGATGCTATGTGGTTAAGGGATTCTACAGCACAGATTTGGCCATATTTGCCTTTTGTACAAAAAGATAAGGATTTAAAAAAGCTGTTTCAGGGATTAATAAACAGACAGGTAAAATGTATTTTAGCCGATCCGTACGCCAATGCTTTTTTTAAAGATATGGAAAAAGAAACAGAGTGGAAAAATGACCTGCCAAAACCAGAACCTGGTATTCATGAGCGGAAATGGGAAATTGATTCTCTTTGTTACGCAGTAAGGTTAGCCTATGGTTATTACAAAGAAACTGGCGATACTTCGGTGTTTGATAAGGATTGGGACAAGGCCATGCGTTTAGTCAAAAAAACACTTAGAACAGAACAGCGTAAGGACGGGGAGTCGCCATATTATTTTATCAGGAGACACGAAAATGTTACTGTTAGACCTGCTTTTTTGGGGAAGGGCAGGCCGATAAAACCAGTTGGTTTAATTTGCTCAATTTTCCGCCCTTCAGATGACGGGTCTATGTACCCGTTCCTTATTCCTTCGAATTTATTTGCTGTTGAATCACTAGACCAGCTTAGTGAAATATATAGTACTGTAATGAATGACCAGGAGTTTGCAAATGAATGTACTGCATTTTCAAAAGAGGTTTTTGAAGCAGTAAACAAGTATGCCATTACTGAACATTTAAACTATGGAAAAATATACGCGTATGAGGTTGATGGTTTCGGCAACAAGTTTTTCTCAGACGATCCGAACGTGCCCTCGCTTATTTCATTACGTTATTTGCTAGGAAAGAAATATTATTCGCCAGATGTGTACTTGAACACGCGACAATATTTGCTAAGTTTCGATAACCCGTATTATTCTAAAGGGAAAGCTGGAGAAGGCCAGGGAGGACCTCACGCTGGAACGGATACTATTTGGCCCATGGGAATTATTTTACGTGCCATGACGAGTACCTCTGATGAGGAGATTGTTTGGTGTGTAAAGCAACTACTGAATACTCACAATGATATGGGCTTTATGCACGAAACATTCCATAAAGACGATGCTTCTGAATTTTCACGTTCTTGGTTTGCCTGGGCAAATACATTGTTTGGCGAATTAATTGTAAAACTATACAATGAAAAACCGGAATTGTTAGAATCGATTTAAAGATTGGTAAAATCAATCCGTTAGGTTCCATTTAGTATGTGCATCCATAAAACTATTATGACTTATAAATAGTTCAAATAGACTCGTTTATTCAAATTATTTTAAAACTAATATTATAATTGTATCTGGAGTATTTAAAAAGATTGGTAAAGAAATAATTATATTTATCCTAAAATCTTTTTCTTTACATTTTCAATATACGATCTTCCAATCACATACCTAATTCCTTCAATTTCTAAACTATTTCCTTCAACAGTGTCAATTTTATCAATGGCGATTGTGAAAGATCTGTGAATTCTAATAAAATTACTATCTGGCAATAAGCTAGTAAAATTACTCAAAGTACTATGGATAATATACTTGTTAGTTTGAGTGGTTATTTTTAAATAATCTCTTAAAGATTCGACAACTAATATCTCATCTAAATAGATTTTTTTCATTTTCTTTTTATCAACCTTAATAAATGTAAAAGGTCTTTTAATTGACTTAGGGGAGTTAATGGCATTGTTAGTGTCTAATGATTTTAACGCCCTATTAACGGCTTTCATAAATCTTGGAAATGGAATCGGCTTAACCAGATAATCTAGAACTTCCAACTCATATGATTGTATTGCATATTCATCATAAGCCGTAGTAACAATGATCATTGGTTTTGTTTCTAAAGTTCTTATAAAATCTAATCCGTTCAAAAGAGGCATATTAATATCTAAAAAGATTAAATCTACTGAATGATCTTTTAAGTATTTCAACGCCTCTACCGAACTGTTAAAAGTATTTAGAACCGTGACATTATCAATCTCGTCAATGTAACTTTTTATGACATTTACTGCTAATGGCTCGTCATCAATAATTAAACAATTAATATTCATTATACTTTTATTTTGAGGTTGACAATAAACATTTTGTTTTGATTCTCAATACTTAGGCTATAGTCCTCATTTTTATAGCCCAATTCAAGTCTTTTTTTAACATTTGTTAGTCCAATTCCGCTTGATTTTTCAATGCTCGCATTTTTAATGAGAGTTTCTGACACAGGATTTGAGACTGTAAAGTAAAGAAAATTCTCCACTATTTTGAAATCAATATCGATTTTCACGTCACCAATATTCTTATTTGCTCCGTGCTTAAATGCATTTTCAATAAAAGACAGTAACAAAATAGGCGCTATTTTTTTATCTGTTATATCGCCAGTTATCTTTGTATCTATTTTTAATGAATTGCCATACCTTATTTGTTCCAAATCTAAATAGTTTTGAATGCAAATTATTTCTTTTTCTAGACTTTGTCTTTTTGATTTTGTTTCATAAAGTAGATAGCGCATTAGCTCTGAAAGACGAAGTATTAATTTAGGAGTTTTGTCCGATTTTTCGATAGCTAAAGAATAGATGTTATTTAGTGTGTTAAAAAAGAAATGAGGGGAAACCTGAGTCCTTAAAAATAGCAACTCTGTTTCTAATTGTGTTTTTTGTAAAGCAGTTACTCTTTTTTGGTCTTGCAGCCAATCCATCGTCACTTTTATAGCAGTTACAAAAGTAATCACATAGAGTTCGCCAATAATCATTTCTATAGAATAGTTGTATGTTATTTGGTTAATAATTTTAGGGCCCTCAGGGTATACATCAGTGCTAATCAAAAAGTAGGTAAGATTGAATTTAATAAAAACCATTAAAATTAATGAAATAACTAAAAAAAACAGGTATGATAAATATTTACGCTTAAAAACAAGTCTAGGCATTAAAACAAAAATATTTAAGTAGCATAAAATCATGTGGATAGGAAATCCAAGTAAGTTTGTTTTTATTGAATACTCATAGTCACCAAAATAATTACCCCACCTAAGTGTATTGAGAAGAAAGTAAATTAACCAAAAAATGACGTGATGTCTTAGAGTGATTTTTAAGTTTTCGTTTGGTTGCATATTTAATTTTTTTAACGTTCAGCACAATACATTAGTTATCTGTCTAATTTTGTTAGTCGACCAGAGTTTTTTTTCGGTAATTTACCCTATTAAAAAATAATAAATGAAGGTTTTTAATAAGGCTAATATATATATATTATATGTATTTGTATTTTTTTCAGTTCTTTCCTCGTGTAATAAACAGGCTAGTGAAAATGTCAAAGTCTTGACTAATTATGTAAACCCTTTGATTGGTACTGGTGGTCATGGGCACACCTACCCTGGTGCTACAGTTCCTTTTGGAATGCTTCAAGTTAGCCCTGATAATGGTATTTCTGGATGGGATTGGTGTTCAGGTTATCATATCACAGATTCTATAACGATTGGGTTTAGTCACTTACATTTAAGTGGGACCGGTATAGGCGACTTAGCCGATATTCGTTTTATGCCCATAAATAAAAAAGTTGACTTAGCTCAGACTTTTAAAACTAGAGACGAAATTCCATTTAAATCAAATTATTCACATGAGCAAGAAACTGCTGAAGCAGGCTATTATAGTGTCTTTTTAAATGACTTCAATGTCAATGTAGAACTTACATCAGATTTAAGAACAGCCCATCATAAATATACATTTGCTAAAAATGACATACAATCAGTAGTAATTGATTTAGGCTATTCATTCAATTGGGATACGGCAGAGCTTTCGAATATAAATATTGAAGATAAGTTTACGGTTTCTGGTTACAGACATAGTAAGGGATGGGCTAGTAACCAAAAAGTATTCTTTGTGGCTAAATTTTCAAAATCCATTAAAAACTTTGAATTGGTCTATGATCAGAGTTATAGTGATAAAGTGAGTGTCACTGGCATTAAAACATCAGCTCAGCTTTTTTTTAATCATTCAAGCAATGATGAGTTAGAAGTCAAAGTAGGGCTATCTTCAGTAAGTATTTTGAATGCGCTTGAGAATATATCAGATAGTTCTCAAAGTTTTGATATAGCGAGGGATAAGGCTTCAAAAAGCTGGAACGAAACGCTTTCAAAAATTGAAATAGAAACCCCTGTAGATTCATTGAAAACAATTTTTTATACAGCATTGTATCACGCGCAGTTGGCTCCCGTTACATTTAGTGACCGAAATGGGGAATTTAGAATGGAAAATGATAGCATAGTTATAGCTGATAATTTTACAGTCTACTCAACACTCTCATTGTGGGATACTTTTAGAGCTCAGCAACCCTTACTTACTTTGTTACAGCCCAGCCATGTTGCCGATATAATTAACTCTATGTTGATGTATTACGAGCCTAAAGGAATATTACCTGTATGGACTCTTTACGGCAACGAAACCAATACAATGACGGGTTACCACTCTATACCGATCATAGCTGAAGCTTATTTTAAAGGCATCAAAGGTTTCGATATTAATAAGGCTTATCATGCAATGAAGGCCACCATGATGCAAGATGAGAGGGGTCTAGATTATTATAAAAAATACAGCTATATTCCCTGTGATTTTCTAGAAGAATCGGTCACAATAACACTCGAATATGCGTATGATGATTGGTGTGTGGCACAGGTAGCCAAAGCTTTAGGGAATATTGAGGATTATGACTATTTCATGAATCGATCTAAGTCATATACTAATTTATTTGATGTTGATACCGGGTTCATGCGCGGTAAATTTCAAGATCAAAAAACATGGCGTGACCCTTTTGACCCTAAGCACTCTGCGCATAGAATAAAAGCGGATTATACAGAGGGTAATGCTTGGCAACATAGCTGGTTTGTACCGCATGATGTTGATAACTTAATAGAACTTCATGGAGGTAATGAATTGTTTTCTAAAAAATTAGAGCAGCTCTTTGCAGAGAGTTCTGAAATTAATGGAGACAATATTTCCAATGATATTTCGGGCTTAATAGGGCAGTACGCTCACGGCAACGAGCCAAGCCATCACATCGCTTATTTGTTCAACCATGCAAATAAACCTTGGCGTACTCAATATTGGGTGCGAGAAATATTAAAAACTCAATACAATACATCACCAAATGGATTAAGTGGAAATGAAGATTGTGGACAAATGTCTGCATGGTATGTGTTGAGTTCTATGGGCTTTTACTCAATGAATCCAGCTTCCGGGAATTACGAAATTGGGAGTCCTTTATTTGAAAAAACAAAACTCAAAGTTTCTGACGATACATTTTTTATAATTGAAGCTGAACATGTTTCAGACACAAACATTTACATCCAATCCGCTACACTTAATGGATACGATTTTAATCAAACGTTCATCTCACATCAGCAAATTTTAGAGGGTGGAACCTTAAAGTTTGTAATGGGATCCGATCCAAACAAAAAATGGGGAGTAAAAACCCAATAAAAGATAAAACTAATGCATACCATAGACATACTAATTATAGCTTTTTATATCATCTTAACTGTAGGGGTTGGTATTTGGGTTTCAAAGCGTGCTTCAAAAGGATTAGACTCCTATTTTCTTGGAGGTAAAAGCATAAAGTGGTACTACTTAGGTTTAAGCAATGGTTCGGGAATGTTTGATGTTTCAGGAACGGCTTGGATGGTTGGAATTCTTTTTTTATACGGAGTAAAAAGTTTTATGTTTATGTGGCTCTGGCCAATTTGGAATCAGATTTTTGTAATGATGTTTTTAGCAATTTGGATTAGAAGATCTAACATAATGACTGGCTCAGAGTGGATTTTAACTCGCTTTGGAGATAAAAAGGCAGGAAGGGCCTCGCATTTAATTGTTGCTGCGTTTGCTATTATAGCAGCGATAGGGTTTATCGCTTACTTTTTTGAAGGGGTAGGAAAGTTTATGACCATTATTTTGCCTTGGGATTTGACAATCCAAATGGGAACATCTGCGCTCTTAAACTCCGAACAGTCTTATGCATTTATCATCATACTTTTAACAACTATCTACACAGTCAAAGGAGGTATGTTTTCAGTTGTAGCAACAGAAGTACTTCAATATGGTATCATGGTGGTTGCAGGTTTACTGGTTGTTGGATACAGTTTCTTTGCGATTAGTGATGTCGAAATTAATAGTGTGATTACTGAAGAGTGGCGAAATGTATTTTTTGGATGGGAATTGGAAACCCATTGGAGTGATAAATACCAAGCTTTTAATGATTTAATTGACTCTGAGGGCTTCAAGATGTTCGGCGCTTTTATTGGGATGACGTTGTTCAAGGGCTTTTTTGCTAGTTTAGCAGGTCCAACACCTAGTTTTGATATGCAGCGAATCCTTTCCACGAAAACAGTCAAAGAAGCGGCCTATATGAGTGGCTTTACAAACCTAATTTTGTTTATTCCAAGGTACTTACTAATCGGAGGAATTGTCGTCATTGCTTTGGTTAGTCTAAGTCCAGAAATGATTGGTAACTCCAATTTTATTGGTGCTGATTTAGAGGTATTATTACCAAAAGTTATTAATTTTCACGTTCCTATTGGAATTAAGGGACTGTTATTGGCAGGATTATTAGCGGCTTTTATGTCTACATTCTCCGCCTTTGTAAATGCAGGTCCAGCCTATATTGTTAATGATATTTATAAAAAATACCTCAAGCCAAACGCCACTACTAAACATTATATCAAAGTGAGTCACATAGCGTCCTTTTTAGTAGTCTTTTTAGGGGTTTTTATGGGCTTTTTCGCAGACTCTATTAATTCACTTACCCTGTGGATTACATCGGCACTTTTTGGAGGTTACGTAGCCTCAAATTTTTTGAAGTGGATTTGGTGGCGTTTTAATGGCTGGGGCTACTTCTGGGGCATGCTTTCAGGCTTAATTATAGCTTCTTTACAGTTTTTATTAGATAATAATAAAGGAAATTTTTCTGAAGACACTCTTCTTTTTGATTTGTCAAATATGCAAGCTATTTATTTGTTTCCTATTATTTTCATAGTTTCATTGACCGGCTCCTTCTTAGGCACTTTTTTATCGGAGCCTACAGATATGAAGACACTAAAGTCCTTTTATAAAACAGTGAGGCCGTGGGGATGGTGGGGCCCTGTTTATAAAGAATTACTGAAAGAAGATAGTACGTTAAAGAAGAATACTGATTTTTGGTATGACATGTTTAATTGTGCCATTGGCATTGTTTGGCAATCAAGTATGATTGTCATGCCAATCTATTTTGTAATCCGAGATTATCCGAAAGGGTTAATCGCCTTGGTGGTATTTGCAATGACAACATTAATTCTTAAATTTACCTGGTTAGATAAAGTAAATAAAATTACAGATTAAAACAAATGATCTCAACTAAAAATAAAGTGAATTTCCCTTGGCAAGATAAGCCAGTCGGTAGCCGAGATGTTATGTGGCGTTATAGCGAAAACCCTATTATAGATCGCTATGCTATTCCGAGCTCTAATAGTGTTTTTAACAGTGCTGTTGTGTCTTTTAATGATGGTTATGCAGGCGTTTTTAGATGTGATAATAAAGCTGTGCAAATGGATATTTTTGCAGGTTTTAGTAAAGATGGGATAAATTGGAATATTAATCATGACCCAATTAAAATGCAATCGGGTAATACGGAGATGATTGATTCGGATTACAAATACGACCCACGAGTGGTTTTTATTGAAGATAGATATTGGATTACATGGTGTAATGGCTATAATGGACCAACCATCGGAATAGGGTATACATTTGACTTTAAAGAGTTTTTTCAGTGCGAAAATGCATTTTTACCATTCAATAGAAATGGGGTATTATTTCCACAGAAAATAAATGGAAAATACGCAATGTTAAGTCGTCCAAGTGATAATGGACATACCCCTTTTGGTGATATTTATATTAGTTTCAGCCCTGACATGAAATATTGGGGAGAACACCGCTGCGTAATGAAAGCGACTCCTTTTGAAGATAGCGCCTGGCAATGTACTAAGATCGGTGCTGGTCCTATACCGATTCTTACTAATGAAGGATGGCTCATGATTTATCATGGTGTTATAAATACCTGTAATGGATTTCGTTATGCTATGGGATCGGCACTTTTAGATACACACCAACCTGAAAAAGTAAAGTATAGGACTCAGCCTTACTTGTTAGGCCCTGCAGAACAGTATGAAATGGTTGGAGATGTACCAAATGTGGTGTTTCCTTGCGCTGCCTTACATGACGTTGAGGGTGATAAATTAGCAGTCTATTATGGCGCTGCTGACACCGTTGTAGCTATTGCCTTTGCTCATTTGAGTGAAGTTATTAAATTTACAAAAGAAAATAGTTTATAAATGAGTCATATTAAATTGATATGTATATTTTTATTGACGGCACTCATTTTTAACGCAAGTGCTCAATCGGAATTTGTAATTCGCCCTAACAACTACATTGCTTACAAAACACAAGACCCCATAAAGATAGATGGTAAAGCTGAAGATCTGATATGGAACTCTTTGGAATGGTCCTCAGATTTTATAGATATTAAAGGGATAAAAACACCAAAGTACAAGACTAATATAAAAATGACATGGGATGACACTTATTTTTACATTTTAGCTAAAATTGAAGAGCCCCATGTATGGGCTAATATCACACAACACGATGCTATTGTTTTTCATAATAATGATTTTGAAGTGTTTGTAGATCCAGATGGTGACACTCATAACTATTACGAGTTAGAAATTAATGCTTTAAACACTGTTTGGGATTTATTTATTACAAAACCTTACAGAGAGTTAGATTCACCAGTATTGAATGATTGGCACACTACCGGATTAAAATCTGCAGTATACGTTGATGGTACCTTAAATGATCCTTCCGATACAGATAATGGTTGGACTCTTGAAATGGCGATCCCTTGGTCAGTTTATAAGACTTCTTATTTCCATGACGTAGTTCCTAGAGACTCCTTTTGGAGGGTTAATTTTTCTAGAGTTAATTGGGACTATGAACTTTCTGAAGGCGTATATTTAAGAAAAAAGGATTCAAAAGGTGATTTTCTACATGAATATAACTGGGTGTGGTCGCCGCAAGGCGTTGTAAATATGCATGAACCAGAAAAGTGGGGTTATGTATATTTTTCATCCAACCAGGCAGGCAGTGAAACGCCATTTGAAATCCCAAAAGATGAAGAGATCAAGTGGGAGTTATATAAAATGTACAGGCTTCAAAAGTCACATTTTTCTAAAACAAATCATTGGTTAACGAGCCTGAAAAGCATACAACTAATGCCTGTCATTTTATATGGAAAGACCCTTAATCCTTCCATTCAAAACTATAGTTCTGGTTGGGAAATATCAATAAAAAGCCCCTTTACAAATAAGCTATTAAGTTTAAGGGAAGATGGAAAATTTAAAATTAAATAGATTAATTATGAAATTTAAATACGCACTGCTTTTTACAACAATCCTTTCTGTAGTTGCATGCAATACTAAAGGAAAAAACAAGAGTAGTTCAGAAAACACACAGTCAGAAATTGGAACACAAGCTTTTGAGTTTTCAACTTGGATTACTTCTGATAAAGAAAAATCAACGGATTTATATGCTGCTGAATTTAAAAAATATAAAGACCATGGGATTGACGAGATTTTAATAAACACACTGACTGATCCTAATGAGCTAGAGCGACTTGTACCTATTGCCAAAGCAGCTGGTTTGAATGTCCACGCTTGGATCATGACCATGAATAGACCAGGTGATTCTGTAGCACTAAAGCATCCGGAATGGTATGCCGTAAGTAAGGAACAGAAATCATGTTATGATACGAGACCTTATGTAGATTATTACCAATGGCTCTGTCCTAACAGAGAAGAGTCGCGTAACCATATTTTAGGACTTATTGCAGGTTTGGCCCAGGTGGAAGGAATTGAGAGTGTTCATCTAGATTACATTCGTTTTTCAGACATATTTTTACCAATAGCCTTATTGCCTAAATATGATTTGGTACAAGATACTGAGCTATCAGAATTTGATTTTTGCTATTGTGAGGTGTGTATTTCTAAATTTGAAGATATTCATCATAAGAGTCCTTTAGATTCAAGCAATACTTCTATAGATATGGAATGGAAAAATTTTAGACTTAACAGTGTTAAAAATATTGTTGATGATGCTTATAAACTAACGAAGGCTAATAATAAAAAACTAACAGCGGCGGTGTTTCCTTACCCAGAAATGGCTGGCCATATGGTGCGTCAACGTTGGGACAAGTGGAATATTGACGAAGTATACCCTATGATTTATCACGGGTTTTACAACGAAGAAGTTGATTGGATTGGTTATGCAACTAAACAAGGAGTAAATGATGTTAAATCTAAAAATATTGCAATTAATACAGGTGTATATATTCCTGACTTTAAATCTCCACAAGAATTAAAAAAAGCTATCTTAATTGCAAAAGAAAATGGTGCCAAGGGTGTGTCATTTTATGAAGGTCAAACATTAACAGATGAGTATTTAAAAATTATAAAACAAACTAAGGCTGGTCTTAGATAACACTTAAAAAAAATTAAATTTATGAAAATGACTAAAATTTTATTCGCAATTACTTTAATGTTTATAGCTTCGTGTAGTAAACAGAGTAGTTTAGAAAATACACCTTCAATTGATTTAGTCAAGTATGTCAATCCTTTTATCGGTACTTCTAATTTTGGAGCTACGAATCCTGGAGCTATAGCGCCTAGGGGAATGGTTAATGTAACCCCTTTTAATGTTTCAGGTAATGCAAATTCATTAGAAAAAGACAGCCAATGGATGTCAACGCCTTATGTATATGAAAACACTTTCTTAACTGGTTTTTCACATGTCAATTTAAGTGGTGTTGGTTGCCCTGACTTAGGAGTTGTTTTAACAATGCCAACAACCGGTGTGTTAGAAACAGATCCTTTAAAGTATGGAAGCACATACTCAAATGAAGTTGCTAAAGCAGGCTACTACAGCACTACTTTAGATAAATATGATGTAAAAGTTCAGACAACAGCTACTACTCGTACAGGAATTAGTAATTATTTATTTCCAAAAGGAAAATCAAATATCTTATTAAATCTTGGCTTAGGCTTAACAAATGAGCAAGGAGCTTCCATTAAAGTTGTCTCACCAACAGAAATTGAAGGAGTACGTAATGTAGGTTCTTTTTGTTATTATAAAGCAAATGAATCGTACCCTTTATATTTTGTGGCAAAATTTAGTAAGGCATCTAAGGAATCTGGAATTTGGAAGGATTCTCCAATAGGAGTTGGGTTGGAAAGTGAGTGGGACCCTTATAACGGAAAAACAAGGCTTTATAAGAATTACAGAAAAGAAATTATTGGTGATAGTATTGGTGCTTACATGAGTTATGACTTTAAAGAGCCAACTTCCGTAGAAGTCAAAATAGCTATTTCTTATGTGAGTATTGAAAACGCTAGAGATAATTTAGAAAAAGAGACTAAAGGATTATCTTTTGAAGATGTGTTTAAAAAGACGTCCACAAAATGGAATGATTTACTTTCAAAAATCATTGTAGAAGGTGGGTCTAAAGACGATAAAACAATATTTTATACTGCTTTATATCACACGTTGATTCATCCGAATACATTAAATGATGTCAACGGAGAATATCCCAAAATGGCCACAAGAGAAACCTTAAAAACAGAGGATACTCGTTTTACTGTTTTTTCTTTGTGGGATACATACAGGAATCTACATTCGTTGATGTCTTTGGTGTATCCAAAGCAACAGTCAGACATGGTAAAAAGTATGTTATCTATATATGATGAAAGTGGCTGGCTGCCAAAATGGGAGTTAAATGCCACCGAAACTACAACAATGGTAGGCGATCCTGCAGGAATAATTATTGCTGACACTTATCTGCGAGGGATAAAAGATTTTGATATTGATAAGGCTTATGAAGCTATGATTAAAAGTGCAACTCAGATAGATAATAATGCACTTAGGCCAGGAATAAAAGAGTATTTAAAAAAAGGATATTTGACAACGTATTCCACAGACATGGGTTCTGTTTCAACGACACAAGAATATAATATTACAGACTTTGCAATTTCACAATTAGCTAAATCATTGAACAGAAAAGAAGATGAATTGTTTTACAGTAAGCGTTCTATTTCTTATCGGAGTCTTTTTGATAAAGAGTTTGGATTATTAAGACCTAAAAATGAAGATGATTCTTGGGTTAGTCCATTCAATCCAGAAACTGGCGCTAATTGGGAAAAGAATTTAGGTTTTATTGAAGGAAATTCATGGCAATATACTTTTATGGTGACCCATGACACTAAAGGTCTAATGCAGCTAATAGGAGGTAAAGATGCGTATTCTAATCAGCTTCAAAAAGTATTTAACAACGGTCAATTTGATATGTCAAATGAACCTGATATTGCATATCCATATTTATTTAATTATGTTTCTGGTCAAGAATGGCGAACGCAGAATAAGGTTTCAGAACTTATTAAAAATCATTTTAAAAACACTCCCGACGGACTGCCAGGCAATGAAGATACAGGCACTATGTCTGCATGGTTAATTTATAGTATGATGGGATTGTATCCTGTGAGTCCAGCTGATCCTATTTATGCAGTAACAACGCCGGTGTTTGATAAGATAACTATTCAACTGGATAGTAGGTACTATAACAAACCGCAGCTAGTGATTGAAAAAGAAGGAAAAGGACTCATCAATGAGCTTAAAATTGGAGAAACAACTAACAAACACTTTTTTGTGAATCACTCTGAATTAGTAGAATCAAATAATTTCAAAATTATTTTAAAATAAGATTCAAATTTTTGTTTTAAAAAAAAAGTTATTTTTTAATTTTTCAAATTCTTCTTTTTACAGTCTTAAATAGCTTAAAGATAAAGTTTTATGTTTCATTTTTTTTTGATTAAACTCCAAACAATTTAAATAATCAACATACTCCTTATTTTAAGTGTCATTTGTCGAAAACATTGGCTAAATCGTTTTCGTTTAATTTAGATTTAAAGCATATTAACTAAACAAACATATTATGATCCAAAAATTAAAGAAGCTACTGCTTCTGATTTGCTTATCTAGTGCTTCTACTATTTATGCACAAACTACAACGATCTCTGGAACTGTCTCTGATTCTTCAGACGGCATGTCACTTCCTGGAGTTAATGTTGTTGAGAAAGGTACTGTAAATGGTACGTCAACAGATATTGATGGTAACTATACTATTCAATTGTCTGGTGAAAATGCTGTTTTGCAGTTTACTTTTATTGGTTACGAAGATTTAGAGGTTGCTGTAAACGGACAATCTGTAATTGATGTTTCTATTTCAGAGAGTGCTGAAGCATTAAATGAAGTTGTTATTACTGCTTTTGGATTCGAAAAGAAAACGAAATCTGTAGGTTATTCAATTACTCAAGTAAAAGGAGATGAGATTAACCGTGTCAAAACAACAAGTCCATTACAAGCTTTACGTGGTAAAGTTGCTGGTGTTAACATAAGCAACGGTGCAAACGGAATAAAGGGATCTGCAAGAGTAGTTATTAGAGGAAACAGTTCTTTTAATGGAGCTAATCAACCTTTGTATATTATTGACGGTATCTCTTTACAAAACCAACAGTTAGGTTCTGCTGGAGAATGGGGTGGAGTTGATAACGGAGATGGTCTTTCAGCTATTAACCCTGATGATATTAAGTCAATTTCTGTTCTTAAAGGTGGTGCAGCAGCAGCACTTTATGGTTCTAGAGCTTCAAATGGAGTTATTATAATCAAAACAAAGGATGGTAAAGGCGGTCAAAGTGGCCTAGGAATTGAAGTAAGTAATCAAACTGTATTCACAAGTATAAACGGGTTATATGACCCTCAAACAACTTACGGAAATGGAGTACAGGGTGGCTTACCAACAAATTCAGCTGACACCTTTAACTCTTGGGGACCAAGAATGGATGGATCTTTACGTCCTACATGGGATGGGACAAATCAACCATACAGTTATTCTGGAGATAATTTTGATAAATTTTATGATACTAGTGTAAATACAGTAAATTCTGTAGCAGTTACATCTAATACTGATAAAGGGAATACTCGTTTTGCATTTTCTCATACTCAAGGTGCAGATGTTGTTTCAACTTCAAAGTTAAAGCGCGTTGCTTTTTCTCTAAACAGTTCACAGAAATTATCTGATAAATTAACGCTTAATACTAGTGTAAAATTTAGTGATACAGATGATGAGGCTACACCTGTTGTAGCGACTGCTCCAATGAGTCCAAATGGTACTATTCGATATTTAGCACCAAATATTGACGTCAATGACTTTAAAGGAGAGTATGGGAATGGAACAACTGATGGCATTAATGAATACATAATATCAGACAACTTTTACAATACAAATCCATGGTTTGCTAAAGAAAATAACATTCTCTCTGCTGAAAAGCAAAGACTTTTGGCTGCTGTAAATGCAAGATATGATGTTTCTGAAAACCTATATATTAGAGGTCAAGCTGGTTTTGATAAAGCGACAAACCACTTTAACAATCAAGTTCTTAACGGACAACCTTTATTCCAACCTGGGGTTGCATATAATCCAGCAGGTCAGTTATATCAACAGACTCAATCTGTCAATCAGTATGATGCTGATGTATTTGTTGGAACAGATAATTTAAACATCACTAATAATATTTCTGTTAATGGTTTTGTTGGTGCTGGAACTTTTTCTCTTAGAAATGAGAATGTTGGTATTTTTGGAAATGGTGTAGTAATTCCTGAATTATACACTGTCTTAAACACACAATCTCAAACTGGGTTATATGGTTATGGGTCAAGACAAATTAATTCTGTTTATGGATCTGCTGAATTTTCATTTTTTGACAAAATGTATTTAACTACAACTCTAAGAAACGATTGGTTTTCTACACTTTCAGCTGAAGGGAAAACAACTCCAAATAATGACTTATATGGTTCGGCAAGTTTATCTGTTATATTATCAGATTTAGTTGATTTACCTGAGCTTATCACATTTGCTAAGTTAAGAGGAGGATATTCCCAAGTTGCTGGTGGTGCTAGTAACCCTTATGGCTTAAATTTAACATATGGTCTTATTGGAAGTCACTTAGGTAATCCACTAGGTACCATAAATGGAGGAACAATTCCTAACTCATTTATAACGCCATTTGAAAAAAATGAAATGGAAGTTGGTTTTGATTTACGTTTATTGGACGATAGACTTTCTGTTGATTTTGCTTATTATTCAAATCAAACTTTAAGAGATATTGTAAATGCGTCAGCGTCTCCTGCTTCTGGATTTACTAGTACAACGATTAACTTAGGTGAAATAACAAACAAAGGAGTAGAGTTACTCGTTAATTGGAATGCAATTGACAAGAACGATCTAGGTTTGGATTTCTCATTTAATTATGCCAATAACACAAGTGAAGTTGTTACTACGGATGAAAGTAATGGAAATATTATTGCCGGAGTAGGTTCCTTGTTTCAATCATATATTGGACATATTCCAGGACAACCTTTTGGAGTTATCTTTGGTACTTCATACGTAAGAGATGACCAAGGAAATATTGTCCATGATGTTGTAAACGGTATTCCTCTTCCAAGATCTGAAAATGTTAATAAAGTTTTAGGTTTAGGAGTTGCTCCAACTCAAATGGGTCTTGGAACAAACTTGAGATATAAAAACTTTACTTTTAATCTATTCCTTGAAGGAAAATTTGGAGGAAGTATTGTTTCTGGTACTAACCAATCGATGAAGCAATTTGGTCTTCACAGAGCTACTGTACCTTCTGGAGGAAGAGAAAATGGATTTATACCTAATGGAGTTTTAGCAGATGGAAGTGTTATAACTCAGAGGTTAACAGATGGTGAAATTAATCGTTACTGGACTGATAATGGTAAAGCTAATGTTGGAGAAGAAAATGTTTACGAAAATGATTTCATTAGAATAAGCCAATTAAGTTTAGGATATCAAATTCCAGATAATCTACTTAATAACCTTTTTATAGAAAGTGCTAATATATCTATCATTGGAAATAATTTAGGGTTTTTACTAAATAAAGTTCCAAATATTGATCCTGAGGCTTATTACAATACACGTAATGCTCAGGGTGCAGAAGGTATTTCAATGCCAATAGGAGAATCCATTGGTTTCTCATTTAACCTTAAATTTTAATTAAGATGAAAAAATTATTAATTTTATTTTTATCACTAACTACTATACTGGTTAGCTCATGTGATAATGACTTTGAGGATCTTAACGTAGATCCAACAGCAAGTACAGACCTAGGTTTAAACCCTAAATTTGCTTACTTGTTTTTAAAATCGGCAACCGAAGAATATGAGTTGTCTTACACGCAAATACTTTGTGCAGGACAACTTGCACAACAGGTTGTAGATCAACAATTTCCTCAATCTAGTATTTACACACTTCGTGAAGATCTCCAGGCTGCTTGGTGGTCAACCCAATATCAAACTACCATAAAATCTGTAGTAGATATAATTGCCCAACTTGAAAGTGAAGGAAACACAGGTACTGAGATGGGAATTGCAAGAATCTGGAAGGTATTTCTTTTTCATGTATTAGCAGATCAATATGGAGATACTCCTTACTTTGATGCTGGAGAAGGATTCTTAACTGGTAATGTAAGACCAGCATATGATGATGATCAAGCAATTTACATGGACATGCTTGCTGAACTGGAAGAAGGTGTTGCTCAAATTGGGGGATCTTCTACGCTTGGTGGCTCAGATTTAGTTTTTAATGGAGATACCAATAAGTGGAGCAAATTTGGAAATTCGTTAATGTTGCGTTTAGCAATGCGAATTAAAAATGTAGATCCAAGTAGTTCAACTGCTTGGGCTCAAAAAGCGATCACTGGAGGTACTATGAGTTCTAATGATGACACAGCTTATATGACACATACGGATGGACCAACAGATCTTAACAGAAATTCTTGGGGAACTTATGCTCCTAGATATGCTAATGCTAGAATAGGTGCAACATTGTATGATTGGTTAGCAGCGAATAACGATCCTCGCCTTAACATCCTAGCAGACCCAAGTGGTCCAGCAGCAGGAAATCGTTATGGTCTGGAAAATGACCAACTTTTGGCTATTTATGGAGAAACTCCTGATAGTTATGCAGTAGTTAACCCTGCGATTACACAACTAGATTCTCCATGGGTATTTCTTTCATACGCTCAAACAGCTTTATTAGAGGCTGAATTTGCTGCTGCTGCGGGAGACCATTCAACAGCTGAGTCTAAGTATAATTCTGCTGTAGCTGCTCACATGCAAATATGGGGATCTCATTATGATTCTTCTCTTGCTGTTGATGATGCTGCAGTCAGTGCATATCTTTCTGCAAACCCTTATGATGCTTCACAAGGAGAACAAATGATTGGTGAGCAGTATTGGGCTGCTTCTTTCTTTGACTTTTTTGAAGCGTTTTCAAATTTCAGAAGATCTGGATATCCAGAACTAGTTCCTTTTGGAGGACATGCTCCGCATCCTAGTAATACGACAAACGGACAAATCCCAAGACGTCTTAGTTATCCTTCTTCAGAAGGAGCAGTAAATGCTGATAATTATCAAGCTGTTTTACAAGCTCAAGGACCAAATGATCAGGTAACAAGAGTTTGGTGGGATGTAAACTAATTAAAGTTATATTTTGAAATATTAGATATTTTAATTAATTTGAATAAATAAAGGAGAGTAATTAACTCTCCTTTATTTTTTTTGTTAAATTATTAAATATGAGAAAGTTAGGTAAAGTATATCTTTTTTGGTTTTTTGGTGTTTTTGGTGTTTTGTATATTTTATCAATGGCTATTCCAGAACTTCTTTCCAAAAAATCCCAATCAGAAAAGCGGTTTACATTACTAGCTGCTTCTTCTACAGGAATTAATTTTAACAATAAAATTAAAGACACTCAAGAACATAATATTCTACTATATGCAAACTTTTATGGAGGTGCTGGAGTAGGAGTTGGAGATTTTAATAACGATGGTTTACAAGATCTTTATTTTGCCGGTAATATGGTTGATGATAAATTATTCATTAATCAGGGAAATCTTAAATTTGAAGATGTCACAACTACTTCTGGAATTATTAATGATGGCGGTTGGTCCACTGGAGTAACTGTAGCAGATGTCAATAACGATGGTTTTTTAGATATATATGTAAGTAGAGAACTCTATGATTCTAAACCAGAATGGAGAACAAACTTATTATATATCAACAATACAGACGGCACTTTCACAGAGTCAGCTAAGCAATTTGGGGTGAATGATTCACAAAGAACACGCCACGCAACATTTTTAGACTATGATAAAGATGGGTTTCTCGACCTTTTTTTATTAACGCAACCCCCAAATCCTGGAGGGTATTCAGAATTTTCAGGTACAACACTTTTAAAACCGGAGTATCATCTTAAGTTGTTCAAGAATACTGGCAAGAACTCATTCATTGATGTTAGTGAAAAATCAGGAATAAACCTTACTGGGTTCCCAAATGGTGTTTCTGCAAGTGATGTTAACAATGACGGTTGGACGGATCTTTATGTCACTAATGATTTTTATGCTCCAGATTTTTTATTTATCAACAATCAAGATGGTACATTCAAAAACATTATTGATAAAGCAGTAGGACATATGTCCTATTATAGTATGGGAGTAGATGTTGCTGATATTAATAACGATTCATTTTTAGATGTTTTTGTCGTAGATATGGTTGCCGAAGATAATTTTCGTTCTAAGTCAAATATGAGTGGAATGAATCCAGAACGGTTTCAACAAGTAGTAGATGATGGAGGACATTACCAATACATGTATAATTCTTTACAGCTCAATAATGGAAATTCGACATTTAGCGAAGTCGCTCAATTAACTGGAATGGCAGCAACTGATTGGAGTTGGTCAAATTTAATTGCTGATTTCAATAATGACGGTTTAAAAGACACCTATATAACCAATGGGCTACTTTTTGATATCCGTAATACAGATGCAGATAGAAATGTGGCTCGTTTTATAGATAAAACTAGGTATGATTGGCTAGAGAAATATCCTGATGGAGGAAATATTACAAGTCTTTTTGATATTTTGAATGTACAAGATGTAACCTCTTTATTACCATCTCAGCCCTTAAAAAATTATGCTTTCAAAAACAATGGAAACCTAGAGTTTGAAAAAGTGATGGAAGACTGGGGACTGAGTGAAGAATCCTTTTCAAATGGGTCTGCTTATGCTGACTTAGATAACGATGGTGACTTAGATATAGTTGTTAATAACATTAATAGTGAAGCATTTTTATATCGCAATAACTCAGAAACATTTTCAAGTAGTAATTATATTAGGTTAGAATTTATTGATGCTCAAAATAGGCCTGTTTTAGGAACTAGAACGAATCTCTACTGTGGAAATGAAATACAAACGCATGAAACTACTAACGTTCGTGGAATCTACTCTTCAAGTGAGTCATTTGTACATTTTGGACTTAACAATGCTACAAAAGTGGACAGTATTGTGGTCACTTGGCCTAATCAAACAAAAACTATAAAACGAAATCTTGAGGCAAATCAAACGGTACAATTATTAACAAACTTAGCTTTAATCCCTGATAAAAAACTACCTAAGAAAGAAGAAAATACTTATTTTTCTAATACTTCAGATACGTTTGGTATTAATTTCACACATGAAGAAAATAATTTTGATGATTATCAACATCAAGTCTTACTTCCACACAAGCTCTCACAGATGGGGCCTGCCCTGGCAAAAGGGGATATTAATAACGATGGATTAGAGGATATCTTTCTAGGCGGTGCAAGTGGCTTTAGCCCAAAGCTATACCTTCAGAAGATTGATGGGAGTTTTTATTTGAGTCAATCGGATTACTGGCAAAAGGAACGTACTTATGAAGATGTTGATGCTCTTTTTATAGATGTTAATGGAGATGGTTCTCAAGATTTATATGTAGTAAGTGGAGGAAATGAATATCCAGCAAACGATCTAAATTATAAGGACCGTATCTACTTAAATGACGGAAAAGGAAACTTTTCAAAAGGCTCTATTAAAAATATAAGTCCATTCAGCGGATCCGTTGTCAAAGCTTCAGATTATGACAACGATGGGGATATGGATCTCTTTGTAGGAGGACGACATGTGCCACACCAGTATCCGTTACCAGCGAGCAGTATGTTATTAATAAATGAAAATGGAAAATTGGTTAATAAGACTCAAAACCTAGCAATAGAATTTGAAAACATTGGAATGGTAACTGATGCTACATGGAATGACTACGATGCTGATGGTGATCTTGATTTAACATTGGTTGGAGAATGGATGCCTATGACCTTCTTTAATAATGAGGAGGGTGCATTGAAAAAAACGGCTATGGAAGGGCTTGAAGATACTTCAGGCTGGTGGTATAGCATAGAAAAAGGCGATTTTGATGGTGATGGTGACATGGATTTTATTGCTGGAAACCTTGGTCTTAACTATAAATATAAAACTTCAAGTGAAACTCCATTCGATGTATATTACAATGACTTTGACGTTAACGGAAAGAATGATATTGTTTTAGGGTATTACAACAACAGTAAACATTACCCCCTTAGAGGGTTTTCATGTTCATCCGAGCAAATTCCAGTGCTAAAAGATGAAATAGGGAAATATGATATTTTTGCATCACTAGAAATTGATCAAGTTTACGGTGGAGATAATCTAGAAAATTCACTTCATCTTAAGGCTAAAACATTTGCATCTTCATATATAGAAAACAGGGGAGATGGTAGCTTTAAAGTATCTTCGTTACCATATCAAGCTCAATTTTCTAATATTAATGATATTCTTGTAGAAGATTTTAATAATGATGGTAATTTAGATGTTCTAACAGTCGGAAATATGTTTGTTTCAGAAATAGAAACTCCAAGAAATGATGCTGGAAGTGGACTTTTAATGTTTGGAGATGGAATGGGAAAATTTTCAGTTTCAAGTTCTCAAAAAAGTGGTTTTTTTGCCAATAAAGACGCCAAAAAAATAACAACAATTTATAATCAAATGGAAAGAAAAATATTAATTTCAAATAATGATGATAAATTACAATGTTTTACCGTTATAAATAACATTAAATAAAAGCAATGAAGTATTTTTTACTAGCTTTATTTAATATCATTTCTTTTATTGTATTTTCTCAACAAACAGAATTGATTGAAAGAGATTCTTCCATTGTCTTCTATGGCAGACAACACTTTTTAATTGAGGGGACAGTAATTGCGGATTCCCTCAAGGAAAGTCCATATGATAGATTGCCAATATCATATAAAGATAAAGTTAGAAAACCGGTTTGGGACTTGTCTAAGTCGTCTGCAGGTGTGTCTGTAAGATTTTACTCAAACTCTACAAGTCTACATTTAAAATGGTCTATTCTGAATGATTTTGAAATGAATCATATGGCTTTCACTGGGATTAAAGGAGTTGACTTGTATACAAAACTGAATGATATTTGGTGTTATGTTACAACAGCTAGACCTACTGACATAATTAATGAGCAGGAGCTCATTAAAAATATGTCTAGTGAATTTAGAGAGTTCAAACTGTTTTTGCCCTTATATGATGGCATTACAAAACTTGAAGTAGGTATAGATCATACAGCATCAATCAAAAAGGCAAGTTCTAAAGATACTAAGCCAATTGTTTTTTACGGAACTAGTATTACTCAAGGTGGGTGTGCGTCCCGCCCTGGCATGGCACACACTAGTATTATATCCAGAAAATTAGATTTGGACTGTATAAACTATGGGTTTAGCGGAAATGGAAGAATGGAAACTCCTATAGTGGAGCTGATTTCGGAAATTGATGCTAATTTTTATGTTATAGAATGTTTGCAAAACATGGATGTTGACCAAGTCAAAGAACGTGTTAGACCGTTAGTAGATATTATTAGAAATAAGCATCCGTTAACTCCAATAGTTTTAGTAGAAAACATGATGTATAAAATGGCTTTTTTAGATCTAAATATAGAAGCCGAATTGATTCAGGAAAATCTAGCACTCCAAAATGAGTATGATAAAATCATAAAAAGTGGCATTCAAAACATTTTTTATATTAATGATAGTTACAATAGTTTAACTGATAATGAAGGAACCGTGGATGGAGTGCATCTTACCGATTTAGGTTTTTATAGATATGCCGATTATTTATTGAAAAACTTCAAAAAGTATAAGCTTATTAATTAGAGAATTAGTGATGGTGATGAATTGTTTTTTCTACTGATAATTCAATCTTATGATAAGGCTCTTCTCTTAATTTGTTTTGGCCTTCTACTAATTTATATTTCTTATTTACTTGTACGCTATAAAAATTTTGTGTAACTGAATTTGGCCACATAACGCTCAATTTTTGTATCAGTTCACTTTTGCCTATTCCTATCTCTGATTGTAAACTATTTGCTCCGAAGCTTCCTCCAGTATTAATAGTATAATAAATGACTCTACCAGTTTCTAATTCAAGTTTTAATTTAGTACCTATCGCACTTCGGTTTGACTCAACTCCTTCTAATTTCAGAACAATCCAATTGTTTTCTGACATAGGGTTTTCAAAACAAATATTGGGATAGTTATCACCTTGATAAGCCCCACCAAGAACGGAATATATATCTTGGTCTCCATCGTTATCCAAATCACCAAATGCCACGCCATGTCCCTTTTGAATATGTCCAAAACCTCCAGCAGAGGTTACTTCTTCAAAGGAAGATCCATTGACATTTCTAAACATTCTATTGGGAACAACAGATGAAAATTCTGGTGAGCCAGTTCCGATATAAAAATCTAGCCATCCATCATTATCAAGATCTCCAAAATTACTTCCCATAGCATAAAAACTTAGATTGGTATTAAAAACTTCACTTCGTTCAGTGAAGGTTTCATCGCCATTATTGATGAAGAGTTTTGATGTTTCTGATAGTATTTTTTTTCCTTTTAGTCCTTTTACGAAATCTCCAGCTACATTTTGTAAATTGTTGATATCGTAACTAGCGACAAAAATATCTTCGAATCCATCATTATTTACATCCCAAAACCAAGTGGGGAAACTAAAATTAGGTCCTTGAACACCTGCTGTTTCAGAAATATCTTTGAATGTTCCAAAATCATTCTTAAATAATAAATTACGCCCTCCCATTACAGAAATATATAGATCTGGCCACATATCATTATTAATATCTCCAAAGACAACTCCTTTAATAAACCCTTCAATAGAAGAGAGGTTATACCTTTCAGATTCCTCTGTAAATTTACCGTCTTTTTGATTTATATATAATTCACAAGGATGGGAATCTTTTTGTTTTGATTCGTTACCAATAAAAAGGTCTAAATAGCCATCTTTGTTCACGTCAGCCCATGCAGCCGTTTGTGTTGGGTGGAAAGAAAGTAGTCCAGCACTTTTGGTAACATCTGTAAATGTTCCATCCCCATTATTTTTTAAAAGTGAGTTTGGGTGATTCCCTCCTTTTCCAAGCCAAGCACCTCTTAATATCAAAATATCGATATTCCCGTCATTGTCATAGTCTGCATGTAAGCAATTGAGTCCACTAACAATGCCTGTAAGTCCAGATTCTTCAGTAGAATCAGTAAATCCAGTCCCAGTATTTATTAAAAGTTTACTTTGATCTGACATTCCATAAGAAGTTATGAATATATCCATTAAACCGTCATTGTTGAAATCATCAATACTAGCTCCGCCCGACAAACCATCTTGAGCAATCCCTAAGTTCATTCCAACTTCTTTAAATACTGGAAATTTCTTTTGTTCACGATTCCAATTTGGATAGTTGATGCGGTAGGTTTCTGGGACATTATGCGGATGTTCTCCAATAGTCATGTGGGCTAGGTTTAATAGCCATTTGATGTTGTCGTTAGGGAATTTCTCATAAATCTGAGAGTAAATAGCTATTGCTTTTTTAGATCCGTTTAGGTCTATATGAAAAGCTAGCTCGTTTAAAGGTAAAATACAAGAAAATTCGTTATGATTTTTTTGGCAATTATTAACTTCACCAAGTCTTAAATATGCTAAAGCTAATAATTCGATAATGGGAAGTAACTCTTTTGTAATTAGATCCTCATTCGCTAATTGTTGTCTCGCTATTAAATTTTCAATTTCATCAATACAACTCTGGTTTTCGCCAGCTTTTAAAAGTTGTTGACAATATTTAAACCAGAAGATTATTTTTTTTTCTGGTGACGCTTTTGAAATTTGTGTTTGATATAAAACTGCAAGTTTTTTATTCCAATGGTAATACTTAGTCGGGTCTCCATCAAAATTGAGTTTTCGCAGAGTATCAACCATTGAAAATATATCCGAATCTGTTCTTGATTCTGTTGAAGTGGAACTATCTTGACCATAATTTTTAATGGTAAAAGCAAGTAAACACAACAAAATAAAATATTTAAATTTCATGATCTTTATGCTGAAATTATTTTTTGAAGGAATTATAAGTTTATAAATTACTAGGATTTTAACGAATGTTTTAATTTAATACAGTATTAAAATTAAACAATTATCAGCCAAATATATGCTAATTAGGTCTTAATATTTTATAATTTATTTTATGACAATGATACTTTTTTATATGAATAAACTTTATTAATGATTAATTAGTTCGTTAGTGAGTTAAAAGGTGTTATTAGTCGAACATTTTTTTTAATATCCTTATTTATAAGTTTATTTAGGTTCATTAATTGTTTTAGTTTAAAATTAGTTAAATTTATAAAGAAGAATTAGTTTACTAATTCTTCTTTTTTTTAGTTTTATAGTTTATCTAGCTTTGTAAATATTTAATCTACTTATTTCTTTAAGACTAATCAATTAAACTGACTTACAGTAATACCTTTTTTAATTAAAAATATTAAGACATAACGAAATGGAAATAAGTTATAGTCCTCCCGGTAAATTTGAGGTCACACGTTTTGAGAAAATTCACAATGTTATCTTTGAGTCTTCACAAAAAGCTTCAATAATAGTTGCTCAAGAAATAGCCAATTTAATTAAGGAAAAGAGTAAACAAAACTCCCATTGTGTTTTAGGTTTAGCAACCGGTTCTTCTCCAATTAAAGTTTATGAAGAACTTGTGCGGATGCATAAAGAAGATGGATTGAGTTTCGCAAATGTAATTTCGTTTAACCTGGATGAATATTATCCGATGGAAAAGGGTAATATTCAGAGTTACGATTACTTTATGAAAGAGTATCTGTTCAATCATGTTGACATATTGCCTGAAAACATTAATATTCCTAATGGCATGGTGACTGCTGAAGAATTATACCAATCTTGTGTGGATTATGAAATGAAAATCAAGGCTGTAGGGGGAATAGATTTTCAACTTCTTGGAATTGGAAGGACTGGTCACATAGGATTTAATGAGCCTGGTTCTCATTTTAATTCAGGCACCAGAAATATAAAACTAGACCATATTACACGGGTTGATGCCGCATCGGCTTTCTTAGGAATTGATAATGTGCCAAGAAAAGCAATTACCATGGGGATTGGTACGGTTTCTAGCGCTAAAAGAATTGTATTATTGGCTTGGGGACTCAGCAAGGCCGAAGTCCTCAAAAAGACGATTGAAGGCGAGATCACTTCATATGTTCCAGCGACTTATTTGCAGAATCATTCCAACACTACTTTTGTATTGGATCAAGGCGCTGCAGACACACTCACTCGAGTTAAGACCCCTTGGTTAGTCTCTTCATGTGTATGGAGCGAAACTTTAAAATTAAAAGCAGTCGTGTGGCTAAGTGAATTAACCAATAAATCCATTTTAAAACTAACAGATAAAGACTATAATAACAACGGTATGTCTGGCTTATTGTCTTTTTTCGGAAATGCCTATGATTTAAACATAAAAATGTTTAATAAAATGCAGCATACTATTACTGGTTGGCCAGCAGGTAAGCCTGGAGCAGATGACACAAACCGTCCAGAACGTGCAGACATTCCTAAAAAACGAATCATCATTTTTAGTCCGCATCCCGATGACGACGTTATTTCAATGGGAGGTACTTTTGACCGCCTGGTAGAACAAGGCCACGATGTACATGTAGCATATCAAACTTCCGGAAATATTGCCGTCTCTGATCAAGAAGCTTTAAAGTTTGCTGAAATTTCATTAGCTTTAAATCCCAATTCTTCTTCGATGAAAAAGTTAATAGAGCTTTCCAGCCAAAAAACGGATCAAGTTAATGATTCACTAGAGGTGTTGCAATTAAAAGCATTAATTAGAAGAAGTGAATCCTTAGCTGCGACTCGTTATTTAGGTCTAGATGATAAGAATGTTCACTTTTTAAACCTTCCTTTTTATGAAACAGGAACGATCAAAAAAAAGAACTTATCACAAAATGATTTAGATATTATGTGTCAATTAATTCAAGAGATTAAGCCACATCAAATATACGCTGCAGGTGATTTAGCAGATCCACACGGCACTCATAAAGTGTGTTTAGACGTCTTGTTTACCTCTTTAGAAGTATTGAAGACAAAGTCCTATATGAAAGACTGCTGGGTGTGGTTATATCGGGGTGCCTGGCATGAATGGGACTCATCTCAAATTGAAATGGCCGTGCCTATGAGTCCGGATCAAGTACTTAAAAAACGCCATGCTATATTTTACCACCAATCTCAAAAAGACGGGGTGATGTTTCAAGGAGATGACTCCAGAGAATTTTGGGTACGCGTTGAGGATAGAAATAGATTAACAGCAAAAAAATACAATGATTTAGGCTTGGCGGATTATGCTGCTATTGAGGCTTTTAAGCGTTATCACTTTTAAATATGAAAACAAATCTCCTATTTTTATTCTGCTTGGTCACACTAACAAGTATTTCTCAAAACAAATTATCAGAGAAATATAACTTAATGCCGTGGCCGCAAACTATTGAAGAGACGGGTTTAAAACTTGAGATCAACAGTGATCTTACAATTTCTATCAATGGAAATGATACTCAGAAAAGACTTCAGCGCGCTTCTATAGATTTTCTAAGACGTCTTTCTGGACGCACCGGCGTTTTTATCAATGAGGGATTTCCTTTAGAAACCAGTTCTGCAACAATTCAAATTTATTTTGAAAAGGTTTCAAATTTAACTAACGAAAGTGATGAGTCTTACACATTAGAGGTTAACTCTAAAAATGTGACTCTAAAAGCATTGACGGATGTTGGTGCGTTGCGGGGTTTGGAAACCTTATTGCAGTTAACGCGTCAGAATACTTCTGAGTCATATTTTCCAGGAGTTTCTGTTGTAGATGCCCCGCGATTTGTTTGGCGAGGTCTTATGATTGATGTGGCACGGCATTTCCAACCAACAGCCGTAATAAAAAGAAATTTAAAGGCAATGGCATCGCTGAAAATGAATATATTCCATTGGCATTTATCTGATGACCAAGGATTTCGAGTAGAGTCTAAAGTGTTTCCTAAGCTGCACGAAGTGGCTTCCGATGGCCTGTACTATACCCAAGAACAAATAAAAGAAATTGTCAGTTACGCCTCAAGTTTAGGGATTAGAGTTATTCCAGAAATTGATGTCCCAGGACATGCTTCAGCAATCTTAACAGCTTACCCCGAGCTGGGAAGTAAGGATGGGTATAACTATTCTATTGAGCGTTTCTCAGGAGTTTTTAATCCAACATTAGACCCTACTAGCGAACGGACTTATCAATTTTTAGAGAACTTATTTACAGAAATAGCTCCTTTGTTTCCAGATAAATATTTTCATATTGGCGGTGATGAAAATGAAGGAAAGCATTGGGATGAAAGTGATCGGATTCAAGCCTTTAAGGATAAAAATAATTTAAAAACCAATCATGACCTTCAGACCTATTTTAATATAAAACTTGAACTGATATTGAATCGATTAGGGAAAAAATTAATGGGATGGGATGAGATTATGACTCCTAATATGTCCAAAACCGCTGTTATACACGCTTGGAGAGGAGAAAATGAAGGAATGGAAAACAGCGGTCCAGCTGTTATAGCTGCTAAAAAAGGGTTTCAAACAGTGCTATCTAATGGATATTACATTGATAGAATGTTATCAGTAGAGCACCATTATAGTATAGACCCTGTGGGGAATGCAGAATTAACTGATTTGGAACGCATCCGTATTTTGGGCGGGGAAGCTACCATGTGGAGTGAACTAGTCACACCACTTACAATTGATTCTAGAATTTGGCCTCGAACCGCTGCCATTGCGGAACGTTTCTGGTCACCAAAAGAAGTCAATGATATTGAAAACATGAAGTTTCGTTTAAAAGATGTTAGTAATAAATTAGAAGAACTAGGACTTACCCACCTAATCAGCAGCACAGTAATTTTGAAAAATATTACTAATTATCAATCCATTGATGCCCTTGAAGTACTGGTTAGTATCTGTGAGCCTTTAAAAATGTATTCGAGAAATAAAGGTGGTACAGAATATAAAACATTTTCGCCTTTCACTCTTTTTGCAGATGCTTGTACTTCAGATGCTAAAGCTGCAGTAGAATTCAAAAAAGAGGTCGCTCTTTTTATAAAGATGCATAAGGCTTCAGATTCCCATACAGCTTCTAAAGCACTAATGTCATATTTGAGGATCTGGTCAGCAAATCATACGAACTTTATAAGTATTGAGAGCAATCCAAAGCTCAAGCCCTTGGAGTTGATGTCAGAAAACCTATCGGCAATCTCTAAATTATTAGAAACAGCATTAGTAAATCAAAAAATATCACAGATTAAATATGATGCTTTACAGCAACATCTAGTCGTTTTAGAGGCTCCTCATGCTGATGTAGAACTTGCTATTATGGCCCCTATAAATTCATTGATTTCTTATATTGAAAAACACTATCTTACTACTAATTAATCTAAAAAACCATGGTTAAAAACAAATCAAAAGCTTACTGGAAAGAAAATATCCGATACTTATTTGTTTTACTATCCGTTTGGTTCCTGGTCTCATTTGTTGCAGGCATTATATTTAAGGATGTATTAAATGACTTTAAGCTTGGTGGATTTAAACTTGGCTTTTGGTTTGCCCAACAAGGGTCTATGTATGTCTTTGTAGTTCTGATATTCATATATGTTAGGCTAATGAATAAACTTGATAAAAAATATGGCTATGATAAATAGTATTTTATTATTAGGATCGATTGATGTTCAGACGTGGACCTATATTTTGGTTGGTATCACTTTTACAATTTATATTGGAATTGCCATATGGGCACGTGCAGGTTCCACCAAAGAATTCTATGTTGCCGGGGGTGGAGTATCTCCACTCGCCAACGGGATGGCTACAGCTGCAGATTGGATGAGTGCAGCTTCTTTTATATCCATGGCAGGAATCATTTCTTTTGCAGGCTATGACGGTGCTGTATATTTAATGGGCTGGACCGGAGGCTATGTTTTGCTTGCCTTATTATTGGCACCTTATTTAAGGAAGTTTGGGAAATTCACCGTTCCTGATTTTATTGGAGATCGTTATTATTCTAACACTGCTCGTCTAGTAGGCGTTATTTGTGCGCTTCTAGTATCATTCACCTATGTGGCAGGTCAGATGCGCGGGGTTGGATTGGTGTTTTCTCGATTTTTAGAAGTAGATATCAATACAGGCGTTATTATTGGTATGCTTATCGTATTGTTTTATGCCGTTCTTGGTGGTATGAAAGGCATCACTTATACTCAAGTCGCTCAATATTGTGTCTTAATCTTTGCATTTATGGTTCCCGCTATATTTATATCGATTCAAATGACAGGGAACCCGATTCCTCAACTGGGTTTTGGTAGTGAACTTTCGGATGGCTCAGGTATGTTTTTATTGGACAAATTAGACGGTTTAAGTACCGATTTAGGTTTTGCTGAATACACTGAAGGTACTAAATCTTTAGTTGATGTGTTTGCGATTACATTGGCTTTGATGGTGGGTACCGCAGGACTGCCGCATGTCATCGTTCGATTCTTTACAGTAAAGCGCGTAAAGGATGCACGAAAATCAGCAGGAATAGCCCTGTTGCTCATTGTAATTCTGTACTCTACAGCACCTGCAGTGGCGGCATTTGCAAGAACTAATATGATAGAAACACTATCTAATCAGCCTTACGCAACCGTTCCAGAATGGTTTAAGAAGTGGGAAACTACTGGTTTGATTACATATGTAGATAAAAACAAGGATGGTTTAATACAGTATGTAGCCGATAAAAATCAAAATGAATTGGTCATTGATAATGATATTATGGTCTTGGCAAATCCAGAAATTGCAGAATTACCTAATTGGATCATTGCTTTGGTGGCAGCCGGTGCTTTAGCCGCTGCATTATCAACTGCAGCAGGACTGTTGTTAGTAATTTCAGCTTCTGTATCTCATGACTTAATTAAGAAAATTATCAACCCAAAAATTTCTGAGAAAAATGAATTAATAGCCGCGCGTTTATCAGCGGTTGTAGCGGTTTGTGTTGCGGGCTATTTTGGAATTAACCCTCCAGGATTTGTTGCAGCTACCGTGGCCTTGGCCTTTGGGTTGGCAGCAGCCTCCTTTTTTCCAGCGATTATACTTGGCATCTTTTATAAACGAATGAACAAGGAAGGCGCTATAGCCGGAATGGTTGTGGGAATTGCAACTATGTTGTATTATATGCTGAAATATAAATTGGGATGGTTTGATGAGGTTCTTCCTAGCAAAAGTGAGTGGTGGTTTGGTATTTCACCCGAAGGCTTTGGAAGTGTAGCGATGCTATTAAATTTTGTAGTGTCTATTACAATTATGAAGTTTACGCCCCCACCTCCACTAGATGTACAAGAAATTGTAGAACAAATTAGGATCCCAAGTGGAGCAGGGGAGGCAACCCATTAAAATAACTAACCATATAGTTTTTTTTATGAAATCATGTCTTATACTATCATTTTTATTATCAGTTTTGTTAATTAGTTGTTCTGATAAAAAAGAACTGATTGTCGATCCTTCTGACCCTGCGATTGAATATTCTGGTAGAATAAATCGGTCTAGTGAGGAATCTGTTGGATTGAACTGGCCTGGGTCTTCAATTAAAATTAACTTTAAAGGGGCATCTATCGCCGTCTTGCTTCAAGATGAATCGGGAGATAATTATTATAATGTAATTTTAGATAATGATAGTATCTTTATTTTAAGACCACAAACCATCAAACAATACCAAGTCCTCGCCTCCAACTTGTCAAAAGGCCCTCACACAATTGAGCTCTTTAGACGCACAGAGTGGGATAGGGGTCCAACAGACTTTTATGGTTTTAAGGTAGATACAAACGCTAAATTATTAGCAAAGTCGCCACCTAAAAAAAGAAAAATTGAATTTTATGGAGATTCAATAACTGCTGGATTTGCAGTTGAAGATACATCTGGAAAGGATCGTTATGACAGCATATACTCCAATAATTATGCTTCCTATGCAGCGATTACATCCAGACACTTTGATGCAGACTACCACTGTGTCTGTAAAAGTGGTATTGGCATCACTGTAAGCTGGGATCCATTGATTATGCCTGAGGTTTATGACCGATTAGTCCCTACAGACAGTACTAGTAAGTGGAATTTTTCTTTGTACCAACCACAGGTTGTTGTGGTCAATCTGTTTCAAAATGACTCCGGGCTCGTAAAACTTCCTGAGCATCCAGAGTTTATAAAAAGATTCGGAGATAAAATGCCTGACGAAGCATATCTTATAAATGCTTATCAAGAGTTTATTGCGGGTTTAAGAGCTCATTATCCAGAAGCTAATATTATATGCTCTTTGGGAAGTATGGATGCCACCAAACCGGGCTCCTTATGGCCTGGCTATGTCCAAGCTGCAGTAGATAATTTGGAGGATGCACATATTTATACGCATTTTATGCCTTTTGAAGAAAGTACAGCTCATCCGTCTGTTCAACAGCAAAAAAACATGGCTCATAGTTTAATTAAATTTATCGAAGCGACCATTGACTGGTAATTAATACCCTAAAACCAGTCATTGTTTGATTATGATGTTTTTTAAATAAATTTATTCTGTTGT
>CAJXDP010000019.1 GCA_913052445.1 uncultured Formosa sp.
ATAGTAGTTGTTTTTCTATGGGTAATGGAGAGAAAAAATTATCGCTATTACAAATGTTTTTTCTCAACAAATGCTCTGGTAACAACTCATACTTTTCCATTGGAAAACGATGTCCAATTTTAAGTTGATGTTTGTAAATTGGGTCAAAAGCAATTTTTAACATTTAACATTCATTTGTATCACGTCATAAAATTAGTTGATTTAAATTGATTTTTGACTTTCAAATACGGTTTAAATTCTGTGATTCCAGTAAAGTTTAAAAATTGCATAATTTTATAGGTAATATCAATTTCATGCCAGCGTACACCTCCAAAGTTTGGATTACTACAATGATTGTGATGATTGTTGTGGCACCCCTTGCTCATCATTAAAAAATCAAATTTGAATAAGTTTTTTGAGGTATCCTTAGATTTAAAATTTACATATCCAAAAATATGACCATACCAGTTGATAATAACAGCGTATATTGGAGCCATTAACAAAGCGACAGGAAACAATAACCATTGCCACGTTGAAGTGGTGTACACAAAAAAGAATGAAAAATAAGCAATACTCCAAGCTAATCTTGAAAACCATGAACTTGCAAAGGCATCAAAACGCTTCCACTGCGGAACATTTTTGGTAAACTTAGCAGCAACTTCCATTTGTTGTTTATTAATTTGGTAATATATATATTTTGTTCTCCACATCATAGAAAATATATTTAAATCATATTTTGGTGGGTATTATTTCATCCAATGAAAGGAAACTCATGGAACAAAAAAGTGACGTTAGTAAAAGTGGAACAGAATTATTCCCTGTAAAAAGTAGGTGAAACATTTTTTTGACTAGGTGAAACAATAGTGAAACAAAAAGGTGAAAACAAATGACTATAAACGGCCTTAATAGAAACAAAAAACCCTGCGTTTCAGAGAGAAACGCAGGGAATTAAAATAAATCAAAATTATATTTGTGATCGCACTAGGATTCGAACCTAGGACCGCCTCCTTAGAAGGGAGGTGCTCTATCCAGCTGAGCTATGCGACCATACTGTCGGGGTGGCAGGATTCGAACCTGCGGCCTCCACGTCCCAAACGTGGCGCGATAACCGGGCTACGCTACACCCCGAAATGGTTATCAAATTTATTCTAAAAATAAACTAAGAACTTAAAAAAATAAACAATAGAAATTCTATTAATTTTAAAAGTGCCTACGGATGAACGAAAACACTTTAGTCGGGGTGGCAGGATTCGAACCTGCGGCCTCCACGTCCCAAACGTGGCGCGATAACCGGGCTACGCTACACCCCGAATTGATTATCTTTTGTTAATTTACTTCTTGCGGAGAGACAGGGACTCGAACCCTGGCGACAGTTACCCGTCGACAGATTAGCAATCTGCTCCATTACCACTCTGGCACCTCTCCTATTAAATGAACTTATGCAATAAAATTGCGGTTGCAAATGTAACTTTTCATTATTAAGAACGCAAGCTATTTTTTTACTTTTTTAAAGGAATTTTAGCTTATTCTGGGTATTCAATACGTAAGTGATACATATTGGCCAGCTTATGTTTTAAAACCTTCTTAATGGATTGAATTTCCTTTAGTGTAATTGTGGCATTTAAAAACTGTTCTGTATCCATTTGCTTTGATACAATAGCATCTACAAAGTTATTTATTTTAGTTGAATTTGGTTCCTTCAAACTTTTGGAAGCAGCCTCAACACTATCACACATCATTAGAATTGCTGTTTCCTTATTAAAAGGCTTCGGACCTCCATAAGAAAAATCAGAATCTTTAAAATCTAAATTACTTTCAACTTGCTTATTGTAAAAATAATAAACCATACTACTTCCGTGATGTGTACGAATAAAATCGATAACACGATCTGGAAGATTATTCTTTTTGGCTAACTCAACTCCATGAATGATATGATTGATGATAATTTGAGCACTTTCTTTTGGAGATAGTTCATCGTGTGGATTAATACCCGTTGATTGATTTTCTGTAAAATAGGTTGGATTAACCATTTTACCTATGTCATGATACAAAGCTCCTACCCTAACTAGCATCACATTCGCACCAATTTCGTTAGCTGCAGCTTCAGCCAGGTTAGCAACATTTAAGGAGTGATGAAAGGTGCCTGGAGCTTTTTCTGATAATTCTTTTAATAACTTTGAGTTAGTGTCAGAAAGCTCTAGCAGAGATACATCTGAGACAAGACCAAATAATTTTTCATACACATAAATCAAAGGCTGAACGAATAATGTGGCCAGCCCACAAAGAATAAATAGTAAAAAGGTTTCCCATTGTAGATTATCAATACTCCCTTCATGAATCACATAAAATGAAAAATAGGAAACTATATATATGAGCGTTATTTGACCCACTGATATAAACAAGTTGGCTCTTTTGTAAAGCTCTGAAACTGTTAGAATCGTTACTATCCCTGCAATTATTTGCAAAAACATGTATTCATAATTGTTGGCCACAACAAACCCCAATAGTAAAACAGTAATCACATGGGTAAACAAACCTAGACGTGCATCAAAAAATGCTTTCAATACAAGAGGTAAAATACAGAGAGGGACGACATAAATATAAGAAGAATTATAATTAACCACCAAGGTGGTCAATAAAACCATTAATACAATATTAAAAAATATAAAGGTGACTTTCGTGTTATTGGTAAATACCTCAAACCTATATTTCTTCATAAACAATAATAACATCAGTAATGCTAAAGAAACCAAGACAGTATAAGCCGATAGAATCCAATAATAATTTGAATCTGTTAATACTTGCGACTCATATTCAGACTCTAAAGATTTCAGGATATCATACTTATTTCCTTGTACCACTTCTCCTTTGGAAATAATAAGTGTTTGCTTGTCAATACGCCCCCTAACTAGTTTTATTTGACTCAGTCGTTCTTCAAGAGAGGCCTGAGTAAGCTTTTTATTTAAAATTGTATTAGGTTTCACTACATCAAAAAACATCACTAAGAAACGCTGACGATAGTTCTCTAGACCTAGAGAATTAACTGAAGATTCCACAAATGTTCTTAAGTTCGTTTGAGGAAAAAAACTTAAAAAAGGCTTAAACCCAATTTGAATCTTATTTACTAAAACAGATATTTGCTGATTTGATTTATAATCATATGAAGTCTCCAAAACTCCACTTTGATAAATTTGATTTAGAATATTTAAACCATTTTCGTATAGCTCAGTCTTGATCTGGTTTTGTGGAAGCTCGTAAAATAGGCGACCAAAAGCCAATGCATATTCCATTTTAATAGTCGCAAAAGCAACAGTGTCTACATCAAAAAAAATAGGAGACTGGTTAGTGATTTGCTCTTTTTCATAGGTAATTTCTTCACCAGATTTTTTGATCGCAAAATCAAAAGGGGCATATAAGTTTTCAGATTGCCAAGGCTTTCCTTTTTCAAAACTATATCTGAAAGTTCCACTTTTTGGAAACAGATATACAATTAAAAAAGTTGTTACTATAAAAAGAAATACCTTATAAATTAAGGAGTGATTTTTATGAAACAGGTTTATTAAATCTTTCATCAAGTAATTTAGATTTTCAAAAAATAGTAGACTTCTGCAAAAGTAATATTAACTAATTGTAATATTATGTTTATATTAATTAATCAAAAGTAATAAAAAAGAGTACATTTTATATCTATAATAGAATATTACTACTTTATATATCCCAAATTTTCTTTATTTTTGTTTATGCTATGTATATAATCAACTATATAAATAATCAACTATGAGTAAAGATGTTGTAATAGTATCTGCTGCTAGAACTCCAATTGGAAGCTTTTTGGGGGCCCTTTCTACCATTACTGCACCAAAACTAGGAGCAATCGCAATTAAAGGTGCCCTTGACAAAATTGGTCTAAAGCCAGGACTTGTTGATGAAGTATTAATGGGTAATGTTGTTCAGTCAGGATCAGGACAAGCTCCTGCAAGACAAGCTGCTATATACGCAGGAATTCCAGAATCTGTTCCCTGTTCAACCGTTAATAAAGTGTGTGCGTCTGGGATGAAGACTATAATGCAAGCAGCACAATCTATTGCCTTAGGCGATGCTGACATTATTGTTGCAGGCGGGATGGAAAACATGAGTTTAATCCCTCACTACTACAATGCACGTACGGCTCAAAAATTTGGAGCAATTTCATTTGAAGATGGTATGCAAAGAGATGGATTAGTAGACGCATATTCCCAACAGGCTATGGGTGTCTTTGCAGATACTTGTGCTGAAAAATATAATTTTACTAGAGAAGAACAAGATGATTTTGCCATACAATCATACAAACGTACCAATAGTGCATGGGCTGCTGGAAAATTCAATTCTGAAATTATTGCAGTCGAAGTACCGCAACGAAGAGGCGAACCAATAGTGGTAGATAGAGATGAAGAATATACAAAAGTACGTTTAGAAAAAATACCTGATTTACGTCCTGCTTTTAGTAAAGAGGGAACCGTAACCGCTGCCAATGCTTCTACTATTAACGATGGCGCAGCCGCACTCGTATTGATGAGCAAAGATAAAGCAGATGAATTAAATTTAAAACCACTAGCAACTATAAAAGGATATGCAGATGCTGCTATGGAACCTAAATGGTTTACTGTCGCCCCTTCTAAAGCATTACCAAAGGCATTAGATAAAGCAAAAATAAATATCTCTGAAGTAGACTTCTTTGAGTTTAATGAGGCTTTTTCGGTTGTAGGTCTTGCTAACACTAAAATACTTGGCCTGGATGATTCTAAAGTAAATGTAAATGGTGGCGCTGTTTCTTTGGGACACCCTCTAGGATGCTCAGGTGCTAGAATTATTGTCACTTTGCTAAGTATCCTAAAACAAAATAATGGTAAAATAGGAGCTGCTGCAATTTGTAACGGCGGCGGAGGTGCTTCGGCATTAATACTTGAACGAAACATATAAGAAATGCTGTACGGCCTTAGCTACTTAAGTGTTATTGCTTTAAGACTTGAAGCCTCTGATACCAGTGAAATAGTATCTCAGGTTCTCTATGGTGAGAGCTTTAAAGTTTTAGAACAACGCAAATATTGGAGTCGAATTCGGCTAGCCATTGATAAATATGAAGGATGGATCGATAATAAACAATTTAAATACATAGAAGATTATGTTTATAAAGATCTTCAAAAAGAAACATCTTTACTAACCACTGATTTAGTAGATTTTATAACAGATGAAAACCAAAAATTACACCCAATATTACTAGGATCTTGCCTTAATGGACTACCTTATCTAAAACATCAATTTGAAGGAGCTAAAGCAAAAGGAAACTTAGATAAATCTAACATTGTTGACACAGCTATGCTATATCTCAACACACCCTATCTATGGGGAGGTAAAACCCCTTTCGGTATTGACTGTTCAGGATTTACTCAGATGGTTTATAGGCTAAACGGGTTTAATATTTTAAGAGATGCTTCACAACAAGCATCTCAAGGCGAAGCGCTTAGTTTTATAGAGGAAAGTTCCCCTGGAGATTTAGCGTTTTTTGACAATAGTGAAGGTGAAATTACCCACGTAGGGATTATTATGAAAGATAATCGTATAATTCATGCTCATGGAAAGGTTAGGATAGACTTACTAGACCAAAGTGGAATTTACAATGTTGACTCCCAAACTCACTCACATAAACTTCGAGTGATTAAAACAATAGTATCATAAAAAAAGCCATTCAAAATCTGAGTAGCTTTTTTGTAAGTAATTATATTTCAATTAATCAGTCTTTAAAGAATCTGCAAGAGCTTTATATTCTTTATATTTTTTGGAATTTCCAACCGCACTATAAATGTTAGATAATGTTTTGGCTGCATTGAAATTTTTTGGAGATGTCACCATCGCATTTTCTAAGTAAGGAATCGCCTCTAAAAACATTGTATTACGTTTTTCTTTTAATTGATCGTACTTGCGGTCATCTGCTCTTGAAGATCCTAAGCTATTCATCTGATCAAGGATAGTCTGCTCCTGACTTAAAATTAACGCTGCTAAATTTATATAAGCATTTGTATAATCCGAATTAATTTCTAAGGCTCGTAAGTAGTATTTTTTAGAATTTTCAAAATCGCCTATATCTGAAGAAATAACTCCCAAATTATATTGAAGCTCAGCATTATCAGGATCTTTTTGAACAGCTAATTCCAACAACTCTTTAAATTTAAGTATATCTCCCATAGAATAATGCAAATTAGCTTCTTCTAACAATAGTGTTATACTTTCAGGATCGTCTGCTCTAGCTACAGCAAATGCTTCAAGAGCTTTGTCATTATCTCCACGTTCCTTATAAATTAATGCAATATTTTTAATTATTTCAGGAAATCTAGAATCTGTTAATTCTTCTACAGGATTTGCGTGAGTTCCAGCTTTAATCGAAATATTCATGAGCATTTCATTATCAAAGGACTCTTTTTTTTGAGTTTCAATATTTGTAGCAAATCTCTTTTTTTCAATTCCAGTAAACCCAAGAGTTCTGAGCTTTTCATACAAAACAAGAGAACGATCAAACTGTTTAGCGTTAACAGATGTTGAAGCCGCATAGTACAAGTACACAGTATCTGAAGGAAATAAATTATAAGCGACCTCAAAATAATTTGAAGAAGATTCATAATCACTTTTATCAATCAATGAACTTCCTGTATTAATTAAATGTGCACGTAATAGTTGTTTCTGAAGTTTAACTGCATCATTGTCTGAAGAACTAGTAACAAATTCTAAAGCTTCAATCGATTTTTTTAGGTCGCTGAAACTTGCATCGACAGCTTGACCATCTCCAGATTTAGAATAAAATATACTTCTAGCCAAATAATATTTACTTTTATATTTAGCTTCCATAGATCCCAATAAAGCCTCTGCTTCATCTAGAGCAATTTCCGCTTTTTCATAATTACCTTTTACTAATGCTTTTTTTGCAGTTCTTAATTGTTTTTTTTGAGCAACGGCAGAAAAACCTAAGGTTATCGCTAGCGCTAATACTAAATACTGTTTCATTTTAATTGAATTTATTTTTTTATTCTTCTTCTTGATTATCAATAGCTGATTCATTTTTTTGAGATACAACATCTTCTGTTGACTCCTCTAAATCTTCTATTTCCTCGTCTTCTTCACGCATCACTTTAGCGACTGCAGCAATAGAATCGTTGGCTTTGAGATTAATTAATCGAACTCCTTGTGTAGCACGCCCCATCACTCTTAAATCCTCAACAGCCATTCGAATGGCTACTCCTGACTTATTTATGATCATTAAGTCATCTTCATCAGTTACATTTTTGATAGAGACTAAATTTCCAGTTTTTTCCGTAATTGAAATTGTTTTAACTCCTTTACCTCCTCTATTGGTAATTCTATAATCTTCTAAGCTTGAGCGTTTTCCGTAACCGTTTTCGGAAACGACTAGGATATTACTCTCCATGTCATCAACAGCAATCATGCCAATAACCGCATCATCCTGATGTGCTAAAGTAATCCCTCTAACCCCAGAAGCATTACGACCCATGGGTCTAGTCTTTGCTTCTTCGAATCGAATGGCTTTACCAGATTTTAAGGCTAACATCACTTGACTTTCACCAGTTGTTAACTTAGCTTCCAGTAGTTCATCGTCTTCCTTTATAGTAATTGCATTGATACCATTAGTTCTTGGACGTGAGTACTGCTCTAAAGAAGTTTTTTTAACCTGTCCTTTTTTAGTTGCCATAATAACGTACTGGGAATTTATATAGTCCTCGTCTTTAAGATCTTGAGTACATATGAAGGCTTTAACTTTATCGTCTTGTTCTATATTTATTAAGTTTTGAATTGCACGACCCTTAGAGGTCTTACTACCCTCTGGAATCTCATAAACACGCATCCAGAAACATTTCCCTTTTTGAGTAAAGAACAACATATACTGATGATTTGTTCCAACAAATAAATGCTCTAAGAAATCTTCATTTCTGGTTGTTGATGCTTTTTGACCAACTCCACCCCTATTTTGAGTTCTGTATTCTGTTAATGATGTTCGTTTAATATAACCCGCATGAGATATTGTAATGACAACTTGCTCGTTAGGAATCATGTCTTCAATGGATAAATCTCCTCCAGCATACTCAATCACAGAGCGACGCTCATCTCCGTATCTTTCCTTAACAACAGTGAGCTCTTCTTTAATTATTAGCATACGACGTTCTTTTTTTGCAAGGATGTCTTTCAAATCATCAATAGTTTTCATGATATCTTCGTATTCCCCACGTAATTTGTCTTGCTCTAAGCCTGTTAATTGTCTTAATCTCATTTCAACAATCGCTTTGGACTGAATCTCACTAAGTTTAAAACGTTTTATTAGTTTTTCTCGAGCCTGTTCTGCATTAGAACATCCTCTAATAATTGCAATGACCTCGTCAATATTATCAGAAGCGATTATCAAACCTTCTAAAATGTGAGCCCGTTCTTCTGCTTTTTTTAGTTCATAGGTTGTGCGTCGAACCACAACTTCATGACGATGTTCTACAAAGTGATGAATCATATCTTTAAGATTCAACATCTCAGGTCGACCATTAACCAATGCTATATTATTGACACTAAAAGAAGATTGAAGAGCCGTATATTTGTAAAGTTTATTTAAAACGATGTTAGGAATAGCATCTTTTTTCAAAACATATACAATTCGCATTCCATTTCTATCGGATTCATCTCGAATCGTAGAAATCCCTTCCATTTTTTTATCATTAACTAAGTCAGCAGTCTTTTTTATCATGTCTGCTTTGTTAACTTGATAAGGAATTTCAGTTACAATAATACACTCACGACCATTGACGTCTTCAAAATTTGCTTTCGCACGGATAACCACGCGACCACGACCCGTTTTAAAAGCTTCTTTTACTCCATCATATCCATAAATAGTACCTCCAGTTGGAAAATCAGGAGCTTTAACATGAGTAATTAATTCATCTATATCTATATCTTTATTGTTAATATAAGCTGTAATCCCGTCAACAACTTCAGAAAGATTATGTGGAGGCATATTTGTTGCCATTCCTACTGCAATCCCAGACGCACCATTTACTAATAGCCCTGGAATACGAGTAGGTAAAACCGTTGGTTCTTTTAGTGTATCATCAAAATTTAATTTATGATCTACGGTGTCTTTATCTATATCTGCGAGCATATCTTCAGAAATTTTTCGCATTCTGGCCTCTGTGTAACGCATGGCAGCTGGACTATCCCCATCAATAGATCCAAAATTTCCTTGACCGTCTACTAACATATAACGCAGGCTCCATTCTTGTGCCATCCGAACCATTGCATCATAAACGGAAGTATCTCCATGTGGATGATACTTTCCTAATACTTCACCAACAATTCTTGCAGATTTTTTGTGAGCGGTATTAGACCTAACTCCAAGTTCATGCATTCCAAACAATACCCTACGGTGCACAGGCTTGAGACCATCTCTAACGTCTGGGAGGGCTCTAGACACAATAACTGACATTGAATAATCAATGTAAGCAGACTTCATTTCATCTTCAATATTAATAGGAATTACCTTTTCACCTTCTATCATTTTAATCTGTATTTTTGTTCGTTATATAACCAAGCTAATATACTACTTTTCAAATAATTATTACGCTAATACAGGAGGGTTTTTTTGATTCAATTTATCAACAATTTACAGATATAAATTCGTTAATAAATACAGAGTTAAAAATTTTGTTTTTATATATATTTTTGTATCATTTGTACTGTAGGAATTAAATTGGGAATAGTTCTTGATATATTGCCAATGAATATGTAAATTTAACAACAGTTTTTTTTTATGGATGATAATTTTTCCCCTAGAGTAAAAGATGTTATTTCTTTCAGTAAGGAAGAAGCACTTCGTCTTGGTCATGATTTTATTGGTACAGAACACCTCATGCTCGGCCTTTTAAGAGATGGAAACGGAAAGGCGATAGATATTTTGAACTCTTTAGATATTGACTTGGGTCATTTAAGACGAAAAGTTGAAATATTAAGCCCTGCTAATCCCAATACAATAATTACTTCAAATGAAAAAAAGAACCTCCACCTAACTCGTCAGGCGGAGCGTGCACTAAAAACAACCTTTTTAGAAGCTAAATTATTTCAAAATAAAATTATAAACACCGTACACCTACTATTGTGCGTTCTGAGAAATGAAAACGACCCCACTACGAAACTTTTAAACAAATTGAAAGTGAACTACGACAGTGTCAAAGAACAATTCAAATTCATGACTACAAATGACGATGATATTATAGAAAACACAAAGGCAGAAGCATTTCCAAGTGAAGATTTACCCAAAGAAGAAAATAAAGATAGTTCTTTTGGACAGTCAACTACCCAAAAGAGCTCAAGCAAATCAAAAACTCCCGTTTTAGATAATTTCGGAAGAGATCTTACCGCTATGGCGGAACAAGGAAAGCTAGACCCAGTAGTTGGCAGAGAAAAAGAAATTCAGCGTGTATCACAAATTTTAAGTAGAAGAAAGAAGAACAACCCACTTCTTATTGGGGAACCTGGTGTTGGCAAATCAGCTATAGCAGAAGGGTTAGCTATTCGAATTATAAATCGAAAAGTATCTCGAATCCTTTTTAACAAACGAGTTGTCACTTTAGATTTAGCGAGTATTGTTGCAGGAACAAAATACCGTGGTCAGTTTGAAGAACGCATCAAAGCAGTGATGAACGAATTAGAGAAAAATAACGATATCATTCTATTTATTGATGAGATCCATACCATTGTTGGAGCCGGTGGTGCAACAGGCAGTCTCGATGCATCAAATATGTTTAAACCCGCTCTGGCCCGTGGGGAATTGCAATGTGTAGGAGCGACAACCCTTGACGAATACAGACAACACATTGAAAAAGATGGTGCTTTAGAGCGCCGTTTTCAAAAGGTGATCGTAGAACCAACCTCAGTAATTGAAACTATTGAAATTTTAAACAATATTAAAAATAAATACGAGGACCATCATAATGTAGAATATACCGCAGAAGCAATAGAAGCTTGTGTTAAATTAACCAATCGATATATGTCTGATCGATTTCTACCAGACAAAGCTATTGACGCACTAGACGAAGCTGGATCAAGAGTTCACATTACAAATTTAGATGTCCCAAATCATATAGTCGAATTAGAATTGCAACTTGAAAAAGTAAAAGCGACGAAAACATCTGTAGTAAAAAAACAAAAATATGAGGAAGCTGCCAAACTGAGAGATGATGAGAAACGTATTGAAAAAAGTCTTTCGGAAGCCCAAGAAAAATGGCAAGATGAATCAAAACTAAATAGAATTATTGTTAATGAAAATGATGTTTCTGAAGTCGTTTCCATGATGACAAGCATACCAGTAAACCGAATTGCACAAAAAGAAATCAACAAACTATCTAAACTACCCGAGCTTATAAATGGAAAAGTAATTGGTCAAGACGAAGCTGTTTCAAAGGTTGTAAAAGCAATTCAGAGAAACCGTGCTGGCCTTAAAGACCCAAGTAAACCTATTGGGTCATTTATCTTTTTAGGACAAACAGGTGTCGGCAAAACACAGCTAGCTAAAGTACTTGCTAAAGAATTATTTGACAGTGAAGAAGCACTTGTTAGAATTGATATGAGCGAATACATGGAGAAATTTGCAATCTCTAGATTGGTTGGGGCTCCTCCAGGTTATGTAGGCTATGAAGAAGGAGGGCAATTGACAGAAAAAATACGCCGTAAACCCTATGCTGTTGTTCTTTTAGATGAAATAGAAAAAGCGCACCCAGATGTATTTAACATGTTACTACAGGTACTTGATGATGGGTTTTTAACAGATAGCTTAGGTCGAAAAATTGACTTTAGTAACACCATTATAATTATGACTTCAAATATTGGTGCTCGTAAATTAAAAGATTTTGGCTCAGGTGTTGGTTTTGGAACTGCAGCTCAAAAATCTCAAGAAAGCTCAAACGCAAAAAGTGTGATAGAAAATGCTCTCAAAAAAGCATTTGCTCCAGAATTTCTAAATAGAATTGACGATGTAGTTGTATTTAACAATCTTGAGAAAGAAGACATTGACAAAATTATTGAAATTGAACTCAGTAAACTACTCGAACGTATTTTAGACCTAGGGTATAATCTTAAATTAAGTAAAAAAGCCAAAAGTTTTATTGCTGAAAAAGGATTTGACAAGCAGTATGGTGCACGGCCGCTAAAACGCGCTATTCAAAAATATGTTGAAGACTCAATAGCAGAAGAGATTATAAAGTCTAATGTTAGTGAAGGAGATATTATAAAACTAGACGTAGGAAAAGATAGTAAAAAACTAGAAATAAAGATAACTTCTTCTAAAAAGAAGGAGAAATCTTAAACAATAAAAAACTAGTTAAAAAGTAATTCACTTTCAAGATCTGTGTTTTGAATAAATTTTATTGACTTATCTATGTCCTGATAAAGGATTCTATCATGTGTTACTTTTGGAACTTCTAACCTAAAACTTGATATAAAAGTTTTAAGAAATGGAGATGTACTTTTTTGTCTAAAAAATAGTGCTTGTGATGCATTGAGAAGTTCAATTGCTAAAATACGCTCAACATTATCTATGATTTGACAAGCTTGAACGGCAGCATTAGCCCCCATACTAACATGATCTTCTTGACCATTAGAAGACACAATAGAATCAATACTAGCAGGCGTAGCTAGTTGCTTATTTAAACTCACTATACTTGCAGAAGTATATTGAGGAATCATCAATCCAGAGTTTAATCCTGACTTTTCAATCAAAAAAACTGGTAATTCCCTCAACCCCGATACTAATTGATAGGTTCTTCTTTCAGAAATGTTTCCAATTTCAGCCATAGCAATTTTAAGAAAATCAAAACTAAAAGCTAATGGTTGTCCATGGAAATTTCCTCCCGAAATAATTTTATCTTCTTTTGTGAAAATATTAGGATTGTCAGTAACTGAATTTATTTCTGTAACAAAAGTATTACGAACAAATGACAATGTGTCTTTTGTGGCTCCATGAACCTGAGGCATACATCTAAATGAATATGGGTCTTGTACGTGTTTCTTGGGTTGTAGCATTAAATCACTTCCCTCCAAAAAATTTCGAATACGCTCAGCAGTTTTAATCTGTCCATTATGAGGTCGTACCAAATGTATTAAAGATTCAAACGGCTCTATTCGTCCGTCATAAGCATCTAAAGAAAGACTACCTATCAAATCAGCTATGTAATTTAGTTTATAAGATTTCAACAAACAATGAACTCCATAAGCAGACATAAACTGAGTTCCATTTAATAGAGCTAAACCTTCCTTTGACTGCAATGCTATAGGACGCCAGCCAAAGATTTCTAAAACTTCGCAAGCAGGCAACTTAGAGCCTTTATACCAAACCATACCCTCACCTAAAAGTGGCAAGGCTAAATGTGCTAATGGCGCTAGATCTCCTGACGCACCAAGTGAGCCTTGGGTGTATACAACGGGTAAAATATCATTATTATAAAATGCTACCAAGCGTTCTACAGTATTGAGCTGAACCCCACTGTGACCAAAACTTAGAGACTTAATCTTTAATAATAACATTATTTTTACAATTGATCTAGGGACTATATCACCTGTCCCACATGCATGGGAACGTATTAGATTTTCTTGTAATTTAGTAAGGTTTTTAGATTCAATTCTAACATCATACAAAGAGCCGAAGCCTGTATTAATTCCATAAATAGGATCAATTGACTTTGAAATCTTTTCATCTAAATACTTTCGACAGCTAACAATATTTTGTTTAACCTCATCGGAAAGATTAATTTTAAGCTCCTCATCAATAAGACTTTTTAGTGTAGATAGGCATAATGGTTTGGAACTAAGAGAATACATTTATATATAAGTTAGGATTATTCAAAATTGAGAATTCCACAATAAATATGCAAGTAATTGTTAATTTATTAATTCGTAAAGATTAATAGGCTAAATTTGATCTTGTTCAAAAAAAACTATGAAACCCATAATAGCTACATTTTTAATTGTTATAATTTTAGGAGGATGCTTAGAAACTACAAAAGACTATGCTTCAGTTTCAGGCAAAATCTCTAACCCAAACGAACTAAACCAAATAACGATTAGCAATAGAGCTGGTTACTCAAAAGAAATTGAAATTAAAGAAGATGGCACCTTTAGTGATACTCTTAAAGTTATAGAAGGAATTTATCGTTTTTTTGATGGAAAAAAAGTAGGCAGTATCTTCCTTAAAAACAACAACACCACCAGCTTCTCACTTGATACAAAAGCTTTTAATGAAACTTTAAAGTTTGAAGGAGATGATGCTGACAAAAGTAATTTCATAATCTCTAATATTCTAATGCAACAAGAATACCTGACTAATGATTTGTTGAATGCAAATGAAAGTGAGTTTTTAGAAACATTTGAGAACTTAGAAGCTGCTTATAATGCTTTAAAAGAACAATATACATCCATTGATGCTACCTATTTTGAAGAGCATGACAAGCGGATTGAATCTATGAAAAAAGCCTACTTTAATTACTTTAAAGGAAAAATTGAAATGAGAAAGCTCTTTGCTAAAGGAACACTTTCTCCTACATTTTCAAATTATGAAAACTATAACGGAAGTGAAAATTCTTTAAGCGATTTTATTGGTAAGTTTGTTTACATTGACGTTTGGGCTACTTGGTGTGGTCCATGCAAAGCAGAAATCCCATCACTTAAAAAACTAGAATCAAAATACAAGACCAAAAATATTGCGTTCATTAGTGTTTCTGTAGATGATGCGAGACGAAGTGGTACAATGGAAAAAGCTCGTGAATCTTGGAAAAAAATGGTCAAGGACAAACAACTTACAGGAACTCAATTATTTACTGGAAATGGCTGGAAAACAAGTTTTATTCAAGACTATAAAATAAATTCAATTCCTCGATTTATACTTATAGATCCTAAAGGTAACATTATTGATGCAGATGCTCCTCGTCCTTCAAGTAAAAAACTAATTGAATTACTAAATCAACTGGGCGTTTAAATATAGCTACTCAGCTGAAGCTCGTTAATGCCTTCGTGTGAAGCGTTAGTCACTGCTTTTCCGTCTTTTATGACTAATATCTGTGGTGATTGATGAATTACTTCAAACTTCTCGGAAATCTGGTTAGAAATTTCCCTATAGTTTAATAAATCTAAATAATGCGACGCAAACTCCTCTGAAGAATACGTAAAATGTGATATAAAATCTGCTAGCACATATCGACTAATACTACAGCGAGTAGAATGCTTGAATATTAGTTGAGGACGCGTAAAAGAGTCCGCTATCAGTTCCTCTAAATTAGCCTTAGACTGAATAGCAACCCCTGGCCATAAAGGCTTATCTTGTTGTTTAAACATTGAATCGAAAATCCCCATATTAGTTAATTTTTTTTAAGTTAAAGAAAGCTAACGCTATTTATTAGCGAGTTCAAAATTATACAATAACTCCTAGCTATCAAATACAAAATTTGCTTAATTTTGAAGTCTGATGAAAAAGTCTGTAAACATATTAAATAAAAAAGCACGATTTACATACGATCTTCTAGATTCATATGTGGCAGGGATTGTACTAACAGGAACGGAAATAAAATCCATTCGTGAGAGTAAGGCCTCTATTGCAGAAAGTTTTTGTGAATTTAATTTAAGAGGAGAGCTATTTGTAATAAATATGACTATTCAAGAGTATAACTTTGGAAATCAATATAACCATGCTCCTAAAGCTGAGCGCAAATTATTACTCAATAAAAAAGAGCTGAAAAAACTTGAAAAAGAAGTAAAAAACTCTGGACTCACAATCGTTCCCTTAAAGCTCTTTATAAATGACAAGGGTTTTGCCAAACTTAGAATTTCTTTAGCTAAAGGAAAAAAACTTTTTGATAAGCGGGAAACCATAAAAGACCGTGATAACAAACGTAACTTGGACCGCGTGAAAAAGAATTTTAAGTAGCCCATTTTAAGGCTGTCCGTTTAAATCATTACTTTGTCATTGAGAACATTTTCCAATTTAGTATTGAAAAACCTTTTACATTTGTTGTTACACGGAACAAATTATATTTTTTTGTAACAAAACAAAGATGAAATAGTCTTATATAAACATCCTTTAATCATAACAAATGCGTTTATTATTATTTTTACTTATTACATCTCTATCTGTTTCTGCTCAGCTTAAAGGAACTATAACAGATGTTGATAATCAGCCAATACCCTACGTAAACATATACATAGAAAACTCTTATAAAGGAACAACATCCAACGAGAATGGAGATTATGAATTAGCACTTTCAAAACCAGGCACCTATACAGTTGTATTTCAGTTTTTAGGCTACAAAACACAAACTAATTATATTGACATCAAGGAATTTCCCTATGTGATAGACATTACTTTATTAGAAGAGAATATATCTTTAAGTGAAGTAGTTATTAATGCTAATGAAAACCCTGCAAATCGAATTATACGGGCTGCGATTAAAAACCGTAAATCTCAGATGGAAAAAATTAATTCATTTTCAGCAGACTTTTACTCTAAAGGCCTTATTCGTATTGATAGCTTACCAGAAAAATTTATGGGACGAGAAATCAATGTCAACATTGGTTTAGATTCTACCCGTTCAGGAATCATATATTTATCAGAAACAATTTCTAAAATAAAATACGAGAAGCCAGATAAGCTTACGGAAAAAGTAATAGCTTCAAAAGTAAGTGGAGACTCAAACGGATTTAGCTTTAATAGTGCTTTAGATGTTAATTATAATTTTTATAATAATACCATTAAAATTAATTCAGCTATTATCTCCCCAATATCAGATTATGCTTTTAAGTACTACCGCTACAAGCTAGAAGGAGTATTTTATGATGATCGCGGCAATTTGATAAATAAGATTAAAGTTATTCCTCGTCGTGAAAATGACCCTGTTTTTAAAGGGAGTATTTACATTGTAGAAGATCAATGGGCGTTATTTGGATTAGAATTACAGGTCAATGGCAGTCAAATTCAACTACCAATCGCAGATTCAATCTTTATTAAACAAAACTTGACCTATGACAAAAATGAGGACTACTGGATTATTCGATCTCAATCAATTGGATTTAAATTTGGGTTTTTAGGATTTAATGGAGATGGTGGTTTTGTAGCTAATTATTCTAATTACACTTTGAATCCTGAATTTGAAAAAGATGAGTTTTCAAATGAAATTTTAGCCTTTGAATCAGAAGCGAATAAAAAAGATTCTACTTACTGGAATACACTTAGACCCGTACCACTAACAGATGAAGAGTTTAAAGATTATATAAAAAAAGATAGTATACAATCACTTAAAGAATCTAAAACATACCTAGATTCAGTAGACTATAAGTCTAATAAATTTAGATTTAGAAATTTGCTGTCTGGATATACCTATAAACAATCTTTTAAAAACAAAAGACTAAGAATTAGCAGTCCATTTAATGGTATAAACAGGAACACTGTTCAAGGTTACAATTCAAATTTAAAATTTAATTACACCAAGCGCTATGATGAATTTAAAAACTATCTTTCAATTGATGGCTTTATGAATTACAGCTTTGATACTCAAAAAACTAGAGGTGGAATGGGCGCCTTCTACAAGTTTAATAACATTAATGACCTCACCTTTGGCCTTAGCACGGGTATTAATGTTAATCAATTTAATTCACAAGAACCTATTTCAAACTTCGTAAACTCTATAAGTACTCTATATTTCGAGAAGAATTATATGAAACTATACGAAAGTCGCTTTGTTAAGGTGAACTATAGCCAGGAGTTATTCAATGGATTTGGCATTAACACCTTTCTGACTTTTGAAGACCGTAGAGCCTTATTCAATATCAACAAATACACTACAACTCAAGATGATATTTCATCCTTTACTAGCAACAACCCCTTAGATCCCTTGAATTACAATACAGCTCCTTTTGAAAACCATAAAATTATTAAGTTTAAAATAAATGGATCGATTCGATTTGGACAAAAATACCTCAGCTATCCAGGTAGTAAAATTAATATACCTAACACTAAATACCCAAGAGTTGGGTTTAGTTTTGAAAAAGGAATAAGCGCAAATAAATCTGATTATAATTTTGAGCATCTATCATTAAATTTAAATCAAAGTATAAGTCTTGAAAACAAAGGAAAACTTCGCTACTTTGTGGTCGGTGGAACATTTTTTAATAATTCCAAACTAGCATTTATTGACTTCAAGCATTTTAATGGAAATCAAACCCATATAAATCTAAAATCAGATTACTTAAAATCTTTCAAGAACTTAGCTTATTATGATTTTAGCACTTCTGAAAACTATATGGAGTACCACTTAGAACATGATTTTAATGGTTTCATTTTAGGTAAAATTCCTTTGATTAATAAACTTAATTATAATTTAATTTTTGGCTTGCATGGGTTTTCATCAAAAGATCAAAAACCATATAAGGAATTAAGCTTAGGAATTGATAATATTGGCTGGGGGAAATATCGCTTCTTAAGAATTGATTATGTAAGATCCTATCAGTCTAAATTTGTAAATGATGCGTTTCTATTTGGGATAAATTTTTAGCTTTTATTTTCTAAAAGCGGAACAAACTTAAAGTTTCCTAATTCGTGTTTCTCAAACTCTTTGGCGCCTTTACGAATATAAAGTGTCATTATTTGATCCTTGTCACCAACTGGAATAACCAACCTACCTCCTATTTTTAATTGAGACATTAATGGCTTTGGAACAAAAGGAGCACCAGCAGTTACAATAATACGATCAAAAGGAGCTTCGTCAGGAAGGCCTTTGTAACCATCACCAAAAATTAACCGTTTAGCTACATAGCCAATTTTAGGTAAAAATTTACTCGTTTTTTTAAATAACTCAATTTGTCTTTCAATGCTGTATACATGAGCACCCAACAAACATAAAACAGCAGCTTGATAACCACTTCCAGTTCCAATCTCAAGGACTTTATCTTCAGGACTTACTTCAAGTAATTCAGATTGGAACGCCACGGTATAAGGCTGTGAAATGGTCTGATTTGCAGCAATAGGGAATGCTTTGTCTTGGTATGCATGGTCCAGAAAACTTGAGTCCATAAATAGATGTCTCGGGATAGAACCTATAGCTTCTAGTACGGAAACATCTTTAATGCCTTTAGAAACTAAGGTCGCTACTAATTGCTTTCGTAATCCTTTATGTTTAAAAGTGTCTTTCAAGGGAATAAATCTTCAGATGTCAATAGCTTCAATTACTCAGTAAAGATAAGTTAATCTCTAAATTTTATCAAGTCTAAAGGGTTGTAATGTTTTATAATTAAATAATTTAAGTGTCAATATTTAATGAAAGCTGTAAAAAAACCATAGTTTTACAGAAAATTTATATTATGAAGCTAAAAGTAGGCGTATTAGGTGCTGGTCATCTAGGTAAAATTCATCTTAAATTACTTCAGCAATCTGAAAAATATGAACTTATAGGGTTTTATGATCCTGATAAATCTAATGGGAAGAAAGTCGAACAGGAGTTTGGATACTCCTACTTTAATTCATTAGAAGCATTAATAGATTCCGTTGATGTAGTAGATATTGTAACTCCAACCCTTTCTCATTATACATGTGCTATAAAAGCGATAACTAAAGGGAAACACATCTTTATAGAAAAACCTATCACTAACACTGTTGAAGAAGCAGAACACATTCGTTTGTTGGTTTATGAAAACAACTTAAGGGGTCAGGTAGGACACGTTGAGCGTTTTAACCCTGCCTTTATTGGAGTTAAAGATCAAATTGATTCCCCAATGTTTATAGAAACACACCGTTTAGCTGAATTTAACCCACGTGGGACTGATGTCCCTGTTGTATTAGATTTAATGATTCACGATATTGATATAATTCTAAGCGTTGTAAATTCCCCTGTCAAAAATATAAATGCAAGTGGTGTTTGTGTTATAAGTGAGACTCCAGATATTGCTAATGCTCGAATCGAATTTGAAAATGGCTGTGTTGCTAATCTTACAGCGAGTCGGATTTCTATGAAAAATATGCGTAAAAGTAGGTTTTTCCAAAAAGATGCTTACATAAGCGTCGATTTTTTGGAGAAACAAGTAGAAGTAGTAAAAATGAAAGATGCTCCTGAAAAACCTGGAGATTTTGATATGGTATTACAAAATGCAGAAGGCATTAAGAAGCAGATTTATTTTGAAACTCCTGAAATATCTCCAAATAATGCCATTTTAGAGGAACTAGAAAGTTTTTCAGATGCTATAAATAACCAGACAAAGCCGGTCGTCACCCTTAGAGATGGCACTGATGCTTTGAGAGTCGCTTATCAAATTATAGATTGTTTCTAAAAATATACTTATGAAAAATATTGCAGTTATTGGAGCTGGGGCTATGGGTAATGGTATAGCACATACCTTTGCACAGTCAGGCTACAAAGTTCAGCTTGTTGATATAAATCAAGAGGTACTTAGTAGAGCCCTTCAAACTATATCAAAAAACTTAGACCGTTTAATAGCCAAAGGTAAAATAGAAGAATCTACTAAAACTAAAACACTTTCAAATATCTCCACATTTACAGATATTTCTGAAGGAGTTGAGTATGCAAGCTTAGTGATTGAGGCAGCAACTGAAAATATAAATTTAAAACTTAAAATTTTTCAAGAGCTTGATGCAGCATGCCCTGAGGATACTATTTTAGCTACAAATACCTCTTCCATTTCAATTACACAAATTTCAGCAGTTACCTCACGGCCCAAACAAGTTGTTGGAATGCACTTTATGAATCCTGTTCCTATCATGCCGCTAGTAGAAATCATAGCTGGTTATAATACATCTAAAGAGGTACTTAATTTTACTGAAAACTTAACTAAAGAAATTGGCAAAATTCCTGTAATTGTAAATGATTACCCAGGGTTTATAGCCAACCGCATTCTGATGCCAATGATAAACGAAGCCATAGAAGCCTTAAATTCAGGAGTTGCAGGTGTTCATGAAATTGACAGCATTATGAAGCTTGGAATGGCTCATCCAATGGGCCCTTTAGAATTAGCTGATTTTATCGGATTAGATGTTTGTTTATCTATATTAGAAGTAATGTATGACGGATTTAAAAAGCTAAAATACGCACCAAACCCTCTTTTAATAAATATGGTCCAAGCAGGAAAATTTGGAATTAAAACAGGAGAAGGTTTTTACAATTACGACAATAACCGAAAAGCAACTGTTGTCGCCTCCCAATTTTCATAAACTCAAACTTACCTATAATTAAAATGGCAGAAATAGCACCTTTTAAAGCGATTCGCCCTTCAAAAGAGCACCTCCAAAACTTTAGCTCCAAGTCCTACAAAAGCTATACTGATGAAGAATTAAAAAATACGCTTAAGAAAAATCCACTTTCTTTTCTGAGCATTATTCATCTGAAGAAAAACTTAAACAAGTTCCTTAAAAAGTCTGAACGCTATCAACTAGTGAAAACGAAGTTTGAAGATTTAATAGCTAAAAAAGTGTTGATAAAAGATACTATACCTGCTTTTTATATCTACGAGACAGTTCAAGCAGACGAGCATTTATTTTGTGGTATTATAGCCGGGGCAAGTGTAAAAGACTACAAAAACAATCTGATAAAAAAACATGAGGCAACTATTACCAAACGAGAAAACACCTTTAAGACTTATTTAAAAACGGTGAGATTTAATGCAGCTCCTGTATTACTGACATTTCCTGATGACCCAATCATTGAAAAAGCAATTCAAACTGCAAAAAGAAACGCTCAAGAAACAAACACTTGGAGCAATGAGAATGAAACACATAAAATTTGGTGCATCAATAATGTAAGTGACATTAATATTCTTACAGATGCATTTGGAAAGATATCCTCTCTATATATTGCTGACGGCCATCATCGTTCTGCATCATCAGCACTTTTAGCAGCGGAAATAGATACAGATATATCTGCTCAAAAAGAAAAGGCATACACCCATTTTTTAAGTTATTTAATCCCCGAAAAACAACTTAAGATTTTTGACTATAACAGAATTATTAAGAACTTAAATGGTTTAACTAATGAAGAATTCTTAGATAAGATTAATATTATGTTTAACGTTGAAAGAAAAGGGACTCAACCTTACTATAGTTCTCGAAAACACGAAATATCTATGTATTTATCAGGAAACTTTTATTCCTTATCTTTACGTAACTCAATTAAAAAAAACGAAACAGCTATAAGTCAACTTGATACTCAAATCCTACAAACTCATGTTTTAAAAGCCATCTTAGGAATTAAAAATGAGCGAAACGATAAGCGTATTAGCTACATAAAAGGAAAAGACAGCATGAGTCAAATTAAAACTGCCATAGATAATGGTGACCATGCAGTCGGGTTTGGGCTTTTTCCAATTCAAATAAAAGAGCTAAAATCTATTGCTGACTCGGGAGCTGTTATGCCTCCAAAAAGTACCTATATTTATCCCAAATTAAGAAGTGGAATTACTATATATGAATTTTAAATATGTCTATTAAAAATAATTTATTAGAGATTAAAAAACAGCTGCCTGATAATGTAACTCTTGTCGCTGTATCTAAAACAAAACCTGTTAAAGATTTAATGCAAGCTTACGATTGTGGACAGCGAATTTTTGGAGAAAACAAAATTCAAGAAATGGCTGAAAAACAACTAAAGATGCCTAAAGATATCCAATGGCATATGATTGGAAATATACAGAGAAATAAAGTGAAATACATGGCAGCATTTGTGGATTTAATTCATGGTGTCGACAGTTTAAAATTACTAAATGAAATCAACAGACAAGCAGAAAAACATAATCGAATCATTGACTGTTTGTTACAAATTAAAATAGCTCAAGAAGACACTAAATATGGTATGCAATATGAAGACGCACTAGCATTATTAGATTCTGAAAACTTGAAAGGTTTAAAAAATATAGCAATAGTAGGATTAATGGGAATGGCTAGCTTTACTAAAGATAAAATTCAAATTAAAAATGAATTTGAAACTCTTAAAAACAATTTTAATAGTTTAAAAGAGAAAAACTCTAATCTTAAAATTATATCTATGGGTATGAGTGGAGATTATGCATTAGCTATCGATACAGGAAGTACAATGATTCGTGTTGGAAGTAGTATCTTTGGCGCTAGAAATTATTCCAAATAAACCCAAAGTATTTACGCAGTATTAGACATAGAGACTACAGGTGGAAAATTTAATGAAGAAGGCATTACAGAAATAGCCATCTACAAATTTGACGGCCACACAATTATTGATCAATTTATCAGCTTAGTAAACCCTGAACGAGATATTCAGCCTTTTGTAGTTAACCTTACAGGAATTAATAGTAAGATGTTAAGATCAGCTCCAAAGTTTTACGAAATTGCCAAGCGTGTTGTAGAAATCACAGAAGGATGTGTATTGGTAGCCCATAATGCTCAATTTGATAATCGAATCTTAAAAACTGAATTTAAACGGCTAGGTTTTAGTTTTGAACGTCAAAACTTATGTACTGTAGAGCTTTCAAAACAATTAATTCCTGATCTCCCTTCCTACAGCTTAGGGAAACTAGTTCGTTCACTAGGAATCCCCGTGAGTGATCGACACCGTGCTGCGGGAGATGCGACTGCCACAGTCAAACTTTTTAAAATGCTACTTGACAAAGATGTTGAAAAAACAATCATAAAAGCTGCTATTCGCTTAGACCCAAAACATCAAATGGAGCCCAAGCTTACAGAAATAATTTCAAATCTTCCTTCTGTAACAGGAGTTTATTATATTCATAAAGCTGATGGTGAGATTGTATACATAGGTAAAAGTAAAAACATTAAAAGTAGAATTAACCAACATTTCACAGGGCAAACTACAAAATCAAAGAAAATTCAGTTAGAAGTTGCTACTGTTTCCTATGACGAAACCGGAAGTGAACTAGTTGCACTATTAAAAGAAAGTGAAGAAATTAAACGGAATAAACCTAAATTTAATCGAGCGCTTAGACGTACAGTCTTCACGCATGGCCTGTTTAGTTTTAAAGACCCTGAAGGATACATTAATTTAAAAGTTGAGCGTATAAAAGGCAACCAAAAGCCTATTACTACTTTTAGCAACAATGATAGTGGCAAAAGCTTTATGAACAAAATAGTTGAAAATAATCAACTGTGCCAAAAACTATGTGGACTGTACAAAACAGAAAATAGCTGTTTTGGGTACGATATAAAAACTTGTGCTGGAGCATGTATTTCAAAAGAATCAAGTGAAATTTATAACAAAAGAGTTCTGAGTCTTATAGAATCTAATAAATTCAAGGGTCAAAATATGATTCTCATTGATTATGGACGTGAAGTCGATGAGCGGAGCGCAGTACTAATTGAGAATGGGGTCTTTAAAGGATATGCATATTTTAACTTAAACTTTCAAGTCAATACTTCAGAAGTTTTAAAGTCTATCCTCACTCCTATGGAACACAATAAGGATGCACAACACATTATTCAGAGTTTTATGCGCAGATATAAACGATTGAAAATAATCAAACTAAAAGACTAAGACTGAGTTAAAGGTCACACAAAAAACATTCAAATAATTAAATAAAGAACAAAAAATAGTACTTTTGGGTAATGATAAAAAAAAATAAAGAAAAAAACTGGAAAGTAAAACTTCATGATATTATTTATGAAGCAGATACTCCTGCTGGTAAATTATTCGATATCATATTATTGTTCGTAATACTTTTTAGCATATTTCTAGTTATGCTAGAAAGCGTAGAAAGTATAGATGCTCAATACGGATACATACTTGATATTTCGGAATGGATTATCACTATTTTATTTTCTATTGAATACTTAGCACGTATTATAACTGTTAAAAATCCGCGAAAATATATTTTTAGTTTCTATGGGATCATTGACCTTCTATCTACAATCCCAAAGTATCTCTCTCTTTTCATTTTAGGAGCACATTCATTGGTAGTGATAAGAGCATTACGTTTACTGCGTGTATTTAGAATATTAAAACTCACAAGGTTTATTGGTGAAAGTGCAAATTTTGGTAAAGCACTCAGACAGAGTCGAGCTAAAATTGCAGTATTCATCACTTTTGTAATCGTATTGTGTATAATACTTGGTAGTGTTATGTACTTAATAGAAAATGATAAAGAAAGTGGATTTACAAGTATACCAAGAAGTGTATATTGGGCTATTGTTACGCTCACTACTGTAGGCTACGGAGATATAGCACCCATCACAGCCCTTGGACAATTTATTGCCTCATTAATTATGATTCTAGGATACGGAATTATAGCTATTCCTACAGGGATCATATCCTCTGAAATGACCAGGACAGATAAAAAGTTAATTCCTAATAATACTCAAAATTGTGTTAATTGTAGTGAAGCTTATCATCAGGATAATGCAGAATTCTGTCACAAATGTGGTCACAAAATCAAACATGGATAAGTACCTAATTTCAATTGTAGGCCCCACAGGAATAGGGAAGACAAACATTAGCTTAAAACTAGCTTCTTATTTTAATTCAGAAATTATTTCTGCAGATTCTAGACAGTTTTATAAAGAAATTCCGATTGGAACCGCAGCGCCAACATCCTTAGAGTTGAAATTAGCAAAGCATCATTTTGTTCACCATAAATCAATTAATGACCACTACAGCGTTGGGGAATTTGAAAAAGAGGCTAATGCACAAATAAATCAATGTCACTTACTAAATCCAATAGTTATTATGGTTGGAGGGTCCGGATTATATGTTGATGCCGTTGTTAAAGGGCTAGATGAATTTCCAGAAATTAATCCCGAAATCAGAAGTCAACTTAACAACGAATTAACGACTTATGGAATCGAAAAACTACAAGAAGAATTAAAAAAATTAGACCCCTTAACTTATGAAAATATTTCTCTGAAAAACCCACATAGAGTTATTAGAGCGCTTGAAATTTGTAAAGGGACTAATCGGCCATATTCGTCTTTCTTAAAAAAGAAAAAAACAAAGCGAAATTTTAATACAATTTCAATCGGGTTAAAAGCGGAACGATCCTTAATCTATAACCGAATTAATTGTAGAGTTGATCAGATGATTAAAAACGGATTGTTAGAGGAGGCGAAATCTGTCTTTGAGCACAGAACTTTGAATGCACTAAATACCGTCGGATATAAAGAACTATTTAACTATTTTAAAGGAGAATATACGTTAGAATTTGCTATTTCAGAAATTAAAAAAAACAGTCGAAGATTTGCCAAACGACAGCTTACATGGTTTCAGAAAGATAAAAACACACAGTGGTTTGAATATAATACAGACCCAAAAAGCATCATAAATTATTTAAATAGTCAGCTAAATAAAACCAGCTAATTGCTAGTTTTATTTATTAAGGATTGACAACTAATCTAAAACCTTCTCCATGAATATTAAGGATTTCAACTTTTGGATCTAATTTTAAATACTTTCTTAACTTAGCGATATACACGTCCATACTTCGAGAAGTGAAATAATTATCATCTCTCCATATTTTAGTTAAAGCAATTTCTCGTGGCATCAAGTCATTTTCATACAGGATTAACAAACGAAGTAATTGATTTTCTTTAGGCGATAATTTAGCTGGGGTAGCTGAGTTATGAGATAAAAATCTAAGTTTTGAATTAAGACTGAACTCACCAATAGTAAATTCAAATTGTTTACTCTCTGCTAGACTATCTACAGATTTACGTTGAATAATTGCTTTAATTTTCATCAGCAGGACTTCACTATCAAAGGGCTTGTTAAGATAATCATCGGCACCTACTTTATATCCTTTTAAAACGTCTTCTTTGAGCGCTTTAGCAGTGAGGAAAATTATAGGAATTTCTGTATTCTTTTCACGAATCTCTTTGGCGAGTGTAAAACCATCTTTGTAAGGCATCATTACATCTAAGATGCATAAATGAAAATCAGCCTTCTTAAACTTCTCAAAACCTTCCATACCATTTTTGGCATGTGTTACTTCGTATCCGTTAATTGAAAGATATTCCTTGAGAATTGTTCCAAAATTTGGATCATCTTCAACTAATAATATTTTTTTTAAGCTTTCTTCTTCCATAGAATTATGTTATTAGTGGCAATTTAATAATAAAAGTACTTCCTATACCTTTTTCACTTTCAACAGAAACAATACCCTGATGATTTTCTACTATCCGTTTTACATTAGACAAACCTAGTCCATGACCTTTAATATTATGAACATCTCCAGTGTATTCTCTATAAAACTCTTCAAATATACGTTTTTGAACTGCTTTATTCATACCGTTACCTTGATCTTTGATGCTTAACAAAATATTATTACCAACATTTTCTGTATAAACATCGATTTTGGGAGCATCATTAGAATACTTTACAGCGTTGTCTAAAACATTAACAATTACATTAGTGAAATAGGTGTCATTGGCCAATACGGATGATTTAACTGCATTAAAATGTGTTTTAATATAACCATTCCTGTCTTCAACAATAAGCTCTACATGAGTAATAGCATCTTCAATTAAATCATGAAGCTTATACCTGTCTTTACTAATGTTGAGTTGCTTTTTTTGTAGTTGTGAAATTCGAAGTACATTTTCAACCTGAGCATTCATACGCTTGTTTTCTTCTTTTATCATTTGAAGGTAACGAGTTACCTTTTCTTTATCGCTTATAATTTTTGGATTCTTTATGGCGTCTAATGCTAAATTAATAGTCGCAATAGGCGTTTTGAACTCATGAGTCATATTATTTATAAAATCTGATTTCATTTGTGAGATTTTACGTTGTTTAATAAGCTGATAAAGAGCACTAGTGTAAGCAATAATAATAATAAAGGTGAACAACATCGATAATAATGTAACTCCAATTATAGACGAAATAATGAATTTTTTTCGTTCAGGAAAATTTATAAATAGGGTAAAATCACTTTCATCATCATCATCTAGAAAAATAGGAACTCCAAGCATAGGAATCAAAGACTGGTCGAAGTTTTCGGATTGTATTCTTGTGCCTATATTGTCATGAAAAATAGCAAATTCAAAATCTATATCAATATTGTCTTCCTTTAACTTTTTACTTAATAATTTTTTAACATCAAATGCTGTGACTCTTTGGTGTATAGGAGTATTTTTAATTTCAGATTTATATTGTGTTTCAAATGTGGCCTTTTGTAATTTATCCATATTAAGGACTTTCTCAAAAGATTTTTCATTTGATGAAACCATGTCTCCGGCAAAAACAGAGTTATCATAAATTTTTGTAGTAGATTTACCCCTAAAATTACTAAGACCCAAGCTATCTACATTAAGATCTATGAGAGATGGAACTTTAAAGTTTTCTTCAAGTATACCTGTATTGTAAACTATTATCTGATTGGTAGTATTATCTTGTTTATAAACAGTAATATTTCTTATAGCTGTTGTATCTGGCTCAATCCCTTCTGATATTATTTTGTTTAAGGCTTTGACATATTTTTTGTACTCATTATCTGCGATTTCAGTAGTAGTATAATTCAAGGCTTTTTTAACATTAAATGTAAACTGTGCCTCTTTAGTTTCTAAAGAATTATTTATAAAATAAGACTGAACAAAAATGGTACCTATAAGAGATAGGCTCATTAAAATTACTAATAAAGCGAAAAATTTTTTGTTCATATCCAAAACTAAGATTTTAAACTATGGCAAAACTCCTTTTAACCTTAGCTTAACAAAAATATTAAATTATAATTGATTAATTTTATTTAGTATTTTATTGTGTAAATTGAGGATTTCAGTCTCGGTATTTGAAATTAAATCATTGAATATCACAAAATCAGAAAGTTTAATTTTATCAGAATCAGGTAATTGATTTTTTATAATAGACAGAATATCAGATTCGGATTGTCTGCCTCTTTTAATGATACGCTTTACTCGATCTTTTAAAGGGGCTACAACAGAAATAATATAATCAAAGTTACTTTGAGAATTCGTCTCAAATAAGATTGCTACTTCTTTTATAACGTACACAGATTTTTGTTTTGACAACCAATATTCGAAGTCAATTTTAACTTCAGGGTGAACAATCGCATTTAACTTAGATAATAAAATGCTATTATTAAAAACTTTGGAAGCTATAAAAGAACGATTTAAACTATTATCATGATAAGCGTTTACTCCAAATAACTTAACTATTCTCTTTTTAATAACATCAGAATTCTCCATTAAAAACCTGGCCTTTTCGTCAGAAATATAAATTGGTACACCTAACTTTTCAAACATTTTAGCAACGGTGCTTTTGCCACTACCTATACCACCAGTAAGCCCTATAATTTTACTCATTTTTAGGAGTTATTATAAATTCTAGCTGGGTGATTTTTAACTGAGCAGTTTTTACACTCAAAGGCTTATTTACTAAAACAGGGTTTAAATAATTATTATCTGCTGTAAGTAAGTTAAAATCACATTCAACTGTAAAGTCAGTCTGATCAATAGTATTATAGGCTTCTAAGGATGAGTAGAATACAACCGACATTTCTTTAGGAAAAAAACTAATATCTAATTGCTCTGGAAGGTTAACGATTGTCACAGGGACATTTACCATACCTTCAGTAAATTTATCAACTTCTGCGAAAATAGAAACCGATTTATGTGAGAAATTAAGTTGTTTAATCTCGGAAGGAATATTTAACTCTACAGACATATCAACACTTGAATTAATTTCGTTCAATTCTATCTGTTTTGTTGAAATAGATCTTAAAGTCTTTAATATGGATTCAGGACCTATGATAGTTATTGAATCTGGGGAAGATTGAAATTCGTCAATTAAATCAAACCCTATTGCAAAGTTTGATTTAACCAAAATATTAATTGGAAGTTTTTTAGTAAACTGACTATCAAAAGGGAAGACTATCGTGTCGGGATTGATTGATTTAACCACAATTTCTGAGTCAAAATAATTTATTATTTTATCTAGTTGTCTGGACTCTGTCCATATATACTGATTGCTACTTTTTATTAATTGAGAAAAGTCAACTTCAATAATTGGTTTATTAATATAATATTTTAGTAGTTGAAACCCACGACCAGAAATAGTAATATTAACAAATTTTGGAGTTTCTGAAATTATAAGTTCGTTAGACTTTAAATTTTTAGGAGATAATTCAAAATTTAATGTATGTGTATATGTATTAGAAAGCTTTACTAGTAATGAGATTAAGAAAGATAAAAAAAGGAACAGAACAAAAACATTAAGACGTTTTTGTTTTGCTGATTTTAGTTTTATATTTTTATTTTTCTTAGTCATTGTGATCTAAAAAATAGGTTTGGAAATAACTGTTTTTCATTCTTGCTAGATACAGCCAACTTTAAGGTTGATTTTAAAAAACCTAAGCCATAACCAAGAAACTGAATTGCAATTACTGGTGTAACTAAAAAAGAGGCAATCATATTGTTAGTTAATCGGAATACTCCAATCATTGCAGAAAAAAAATAAAGACCAAAAAGCAGTAAAAACCAATAGAAATCTAGCGCAGCTAATAAGCTACTAATAACTAGCCCTAAAGTAAATATTGTGGGAAACCAATAGGCTAAGCGTTTAGATCTTGGATGCCATTTGTTAAGGATTGGGCGAGCTTGTCCAAACTTATTGACTTGAACGTAGAAACTCTCTAAAGAAATTCGTCGTTTATGGTATACAAAAGCTTCAGGTATCAAATGCAGATGGTAGCCCATCTCTTTAAGACGAATAGATAAATCTGGATCCTCACCAGGGTGAATACTTCCAAATCCTCCTGTGGCTTGGAAAGCTTCTTTAGAAATCCCCATATTAAAACTTCGGGGTTCGTAATTTTCTTCAGATGTATTATTACCTCTGATTCCTCCTGTGGTCATACAAGAAGTCATTGAGAAGTTAATAGCTATCTGGAGGTCTGTAAACGTATCATTAGCAGCGTCAGGACCACCAAAACCATCTACATAGTTTGAATTTAATTTAGAAATAACAGCATTTAAATAGTCTGTTGGTAAAGTACAGTCAGAATCAAGAATAATAAAATATCTTCCTTTAGCACGTTCCATTCCATAATTTCTAGAATGTCCAGGCCCGGTATTTTCTTTAACGTAATAGCTGATTTTAAGTTGTTCTGTAAAATTATCTACAATTAACTTTGAATCTAAAGTAGAGCCATCTTCAATGATTATGATTTCAAAAGTTTTAGGAGCACTCAAAGCACAAAAGCTTTCTAAAAGCTCTCTGACTTCTTCTGGTCGATTAAAAACTGGTATAATAAATGAAAAATCACTTGCAATCATATACACAAAGTTAATCAAAGAGATTGAATTAAAGTGATAAGACTGTGTATAAAAAAAGCCTCGCTAATTTCTTAGC
>CAJXDP010000020.1 GCA_913052445.1 uncultured Formosa sp.
GGTGTTAACCTATAAGAAAATCAAAGGCCTAGGTTTTTAGACTCTTAATTAATATGTGAAGCTCAGAAACGCTAATCCCTAGGTGATGCTTAAGCGTGTCAATGTCTCCGTGCTCAATAAACTCATCAGTTATTCCTTTGACAATCACATCATTTTTGTAGTTGTTAGTAGCGGCAAACTCTAAAATCGCACTTCCAAAACCGCCATTTTCAACCCCATCTTCAATCGTTATGAGTGTTGAATGGGTTTTAAAAATAGTATGCAATAATGATTCATCTAGAGGTTTTATAAAACGCATATCGTAGTGTCCACAATTGAGTCCACGGATGGCTTCTGTTACCTTATTAGAAATGGCCCCTATGCTTAAAACAGCGAGACCCTCTCCTTGCTCTAATTGAACTCCGGTTCCAATTTCAATAGCTTCAAACGGAGATTTCCAACTAGGCGTGACGCCTCTGCCTCTTGGGTATCTAATAGCGATCGGATGCTCTAATCCTATCTGTGCGGTGTACATAATATTTCTTAACTCTATCTCATTTCGAGGTGCAAAGATAATGAGGTTTGGAACACACCTTAGGTATGCTAAATCAAAAACTCCATGATGTGTAGCGCCATCTTCCCCTACCAATCCAGCGCGATCGATACAGAAAATAACAGGTAAATTTTGCAAGGCAACGTCGTGAATTATTTGATCATAAGCGCGTTGTAAAAAAGTAGAGTAGATATTGCAAAAAGGGATAAGCCCTTGTGTTGCCATCCCCGCAGCCATGGTTACCGCATGTTGCTCTGCAATTCCTACATCAAATGCCCGCTCAGGAAGTGCTTCCATCATATATTTGAGAGAACTACCTGTGGGCATCGCAGGTGTAATGCCTATAATATTTTTATTAGATTTCGCTAACTCCAAAAGAGTATGACCGAAAACATCTTGGTACTTAGGAGGAAGATCCTCACTGTTTTTAGTAAATATATCTCCTGTTTCAGCATCAAATTTTCCGGGCGCATGGTATTTAACTTGGTCTTTTTCAGCCTGTCTTAACCCTTTGCCTTTGGTGGTGATAACATGAAGAAATTTAGGGCCATCAATCGACTTCAGTCGTCTTAGTTCAGAAACAAGCGCTTTAAGATCATGTCCGTCAACGGGTCCGGAATATTCAAAATTGAGGGCTTCAAATATGTTATCTTGTTTTTGAGTGCCTTTTTTTACATTGGTTAGATACTTTTTTAGCGCCCCAACACTTGGATCAATTCCAATTGCATTGTCATTTAAAATTACTAATAAATTTGCAGTGGTTACGCCGGCATGATTGAGCCCTTCAAAGGCCATCCCACTGGCTATAGAAGCATCGCCAATCACGGAGATATGCTGTCTGTTTTCACCCTTTAACTGGGAAGCGATAGCCATTCCTAGGGCTGCTGAAATGGAGGTTGATGAATGCCCAGTCCCAAATGTGTCGTATTCACTTTCGTCCCGTTTCGGAAATCCACTCAAGCCCTTGAACTGTCGGTTTGTATGGAATTCAGACTTTCGTCCAGTTAGAATTTTATGTCCATAAGCTTGATGGCCTACATCCCAAACCAACAAATCTATGGGTGTGTTATAAACATAATGCAAAGCGATTGTAAGCTCTACAACTCCAAGACTAGCTCCCAAATGACCTTCTTTACTCGCTATGACTTCAATGATAAATTGTCTTAGCTCTTTTGCCAGCTGAGGCAGTTCTTTGGCCGAAAGCTGACGGATATCTTTTGGGGAGTTTATATGTTTCAGTAAATTTTTCATTACAAAACAAAAGTACAAGATTGAAATCGTATTTTTGACTTATGGATGCTATTTTTGACGATCATTATTTTATGAGAAAGGCCCTTCAGGAAGCTGAGGTTGCTTTTGATAAAGGCGAAGTTCCTGTTGGAGCTGTGATTGTTGTTGACAATAGAATCATAGCAAGAGCTCATAACCTTACCGAGCTTCTTACTGATGTTACGGCCCATGCAGAAATGCAAGCCATTACTGCTGCCGCAAACTTTTTAGGAGGGAAGTATTTACACAAATGTAGTTTATATGTGACACTAGAACCCTGTCAAATGTGTGCCGGTGCACTGTTTTGGAGTCAAATCTCAACGATTATCTACGGGGCCAAAGACGAGCAAAGAGGCTGTGGGGTGATGGGAACCAAGTTGCATCCTAAAACAATGATACGTGGGGGGGTTTTAGCAGATGAAGCCTCGCAACTACTAAAGCGTTTTTTTAGTGAAAAACGGAAATTGAATTAAGCTTACTTTTTCTTAGAGTCATTAAATTCACGCATTTTTTCTAAATTTTCAGCAGTCAGCATATAGTCTGCCATCTTTTTGTCTTTCCAACGGTAATAAGAAAACAACGGAAAAACTACGGCGCATAAGCCAATTACTCCAAATCCAACTAATTTATCTGAGTAGGGCAACTCAACAATCAAGCCTATCAACATACTGACCAGTGTCGTAATAAATAAGAACCAAATCAAGCGTTTCATTTTTTAGAGTAAAGTTATTTTAGATCTACTTTTAGGTGTAGCTCATTTAATTGCGCTGCATCTATCGCAGAAGGTGCATCTATCATCACATCGCGTCCAGAGTTATTTTTTGGAAAGGCTATAAAATCTCTAATAGTTTCTTGACCTCCTAATATTGCCACTAAACGGTCTAGACCAAAGGCCAAACCCCCGTGTGGTGGAGCACCATATTCAAAGGCATTCATAAGAAATCCAAACTGTTCTTTTGCTTCCTCAGGCGTAAAGCCAAGATGGTTAAACATCAATGCTTGGGTTGCCTTGTCGTGGATACGAATAGATCCTCCTCCAATTTCATTTCCATTTAAAACCAAGTCATAGGCGTTTGCTTTTACAGCACCTGGATCGGAATCTAATAATTTAATTTGATCAGGTTTTGGGGCTGTAAATGGATGGTGCATTGCATGAAAGCGCTTGCTATCTTCATCCCATTCAAGTAATGGAAAGTCTGTAACCCAAAGCGGTGCAAATTCCTTAGGATTTCGAAGGCCTAAGCGTTCAGCTAGTTCCATACGTAAGGCACTTAATTGTGTTCTTACTTTATCGGTAGGGCCAGAAAGCACACAAACTAAGTCACCGGCTTGCGCTCCAGTTACCTGAGCCCACTGCGCCAAGTCTTCTTGATCATAAAACTTATCTACCGAAGACTTGTAGGTGCCGTCGTCATTACAACGTGAGTATATCATTCCTAAAGCACCAACTTGAGGGCGTTTGAGCCAGTTGATGATGCTATCAATTTCTTTTCGAGTAAAGCTATTTCCACCAGGAACTGCAATACCAACCACTAATTCAGCAGAATTGAAAACCCCAAAATCTTTATGTTGAGATACAGCATTCAGTTCTCCAAACTTCATTCCAAATCGAATGTCTGGCTTATCGTTCCCATACGTTTGTAGGGCATCATCATAAGTCATTCTTGGAAATGATGAGATGTCTTTTCCTTGTATAGACTTTATAAGGTGACGTGTTAGGCCTTCAAAAATGTTTAGTATATCTTCTTGATTTACAAAGGCCATTTCACAATCAATCTGAGTAAATTCAGGCTGTCGATCGGCTCTTAAATCTTCATCTCTAAAACATTTTACAATCTGAAAGTATTTATCCATGCCGCCAACCATCAATAATTGCTTGAAGGTCTGAGGCGATTGAGGAAGGGCATAAAACTGACCTTCATTCATTCGACTTGGCACTACAAAATCACGGGCCCCTTCTGGGGTTGATTTTATTAAGTAAGGCGTTTCAACCTCTATAAATTCTTGAGACGATAAATATGAACGAACTTCTTGCGTCACTTTATGTCTAAAAATCAAATTGTTTTTAACGGGGTTTCGTCGAATATCTAAATAGCGGTACTTCATACGAAGTTCTTCTCCACCATCAGTTTGGTCTTCTATTGTAAAAGGCGGCACCTTTGCTTCGTTTAAAACTGTTAGTTTAGAGACTAGAACTTCGATGTCTCCAGTTTCTAAGTTAGGGTTTTTTGAAGTACGCTCAATGACGGTACCAGTAACTTGAATAACAAATTCACGCCCTAAGCTTTTAGCCATATTAACTATTACTTCCGGAGTGCGCTCCGCATCAAATATGAGTTGTGTGATTCCGTAGCGGTCTCTTAAATCGACCCAAATTACAAACCCCTTGTCGCGAGATTTTTGCACCCACCCTGAAAGCGTTACTTCTTCGTTAATGTTTAAGGCTCTTAACTGGCCACAATGATGACTTCTGTACATAAGACTAAATTAGTTGAGCAAATTTAACATTTAAAAATTAAAACCAATAGCCTTAGGAAGTGACTTTAAGCTTTTTTGCTTTCAATTTGTTGATTAAGTAAAACAAGATAGGAACAACCACTAGCGTTAAAAAGGTAGCAAAGGTAAGTCCAAAGACAATAGCCCAGCCCATTGGCCCCCAAAACGCCACATTTTCTCCTCCAATATAAAAATTAGGATTTAGCTCTGTTATTAGTGTTCTAAAATTAATATTTATTCCAAGTGCCAATGGAAGTAAACCTAAAATTGTGGTGATAGCTGTAAGTATAACCGGTCTTAAACGTGTTTTGCCTCCTTCAACTACGCACGCAACGAGCAGGTCTGGGGTTAGTTTACTATCCACTGGAAGCCCTAACTCACGTCGCTTGCGAACAATGGTAAGGTTTATATAGTCTATCAAAACAATGGCATTATTAACAACTATTCCAGCAAGTGAAATGATTCCTATCATTGTCATCAGAACGACAAAATCCATTCTAAAAATCAAGAGCCCAAATAATACTCCAATCAAACTAAGAAACACAGATATGGAAATAATAATAGGGGTTGTTGCAGAGTTAAATTGCGCAACCAAAATCAAGAAAATTAAAAGAACTGCAATTAAAAGTGCTTTGCTTAGGAATGCCATTTCTTTTGCCTGTTCCTCTTGCTCTCCGGTAAAACTAACTTTTATGTTTTTAGGGATTTCAAATTTTTCAGTAATTTCTCGAATCTTATCATTAACTTCTGTAGGGTTGTAGTCACTTAATACATTTGAATATACAGTAACTACTCTGTCCAAATTAATTCGCTTGATTGCACTGAAGGCCGTTTTATTTTCTGACGTAGCAACAGCAGAAATCGGAACCTGTTTGATTTGTCCATCACTTTGATTTCTAAAGGTTATTTTTTGATTTAATAAGGCGTATTTATTGTAACGCATCTCGTCTTTCAGCCTCAGGTTTATAGGGTAATCATCGGTTGCATCTTTATAAGTTGAGATTTCCTTGCCGTAAAGGGCCGTTCTCAAATTCATGCCTACTTGTCCTGTTGAAACCCCGAGACGTCTTGCTTTTTGACGGTCTACTGTCACGATCATCTCAGGCTTGCCTTGGTCAATATCTAATTTAAGCTCCTCAATTCCAGCCACATTAGATGTATTTATAAAGGCTCTTAAGTCATTAGCTGTTTCTAAAATAAGCTCATAATCATCTCCTTTTACTTCAATATTTATTGGTGGTCCAGTTGGCGGTCCATCCGAGGGCTTGTCAACAACAATGCTTACTCCCGGGTAGCCTTGTAATAATTCACGAACTTCTTTAAGCACCTTTTCAGAACTAACGCCTTCACGATCTTGAAACTTTACAAAATCAATTGTAATTCGAGCTTTATTTGGAGTTTTACCCCCTTCTTGTCCACGGCTGGGATCTGCGGTGCCTTCTCCAACTTGTCCGATCACAGAAGTGATTAAGAAGTTTTCCCCATTGACTTCATACTTTTTTAAGTAAGTTTCAATATCCTTTTCTATTTCCATTGAAATAGCGTTTGTTTGTTCAATATCGGTTCCAATGGGATACTCCACATACACAAACACCTGTTTAGCATCAGTGTTTGGAAAGAATAATATTTTTGGAGGAAATGTAAACATTAGTAACACGGCTAGAAATAATAGCCCAAACGTTCCAGTAACGATGCCAATAGGTTTTTTCCCTTTTAAAGCATAGCTCAAAAAACGCTCGTATAGGCTTTCTAGTTTTGTGATAAAAGTAACCTTAGACTCCTCTTTAGGCATTACTTTCATATACACTGAAATCAACATCGGGTTTATTATAAGTGCTACAAAAAGAGATGAACTCAACACAATTATTAGCGTGATTGGCAGCCACCTCATAAACTCTCCCATAATACCTTCCCATAAAATTAAAGGGAAGAAAGCAGCTAAAGTAGTAGCTGTTGACGCAATTATTGGCATCGCCACTTCACCAACACCAAGCTTTGCCGCCTGAACTCTTGGGTAGCCTTCATCCATTAATCGATATACGTTTTCAACTACAACAATTCCGTTATCAACCAGCATTCCTAAAGCTATAACTAAAGAAAACAAGACCATTGTGTTAAGGGTTACACCCATAAAGCCTAAAATAGTAAAGGACAAAAACATAGATAATGGAATCGCAATTCCGACAAATAAAGCATTGCGAAACCCTAGGAAGAAATACAGGACTGTGACTACTAATATGATTCCTAAAATAATACTGTTCTCTAGGTCAGAAACCATGGTCCGTGTTTCGTTTGATTGGTCATTTGTCTTAGAAATTATAAGACTCTTAGGGAATATGCTTTTTTGAGCTGTTGCAATAATTTCATCAATTTTACTAGATGCTTTTAAAAGATTTTGACCACCTCTTTTTTTAACATCCAACATTACTACGGGTTGCATATACTCTCTTGCAAAACTCTCTTTTTCTTGCTCTTTGAACGAGACTTCAGCTATGTCTCTTAGGTATACAATGTTTCCTTTTTCTTGTTTCACAATAAGGTCCCTAACCCTTAAAGGATCTTCGAATTCGCCTGTTACCCGAACTGTTTTTCGAATCCCATTTTCTAGGATGTCACCTCCAGTAACACTCATGTTTTCAAATTTAACAGCATTTTCTATGTCAGTGAAGCTTATCATCGATGCTTCCATTTTATATAAGTCGACTGCAATTTCAAGTTCCTTTTCTTGAACCCCTCTAATGTCAACACTAGAGATTTCAGAAAGCTCTTCAATTTCATCTTCTAAGTATTCAGCATATTCCTTTAATTGATCCATAGAAAATTCACCAGATAAATTAATATTCATGATCGGAATACGTTCACTAAAATTCATTTCTGTGACGCTTGGCTCCGACTGCAGGTCTTTTGGAAAATCAGTATCTGCCATGGCAACATCAACTTTGTCCTTTACTTTTTGAAGTGCCTCGGCCGGGGTGTAGTCAAAGTTGAACTCAACCACAATGCTTGAGTATCCCTGTATGGAATTAGATGTAATTTTATCAACACCTGTTATTGAGTTTATTTCCTTTTCTAATCTTTTGGTGATAAGTTTTTCCACATCCAATGCTGAATTTCCTGGGTAAGGAGTTGCGACGTAAATTTGCGGAACAATAATTTCTGGGAAATTTTCTCTGGCCATTCCAGTATAAGAAAGTAGTCCTCCCAGTATTATAATAAAGGTAATTACAGACACCGTTACCCTGTTAGAAATTGCCCACGAAGAGATTTTGAATTCTTTTATTTTATTTGACTTCATAATTTCTTAGTCTACAAGTTTTACAATATCACCATTTTTAACGAGTCGAGCGCCTTTGTCAACCAAGGTTGATTTACTATTGAGTCCTTCAGAAATATAAGAGAAGTTGTTATAGGAATTTGAGTCTCTAACAAAGGTCTTTATAACTTTATAGTTAGCCTCTTCTGCTTCAAGGGTATATACAAATGTTTTGCCATTACGATCTTTTTGAATAATCTTTGAAGGGATTACGATCCCAGTGGCGCTAAAGTCGTTGATTTTAATATCGGCAAGTAAGTTTGCTTTTAGCTCATTGTTAATATTTTTGATGTCGATACGTGTTCTAAAACTACGATTGCTAGGGTTGATGAAGTTTCCGACCTGCGTAATAGAGGCCTCTAAATAAGTGTCAATTGACGTAAAGTTTAACAAAGCCTTACTCCCTTTAGAAATAGATTTTAGATAGGTCTCCGTAACCTCACTTTCTATATAGACATTGTCAAGATTAACCAGTCTCAAAATAGGAGCTGTAGGGGATATGAGCTCCCCTGTTTTAGCAAAGACTTGATCTATAGTCCCAGAAAAAGGTGCGATGATCTTCATTTTACGAGCCTGAGCTTTTAGACTGTTTAAGCTATTTTCAAGCCCTTCCTTTTGGGATTTTATCTGAAGAAATTGGATTTCACTTCCAATCTTTTGCTCCCATAACCGCGCTTGTCGCTCATATGTAGTAGTAGCCAAATCAAGTTGTGTTTTTAATTGCAAAACAGAATTATCGATAACCGAGCTCTCTAAGGTTGCTAAAACCTGGCCTTTAGTGACTTTCTGTCCTTGTTTAATGAGTACAGCAGTTAAAGTGCCGCCCATCTCACCACGGAGCTCGATTGCCTTGTCTGCTTTTACAACTCCCTGCACTTCAATATAATGATTGAATGTTTTTTCTTCTGCCTTAAAAGACGTGACAGACACCAATCTCTTTAGAGTATCCAAGTCTAAAATGGCTCTTTCAACGGACTTTAATTTGTTACTGATGTTATTTAGTTGGTTTACAAGGTCCGTTTTTTGTATTTTTAAATCAGTAACCGATTGGGATTCTTTAGTGGCATTATTACAGCCAAGAACTAAGAGCAAAAGGCTCAAAGTGAAAATTGATTTCATTTGGGAGATATTATCTTTATATATCATGGTTTAGTTTTTAAGGGGCGTATTTATTAGTGTTTCTAAGTCAATCCGTTTCAGCAAAATATTTAACATCGATTGGAGGTAGTCTTGTTGCGCTGCATACAATTGTCTTTGAGCTTGAGACAAGTCAAAGCTACTTGTTAAGCCTTCGAAAAATTTAATTTCATTTTTAGTTGCTATATTTTTAGAAAGATCAAGGGCATTTTTTTTAATATCATAATCTTCAACGGCAAATTCATAATTACTCCTTGCTGTATTGATTTCTAGTTTTATTTTATTTGTAGTGTCTTCTAAATTTGACTTTGATTTCTCTAAGTTCAGTCGTGCTCTTTGAGTCGAGGCGCTTCGTCTAAATGAGCTAAAAACAGGAATATCTAAGGTCACACCAAACAGCGAAGCGCCAAACCATTTTTGGGAGTTTTCTGTGAAAGAAAAGCGCTGACTATTTCCAGAGTAGCTTCCGTTTACAAAAGCATTTAAGGTTGGTAGGGCTTTACTTTTTTCCAATTTTAACAAAAGTTCGTCTGACTTCACAGAGTTAATGGCAATTTTAAAATCTATGACTTCTTCAAATTCATTTTCGGGCTTTGTAGGGGTTACGTTGGAATAGAAAACAACTAACTCCTCTAAGCTGTTTGTCAATACTACCGCTGCGTTGAGATCCAAGCCAAGAGAATTATTAAACATTTGGTAAGCGATATTCTTTAGCCGTTTCGTATAGCGTTGGTTGCTTTTTAAACCCGATAGCGTCAGTTGTAGTTGCTGCAGACTTTCTTCTTCCACAAGGCCACTATCATACACTTTTGAAAGCTCCCAAACGTTTTTTTCTAATAGTGCAATATTTGAATTTACAATTTCCAAATTTTCTTCAACTAACAATACATTTCCATATGAGTAGGCTACAATTTTACCTATTTCGTTTATTGTTTTTTCTTTGGAATTTTTAGAGATCTCAAGAAATACTTTTGCGGCTTGAAGTGCTACTAAATATGAACCGTCAAATAGTTTTTGTTTTACTGTCACCGCGCTATTCATTGTTTGCCTTGTGCCAAATAAAACTTCTTCAAATTGCCCAGGTGCCCCGCCAAAAAACTCAGCAGGAATAAGCGAAACTTGTTGTTCAAGCCAGTTGTTATAGCCAACGCTCACATTGATCTGCGGTAGCCCTGTGGCAGTTGTTTCTCGTTTTGTCTGTACAGCAATTTTCACGTCACGTTCAGCATTTTGGACAGCCCTGTTGTTCTGTATTGCAAAGTCTATAGCCTCTTGTAAAGTAAAGCTATATTTGTTTTCTTGAGCATTCAGCGAAGCGGCAAAAAGCAAGAAAATAATAAATTTATGTAACATTATTAGGTAGGTTTGGGTTTAGGTAGTTATTTAATAAGTTGAGGCCTTCGCTTGTGACGATAGCGCGTAAGTGGTATTCTAGATAGCTTTCAAAAATATAGTGTTTATCAAAAAGATTGTCTGGAAAAACATCAAGATCACGAATACCGTTCGTGCCACTAAAATACATTCTAGAAATAAACTCTAGATTAATCTCAGTTCTAAACAAGCCAGTCTCAACGCCCTTTTTAAGACTATCTATTACACAGGAATTCATCTTTTCAAATTGTTTAATATTTAACAAATCATAGATTTTTGGATAGTATTTCTTTAGCTGAAACTGCGGAGATACTTTTTCATTTTTCAAGTAGTTCATTACAAACATCTTGGTTTGATAAAGCTCTTCAATTGGGTTTGTTGAGGTTTCTTTTATGCTATCAATCCCTTGGTGTATCTGATCTAAAGCTTCAAAAGTTACAACTTCTACAAGCTCTGTTTTGTTGGCAAAGTGAGCATAAATCGTTTTTTTAGAAATTCCCATTGCATTGGCAATGTCATCCATTGTAATGCTCTTAAACCCAAGAGTTAAAAACAATTCCTCTGCTTTTTTTATAATTTTTTCTCTCATAACGGGTGCAAATATACAATAGGAAACTTAAAAAACACTTAAAGTTTCCTTAGTTTTGTAGTTTTTTTAACATTTAATACTTTCGCTTTTTAAAATAGTTGTTAGAATTCTCTTATTTTTGTTTGATGAAAACGACCGAAGCATACCAAAAACAATTTTCAGAATTTCTCAATTCATACAACGTTGAAAGAGAGCCAAAAAACCTTTATCAGCCTATTGAGTATATTCTAAACCTTGGAGGTAAGCGCTTGAGGCCAGTTTTGACGCTTATGACAACAGCATGTTTTGGCGGTGACATCAATAGGGCAATGGACGCTGCTTTAGCTCTTGAGGTTTTTCATAATTTTTCTTTAATTCACGACGATATTATGGATGCTGCTCCTTTGCGTCGGGGCAAAGAAACTGTTCATGAAAAATGGAATATAAATACAGGAATCTTATCAGGTGATGCCATGCTTATTAGTGCGTATCAGCTTTTTGAAAATTATCCTCCAGAAACATTTAGAGAATTAGCGAAGTTATTTAGCAAAACAGCCTTAGAGGTTTGTGAGGGCCAACAATATGATATTGATTTTGAAACACGCCTGCAAGTTTCTATCCCTGAGTATTTGAAAATGATTGAATACAAAACAGCCGTATTGGTTGGTGCAGCGATGAAAATGGGTGCAATTGTTGCTAATGCTACTATTGCAGACCAGAACCGTTGCTATGAGTTTGGAAAAAACCTTGGAATAGCATTTCAGTTACAGGACGATTATTTAGATGCTTTTGGAAACCCAGAATCCTTTGGGAAACAAGTTGGTGGAGATATATTAGAAAATAAAAAAACATATTTATTTCTAAAAGCGATCGAAAACGGGTCATCTGAAGTTAAATCTGAATTAACTCAACTGTTTCAAAACAGTGCTGTGAAACAAGATAACAAAGTGTCTAAAACACTAGAATTGTTTGTGCGTTCTGATGCAAATATTGCTACCAAAGACGCCATTTCTTTTTATACTAAAGCTGCATTTGATATTCTAGAGACTATTAATATACCAAGCTCTAACAGGCAAATACTTAAGGACTTTGGCAACGAACTTATGACTAGGGACGTATAATTTACAGGAATACAAAATTACATTACAATTTATCTCATTTTCACTAATTTATTTTTGTGAAAAATCGTATTTTTGTTTATATTTTTAAGCAAAAAATAGAATTATTAGTTCATGGATAAGTATTCCTTTCTTAACGCCGCTCATACTGCTCATTTTGCAGACATGTACGAACAATACCAGCAGGATCCTGATAGTTTAGAGCCAAGCTGGAAAGCTTTTTTTCAAGGTTATGATTTTGGAAGCGAAACCTACGGAGTTTCTGGCGAAATTGTAGAAGGCGTAAGTACGCAAATTCCTGAGCAATTTCAGAATGAATTCAAGGTCATAAAATTAATTGATGGGTATCGGACTAGAGGTCATTTATTTACCAAAACAAATCCTGTTAGAGATCGTAGAAAATATCAACCATCACTTAAGCTTGAAAATTTTGGATTGTCTTCAGTTGACTTAGATATAATTTTTAACGCTGGAGAGGTTATTGGGATAGGCCCTCAAAGTCTTCGAGTTATTATTGAGCATCTAGAGGCTATTTATTGTGATGCAATTGGAGTCGAATACATGTACATCCGAAAGCCAGTTGAACGTCAATGGATACAAGATAAACTTAACAAAAATGACAATCATGGGAACTTTAGCCATGATGAAAAGAAACACATTCTTAAAAAACTAAACGAGGCAGTGTCGTTTGAAACTTTTTTACACACAAAGTATGTGGGGCAAAAAAGATTCTCTTTAGAAGGAAATGAGTCTTTAATTCCTGCACTAGATGCACTTATTGAAAAAGCGGCTTCCTATGGAGTGAAAGAGTTTGTGATGGGAATGGCCCATAGAGGTCGCCTAAGCACATTAACTAATATATTTGGGAAATCTGCCAGTGAAATTTTTAGTGAGTTTGACGGTAAAGATTACGAACAAGAGGTTTTTGATGGAGATGTAAAATACCATCTAGGCTGGACGAGTAACAGGTTGACAGATAATGGAAATCGAATTAACTTAAGCGTTGCGCCAAATCCTTCACACTTAGAAACTGTAGGTGCAGTAGTTGAAGGGATTACACGAGCTAAGCAAGATGCTATTCAGACAGAAGATGCAAGCAAAGTATTGCCAATAGTGGTGCATGGAGACGCCGCAATAGCAGGACAAGGACTTATTTATGAAGTCGTTCAAATGGCTCAACTTGAAGGCTATAAAACTAATGGAACCATACATATTGTGGTAAATAACCAAATCGGATTTACTACAAATTATTTGGATGCACGTTCTTCAACTTATTGCACAGACGTAGCCAAGGTGACGCTTTCACCAGTATTGCATGTTAATGCTGATGACGCCGAGTCGGTTGTCCATGCCATTGTATTTGCATTGGATTTCAGAATGCAGTTCAAGCGAGATGTATTTATAGATTTATTAGGATACAGAAAGTATGGGCACAACGAAGGTGATGAGCCACGTTTTACACAACCAAAGCTATACAAAGCAATAGCAAGCCATAGTAATCCTCGTGATATTTACGCTCAGAAACTTATAGAAGAAGGAGTTATAGATTCTAATTATGTCTCAAAGCTTGAAAAAGATTACAAGTCATCACTAGAAACGGAATTAGTAACTTCTAGAAAAGAAGACAAAACAATTATTACTCCGTTTATGCAAATGGCTTGGAAAAGATTTCCAAAGGCCAAGGCAAAGAAGATGAGGTTGAAAGTTGACACGAGTTATTCTAAAGAAAAATTAGCGCTGATTACTAAAGTCATATCCTCGCTTCCAAAAAACAAAAAATTTTTACGAAAAATTTCCCGCCTGATAGAAGCTCGCAAGCAAATGTTTGAAACAGATAAACTTGATTGGTCGATGGCAGAACATTTAGCATTTGGCTCTCTTTTAGAGGAAGGTTTCAATGTTCGTTTTTCTGGACAAGACGTAGAGCGAGGTACGTTTTCTCACCGTCACGCAGTCGTTAAAGTAGATGACAGTGAAGAAGAAATAATTCTTCTCAATGATATAAGTCCAGACCAAGGCGAATTTAATATTTATAATTCGTTGTTATCTGAGTACGGAGTTGTAGGATTTGATTATGGTTACGCCATGGCGAGCCCTAATACACTTACTGTATGGGAAGCCCAGTTTGGGGATTTCAGTAATGGTGCACAAATCATGATTGATCAGTACATCTCATGTGGAGAGGATAAGTGGAAAACTCCTAACGGAATTGTTTTGTTGTTACCACACGGCTATGAAGGTCAGGGAGCAGAACACTCATCTGGGCGAATGGAACGCTATTTACAACTTTGCGGCAAAGACAATATGTTTATAGCAGACTGTACTACGCCAGCTAATATGTTTCATTTATTACGACGTCAATTAAAGGCAAAGTATAGAAAACCCTTAATTGTATTCACCCCTAAGAGTTTATTGCGCCATCCAAAAGTAGTTTCTACGGTTGACGATTTTGCAAATGGAAGTTTTCAAATGCTAATTGACGATACAGCTGCTAAAGTGAGCAAGGTTAAAACATTAGTGTTTGTTACGGGTAAATTTTACTATGATTTATTAGAAACACAAGAGAAACTTGAAAGAATTGATATCGCCATAGTTCGTGTAGAACAACTATTCCCATTGCCTGAAAGTGAAATTAAGGCAGTCATTAACAAATATAAAAATGCAGAAGATGTTGTTTGGGCACAAGAAGAGCCTAGAAACATGGGGGCCTATGCCCATATGTTAATGCATATAGACAATGTTAAAAATTGGAGAGTCGCTTCAAGAAGAAGTTATAGCGCACCTGCTGCAGGAAGTGCTACACGTTCTAAAAAGAGACATCAAGAAATTATAAATTTTGTTTTTGATAAAACAAAAGACAACCAAAGAAAAAAAACTAAAATAAACACACAATGATTTTAGAAATGAAGGTGCCTTCACCAGGCGAATCTATTACAGAAGTTGAGATCGCAGAATGGCTAGTTCAAGAGGGAGATTATGTAGAAAAAGACCAAGCTATTGCGGAAGTAGACAGTGATAAAGCAACTTTAGAGTTGCCAGCTGAAGCCAGTGGAACCGTGACTTTCAAGGCAGAGGTTGGTGATGCTGTTGACGTTGGAGAAGTTGTTTGTCTTATTGATACAAGTGCTATAAAACCAGAGTCAGTAGAGGGTGCTAAAGCAGCAGCAACAAAACCAGAAGTTACTGCAACTCCAAAGGTTGAGACGCCAACAAACACGACATATGCCACTGGATCCGCAAGTCCTGCAGCTAAAAAAATACTATCCGAAAAAGGGATTGAAGCGACCACCATTTCAGGCACTGGTAAAGATGGTCGAATTACTAAAGAAGATGCTGTAAAAGCGGTGCCAGCAATGGGACAGCAGATTAATATTGAAGGTCGTGGTGTGTCACGATCTAAACTTTCTATGTTACGCCGAAAAGTTGCGGAACGTTTGGTAACAGCCAAAAATGAAACAGCTATGTTAACGACATTCAACGAAGTTGATATGTCTCCAATATTTGCATTAAGAAAACAATATAAAGAGACGTTTAAAGAAAAGCATGGAGTTGGTCTTGGATTTATGAGTTTCTTTACCCTAGCCGTTGTTCGTGCCTTAGAATTATTTCCAGCTGTTAACTCGATGATTGATGGAAAAGAAATGATTAGTTATGACTTCTGTGATATTAGTATTGCTGTATCAGGACCAAAAGGTTTAATGGTTCCTGTGATTAGAAATGCAGAAGACTTATCATTTAAAGGCGTAGAATCTGAAGTAAAGCGCTTGGCAATTCTTGCGCGTGATGGTCAAATTACAGTGGACGAAATGACCGGAGGGACTTTTACCATAACCAACGGAGGTGTATTTGGAAGTATGCTTTCAACGCCTATTATTAATCCTCCCCAAAGCGCAATTCTAGGAATGCACAACATAATTGAGCGTCCAGTTGCTATTAATAGCGAGGTTGTTATTCGTCCTATTATGTATGTCGCATTATCCTATGATCACAGGATAATTGACGGCAAAGAATCTGTAGGGTTTTTAGTAGCAGTTAAAGAAGCCCTTGAAAACCCAGAAGAATTTTTGATGGATAATGATGTGAAGAAGGCATTAGAAATGTAGTTTAATGAGCTTCTAGCCAATTAGACCCCATATCCATTTCAATGTCTAAAGGAACGCTTAGTGTGTAAGCATTTTCCATTTCTTCTTTGATCAATACTTTCATGGTTTCTAGCTCAGGCTTGTAAACGTCAAAGACTAATTCATCATGAACTTGTAATAGCATTTTTGTTTTAAACCCCCCCTGCTGTAGTTTATTGTAGATGTTAATCATTGCTATTTTTATAACATCAGCAGCACTTCCTTGAATAGGTGCATTAACAGCATTTCTTTCTGCGGCTCCTCTCACTATTGCATTACGAGAATTAATATCTTTTAAATAGCGGCGACGGTTCGATAGTGTGGTCACATAGCCATGATCTCTAGCAAAGTCCACTTGTGAGCTCATATATTTTCGAAGTTTTGGGTAGGTTTCGTAATACGTTTCAATTAACTCTTTCGCTTCCGTCCGACTTAAATCGGTTTGATTGCTCAGCCCAAAAGCAGAAACTCCATAAATAATTCCAAAATTTACGGTTTTAGCATTTCCACGCTGTTCCCGAGTCACGTCTGATAATGACACATTAAATACCTTTGCAGCAGTTGAGGCGTGAATATCTTCTCCATTTTTAAAAGCCTCTATCATGGTTTCTTCTTGGCTCATGGCGGCAATAACACGCAATTCTATTTGCGAATAATCAGCTGCTAAAAGCGTGTACTGTTCATTTCTGGGCACAAAGGCTTTTCGTACCTGACGCCCTCTTTCAGTTCGAATAGGAATATTTTGTAAGTTGGGGTTATTGCTACTCAAACGCCCTGTAGAGGCAACAGTTTGCATGTATTCTGTGTGTATATGACCAGTACTCTCTAACACCTGCTCTGGAAGCGCATCTACATAGGTGCTTTTAAGCTTGGCAAGTCCTCTATATTCTAATATATGCTGAATTATTGTGTGTTCTTTTGCTAAGTAGGACAACACATCTTCAGCCGTACTGTACTGTCCCGTTTTGGTTTTTTTAGGTTTATCGACTAGCTTTAATTTTTCAAATAAAATCACTCCTAATTGCTTAGGAGAGGCAATGTTAAAAGTTTCCCCTGCAGCTTCATATATTTTAGATTCAAGAGATGTGATGTCATTATTGAGGTCAGTTGAAAGTGATTTTAAAAATGCTGTATCTAATCTGATTCCTTCTAATTCCATGGATGCTAGTACTTTCACCAGCGGAATTTCAATATCATTAAATAACTTTAATGTTTCTGCATCGGTCAATTCTTTTTTGAAATGACTAGCCAGTTGAAAAGTAATATCCGCATCTTCAACAGCGTATTCTGTAAGTTTTTCAAGTGAAACATCTCGCATTGAAAGCTGGTTCTTCCCTTTTTTCCCAATTAACTCGATGATAGAAATAGGGGAGTAATTCAAGTAGGTTTCTGCCAATACTTCCATGTTATGACGCATGTCTGCATTGATTAGATAATGCGCAATCATAGTGTCAAATAAAGGGCCTTTAACCTCTATTTTATATTTGTGTAATACTTTCAGGTCGTATTTTAAATTCTGTCCAATTTTTTCAATAGCAGAGGACTCAAAAAAGGGTCGAAATAATTCGATTAGTTTTTGTGCATCTTCAAAACTTTCTGGGAAAGGGATATAAAACCCTTTGTGTGCTTCCCATGAAAAGGATATTCCAACGAGCTCTGCGCTGAGCGGATTAAGCCCTGTAGTTTCAGTATCAAAACAAACAGAGGGTTGCGCTATCAACTGTTTCAAAAACAGCTTTAAACCTAAGTCTCCAGTCACATTTTGATAAAAGTGAGTTGTAGAGTCGGCTGTTTCTCTTCCGTAGTTTTGAGGCGCCATAGGGGCTTCAGGTTCGTCGCCGCCAAATAAAGAAAACTGTCCAGCACCTGCTTGTGGGGTTGTAGCTGCAATAGTCTTTTTAGGGGTTGAAGTAGACGGATCAATCGATGCATTCACTTCTGTATTTTTGACTGCAAATGTTTTATTGAAATTATCGATTAAACGCCTGAACTCTAATTCTTGAAAAATTGTTTCAACTTTTTCAAAATCTGGAGATCTTAGTTCGCAACTTTTTGCATTAAATTCTACAGGAACATCCAGTAATATGGTGGCTAATTTTTTGGATAAAAGCCCAAGTTCGGCATTGGCTTCTATTTTTTCTTTCATTTTACCTTTTAGTTCATGAGTATTGGCTAAAAGATTTTCCATACTTCCGTACTGAGCAAGTAATTTTTTTGCGGTTTTATCACCCACACCTGGGAGTCCTGGAATATTATCAGAAGCATCTCCTTTCATTCCTAGAAAGTCAATAACTTGAAGCGGGTTTTCAATCTGAAATTTTTCTTTAATTTCGTCTACCCCCCAAGTTTCATAACCGCCTCCAAACATGGGCCGGTACATGAAAATATTTTCACTTACTAATTGTGCGAAATCTTTATCCGGAGTAACCATAAAGGTTTTGAAACCTTCTTTTTCTGCTTTTTTTGCAAGAGTTCCAATAATGTCGTCGGCCTCAAATCCTTCCTTGACAATTGCAGGAATATTCATTGCCTCTAGAATTTTATAGATGTAGGGCACAGCAATCTTAATACCCTCCGGAGTTGCATCCCTATTTGCTTTATATTCTTTAAATATTTCGACACGATCTTTACTGCCACCTTTATCAAAACACACTGCTAAATGATCTGGGCGTTCTCTTTTTATGACATCCAACAATGAGTTGGTAAATCCAAGTATTGCTGAGGTATCGAGTCCCTTAGAATTAATTCGAGGGTTTTTTATAAATGCATAATAGCCTCTAAAGATTAAGGCATAAGCATCTAGCAGAAATAAGCGTCTTTTTTCAGCCATTGTATGTTTTTAACCGTCCTTGCTAAAATATTTTGATTGTATTGTTTCGCTCACTCCATTTTGAAACTTTGTCATACTAAACAACTGGTGAATTGAAAACGAGCCAGTATGACCTTTTTTGTTTACGGCAATATACCCAACTTGAAAATTTTTGTAATTACTATTGGGTTTATTTACAATTCGTTTGATTGCAATTTCACAAGCTTCTTGAGGGCTTTTACCTTGTCTCATTAGCTCCACAACTAAAAAGCTTCCGACGGTTTTTACTACTTCTTCACCAAGACCTGTTGCGACTGCAGCTCCAATTTCGTTATCCACAAATAGTCCTGAACCAATGATTGGAGAATCGCCAACCCTGCCATTTAATTTATAGGCTAATCCACTAGTAGTACATGCCCCTGAAAGGTTCCCAGCTTTATCTATAGCCAACATTCCAATAGTGTCGTGATTTTCTATATTAATTATGGGGCTATACTCACTTTTAATTTTCCACGACTCCCAGCTTTTTTTAGAATTTTCGGTAAGCAAGTTTTCTTTTTTAAAGCCTTTTTCAAGTGCGAATTTTTCAGCACCACTTCCAGCTAGCATTACGTGAGGTGTGTCTTCCATTACTTTTCTGGCAACTGAGACAGCATGGGTAATATTTTGTAAAAAAACTACAGACCCACAATCACCATTTTGGTTCATAATACAGGCGTCAAGTGTTACATTTCCGTCTTGGTCCGGTAGCCCGCCTTTTCCTACAGATTGTCCTTCTTCATTTGCTTCTTCTTTTCGACACCCTTGCTCTACAGCATCTAGCGCAGTACCTCCATTTTGTAAAATTTTCCAGGCTTCTTCAGTAGCATCCTGTACGTCCCAAGTTGCGATGACAAGCGGAAGCGAAGCCCCCGATGTTGTATCATCAATGCTTTCAGACGACGAATTTTCCAAACAGCTGGTTAAGCTATTTCCTAGACCTAAACCCACTCCAGTAAGTGAGGCGTTTTTTAAAAAGGATCTTCGCTTCATTTTATTTATTAAAAGAAATTCCTTGTGTTTTTAAGACACTTTTTGTTTTGTAGGCGTAAAACAGTAGATATATAAAACATGCAACCGCAATCCAGTAAGACGATTGTATACTAAAAATATCAGCTAATTTGCCTTGAAGTGGCGGAATAATAGCGCCCCCTAATATCATCATGATCAAAAAAGCAGATCCTTGAGATGTATATTTACCTAGTCCAGAAATACTTAATGTGAAAATGCAAGGCCACATAATAGAGCAAAATAAACCACCAGAGAGCAAAGCATATAAAGCTAATTGACCTGAAGCAAAAACTCCAATGACCATACCGATAACCCCTAATGTACTAAATATTTTTAATGTTGTAATAGGGTTGTCTTTAGCGAGAAAAAATCCACCAATTTGTATAGCAACACAAACACCAAACAATAAAATTTCTGTAGATGAGTACTTTCCAAAATTTACTAATAGAATCACGCCAAAAGCCACATAAGGGACTATAATAAGTAACCACTTTTTAAGTCCTTTGCTGGGATTAAAAACGGTTATAGCACCCACCCAACGTCCGATCATCATTCCACCCCAATAAAGAGAAATAAATGGCGCAATTTCTGCATCATTCATGATCTTTAGCCCTAAAGGGTTTAGATTGTTCACCTTGTCTGCAACAGATTTTAATAGTTCACCCAGATTACTTTGAATAGTAACTTCCACACCTACGTAAGTAAAAATAGCAAGCATCCCTAAAACAAGCTGTGGATATTTCATAGCACCCCATCCTTCAGGAGATTTCGTTGCTTGGGTATTGGCAAAAAACACACTCGCAACGACTGCAAATAAAGCTATTAACAGTAAATAAAGCCGTTTGTTTTCTATGGCTTCAGTGGTAACAGTTCCGTTTGCATATGTATTAAAAATCAATCCAAAACAAACAATAATAATAACCGTTAAAACTATTAATATATTTTTAGCCTTATTAGCCGGTTCAAATACCTCATCTGTTTTTGTATTAGGTAATTTCTTAGAAAAATGAAATAAAGCGGCAGCAGCTAAAAATAAAGCTCCCACTCCTATGTAAAGTAACTGAATCGTTGTTAATTTTATTTCATTGTTTAAAATCATTTGATTTAATTCGTCTCCTGATAGTGGAGTGGATCCGAAAATTATTAATGCAATAACAGTGGGTCCAATGGTCGCTCCAAATGAATTTACTCCGCCCGCAAGGTTTAGTCTTTGAGACCCTGATTCTGGCTCACCTAACGCAATTGCAAATGGATTAGCGGCAGTTTGTTGAAGTGAAAATCCTAGGCCAACAATAAATAAGGCTAATAAAACTAAATAGAAGATAGAGCTATCTCCTTGCTGTGCACCATCAACTAAAGGGTACATTAATAAGGCCCCAAGAGCTGATATCAATAAGCCATAAACAATGCCGTTTTTATAACCCCAGCTGTTAAGAATATCTTTTTTCACAGCACTTGAAACCACAAACAAGAATAAGGCTCCAAAATAGTAGGCGCCATAAAAGGCAAAATCTACAAGTTGAGATTGAAATTGGTCAATATTAAAATAGGTTTTACAAAATGGTATAAATACGCCATTGGAGGCCGCAATAAATCCCCAGAAAAAGAAAACGGTTACCAATGTGGTTAGCGCAGAGTTGTTGTTTTTAGTACTCATTTTTTATTTGTTTGTGTGTTTATTTTTGGCTAAACAATTCTTTTAAGATGGTTTGTTTGCCAACTTATTGGTCGGTTATATAATAATCAGAAATATACTAAAAAAATACAAAACTAAAAGTATCGTTAAATAATAATATTAACTTTATTATCATCTTCATTTGTTTTATTTTCGTGCATTAAAATAGCCGCAAAATGAGTCGACTTACAATTTTTATAATTTTAGTCCTAATATTGGATTTTTATGCCCTTCAAAGTTTCCGAAGTGTTGTAAGGTCTAACGTTGTTACCTATGGCTATGTGATCATTTCTTTTGCAGTACTTTTCTATATAGTTTATCAAGGAATGAACTTTGATAGAAGCTCAGTAGACAACCAAGGTTTTTATTTAGCGTTTGCCTTGTTTGTGTTGGTTTATGTTCCAAAACTAGTCTTATTGATTTTTATGTTTGGGGAAGATGTTTACAGGCTTTTTGAAGCAGGCTATAATTATTTCATATCTAAACCAGACGAGCCATCTGCATTTTTTAATTCACGACGTAAGTTTATTGGTCAACTTTCATTAGGATTAGCGGCCATCCCCTTTATATCCATATTGTATGGAATTACTAAAGGAAAATATAATTTCAAAGTTTTAAAGTATTCATTGTTTTTTGAGGACTTACCAGAGGCTTTTGACGGCTATCAAATCACGCAAATAAGTGATATTCATAGTGGTAGCTTTGATAATAAGGAGAAAATTGAATATGCGGTAGATTTAGTAAATAAGCAAGCATCTGACGTGATTATGTTTACAGGTGATCTAGTAAATACTATGTCTAAAGAAATGCGTCCCTGGAAATCAACATTCTCTAAGTTAAATGCTCCTGATGGTATTTTCTCTATTTTAGGGAACCATGATTACGGAGATTATACACGCTGGCCTACAAAAAAAGATAAAGCTGACAACTTTCAGGAATTACTAGACATTCAAAAGGAAATGGGCTTTGACTTATTGAGAAATGAAAGTCGGTTTATTGAAAAATCACAAGATCGTTTAGCAATTATTGGCGTTGAAAACTGGGGAAAAGGCTTTAAGCAGAAAGGAGATTTATCTCTGGCATCCAATAATGTCAGTCCGACAGATTTTAAAATACTACTTAGCCATGACCCTTCTCATTGGCAATACGAAGTTGTAAAAGACCCTGTTCACTATCACCTCACGCTAAGTGGCCACACCCACGGTATGCAGTTTGGAATTGAGATCCCTGGAATTCTGAAATGGAGTCCTATTAAGTGGCGCTACAAGTACTGGGCTGGTATTTATGAAAAAGCAGGCCAATACATCAATGTGAACCGTGGATTTGGATTTTTAGCATTTCCGGGTCGAGTTGGGATATGGCCAGAAATCTCCGTTATAACGCTAAAAAAAGGGGTTAATAACACTTAAACCTCAGAAATCCTTATATTTACCCAAAAATAATTTACTTATTTTACTAGCATAATGTTGTAAAAAGTGTAATTATCATTGAGATATGTCAAAATTTGGAGACCTAATAGACGTTGAAATTCCTGTGTTATTTGAGTTTTTCACAGAGTGGAGCGATGAATCTGAAGCAATGCACGACGTACTTAGAGACGTCGCAGCAGCTATGGGGGATAAAGCACGTGTGATTAAGATTGATGTTGAAAAAAACCAGGATCTTGCAGAAGCACTTCGTATTAAAGGACTACCAACATTAATTATTTATAAGTCTGGTGACATGAAATGGCGCCAAAGCGGTGAGCTTGACGCTAATACTATTATTGGCCGCATTCAAGAATTTGTCTAGTAACTTTATGGCTCGTTTAATTAGTTGGTTTTAAAAGCCCCTCAACTTCCAAGTCTTCACTTTCAGATTCTCCAGTAAATAGCCTTAGATAATTATTAAACTTCCCCATTTCTGTTTTAATAAATTCATCACTTTCATAAAACGTAGTAACATCTACTAAGCTTCTGTAGCGTTCAATATCACTATATATCGCTTGTATATACTTAGATTGGTTTTGCTCTGATAAGTCGCTATAATAACTCAGACTTTCCTGGTACTTGCGACTTACGTCCATATATAAATCTCGTGCTTTGTCTGTAGCCTCTAGCTCATAATAGGCACCAATGTAAGGCTCAAGAAGCGTATAAAACCCAAACATATCTACAGGCATTTTTGCCATAGCTAAATCTGCAATTTCTTCTGCTTTTTCTAGCTTATCTTCTTGGATTAAGGCCTCAATAAGTCGCGCTAAGTTTCCGCGGTAGGTTAAACTGTTTTTACGAGTTTCAACATCGTGATACATCTCTGAATCGCCGTTATTTCCCCAATCCCACTTCGTAACCATATCATACATTTTATCGGAATCAATACGACCCATATCAAATGGATTGTTTTTTTCTACTGCGGTTTTAATGGGAACTAATTTATATACTAACCCATCTAATTGTAGGTAGTCTTTCATCCAAATATAATCTTCATCTCCAAACGCACCGCCTGTAAAGTAAATGGGACGCTCCCAATTGTTGTTTGCAATAATGTCCAGCATCATTAAACGATTTTTATAAAGCGCGGCCCCTTTAATTTTAATGTCAATATAAGGGACTATTAAGCTAGAATCCTTCGCTTTAACAATGCCGTTTCTTAATACCGTTGCTTTGTCTACCGGAATTCTCACATTTTCGGTAGGCAAATAATTAGCATTCAAATCTTGGTTTCGTTGTCCGCTGGTATCATATCCTTGCTGTTGGAGAACATGTTTATATTTTGTCCGTTCATCATCACTTGTAATAAATCCTAGGAACTGATTGAGACTTAAAGTGTCCTTGGTCACCACTTCTTTAATTATATAATCACGTGTACCCCATTTATATTGCTCATGCGTTAAGCTTGATGGTATTGGCGCACTCTCATACGCTTTACGCTTCATTTGATCTATATACCAATCGACATTAAATAAGCTTGTACAAACCACCCGAACGTCTCTTCGAACCCCTTCAATTTCTTGGGCATACCAAAGCGGAAAGGTATCGTTATCGCCGATGGTAAAAATAATAGCATTGGGATCACATGACTCCAAATATTGTATTGCCATAGCATGAGCAGTTTCTCTTTTAGAACGATCATGGTCATCCCAGTTTTGACTGATCAAAATCCCTGGAACTGCGATTAAGCAAACGAGACTCACGATTGGAGCTAAAAGACTTGTTTTTGAAAAACGGCTTAATTTTTCATAAATCGCGAAGACTCCAAACCCAATCCAGAGCGCAAACACATAAAACGACCCAACCAGTGAGTAGTCGCGTTCGCGAGGCTCAAAAGGCCTTACATTTGTGTATACCTGTATGGCAATTCCTGTAAACAGGAAAAACACTAACATGGTCCAAAATAGCTTTTTATCTCTGTTGAATAGAAAAAACAAACCGATTAACCCCATTAATAAGGGCAAGAAATAATATGTGTTTCTCGCCTTGTTGTTTATCACGTCACTAGGAAGGTTGTCTTGTGAAATCCCTAAGAAGTATTCGTCAAGGCTGTCAAATCCACTGATCCAATTTCCATGAAGGTCAAATTTTCCTTGTATATCGTCTTGACGTCCCGTAAAATTCCACATAAAATAACGCCAATACATATAGCCAATTTGGTAATCAAAAAGGTAATAGATGTTTTTAAGTAGAGACGGTTTTTCAATATCGATATAACGCCCATACTTTTTTAGAAAACTGTGATAGTCTTCATAATCAACCTCGCCATTAGCAACTGCACTCTTAAAATCGTTAATAACCGACCTTAACTCATTTTGCATTTGGTAGTCGGTTTTAATTGAAAAGTCTAAAAATCCAGAATACATCATATAGTTTTCAGCATGCTCTGAACTCCACATTCTTGGCAATAAGGAAGCATGCTTAGAATTGTAGTTTTGTAAGCCATCTTTATAATCGTTCACGATTATATATTTTCCAACAGCCTTGTCTTTTTCGTATTTTGGTTTGTCATCAACATACGGCTGATTTTCGTCTAAGCCAGCGTACTGGTCTGTAAATTGTGGGCCGTAGAATAGGTGTGTTTTTGGGTACTGTTCAAGATTATAATAGGCCAGTAATTCTCTGGCACTGGAAGGATTGTTTTCATTAACAGTTACGTTGGCATTGGCGCGAATAGGAAGCATTAGCCAAGATGAAAAGCCGACCACCACAAATGTGACACATAACAGAGCCGTATTTAAATTCACATAATTTTTTTTACGTGTGTAGCGGATGCCAAAAATGATAAAACCAACGAGCAGAACAAAAGCAATGATGGACCCTGAATTAAAAGGGAGCCCTACTGAGTTCACAAAAAAGATTTCTAAGGCACTAAAGTACTTAAGAATGTTAGGGGCCAAAAGTTTAAATACAAATAGTAAAACAGCAATACCTGCTAGGTTTGCCAAAATAAAGTTCTTTACAGTAATTGTTTTATAATTTTTGAAGTAATAAATCAGTCCAATTGCTGGAATGGTTAAAAGGCCCATGAAGTGAACCCCAAAAGAAAGCCCTACTATAAATGAAATAAGAATCAACCATTTGTTACCTCTAGGGGAAAACATGTCATTTCCCCAGCGCAGTCCTAAGTAAAATAAAACAGCCATGATTAATGTGGCCATAGCATAGACTTCCGTTTCAACAGCATTAAACCAAAAAGAGTCTGTGAAAGCAAACGATAAACTTCCAACAAATGCAGCTCCTAAAATAGCGGCATTTTGCTCTTTTAATGATTCGTTATCGTTGTTAACTACTTGTTTAATAAGCAATACAATCGACCAAAACATAAATAAAATAGTAAAGGCACTAGCGGTGGCGCTCATCATGTTAATCATGAGTCCAATTTGTGTAGGATCTGTAGCAAAAATAGAAAAGAAAGCCCCCATCATTTGAAAAAATGGCGCTCCTGGTGGGTGTCCAACTTGCAGCTTGGAGGACGTTAATATGTATTCTCCAGCATCCCAAAAACTAACAGTCGGTTCAACCGTGAGACTGTAAGCAATAAAAGCAATTAAAAAAGCTAGCCATCCTAGTATAAGGTTCCACTTTTTAAAATTAAAATCGACCATTTTACAAAATTGAAGTTCGAAGCGAATTTAATAATAATAACTTAATGGAAAAAAGCTTTTAAGCAAAGCTTAATAGTTTTTATGCTTTCTAAATATTATATAAATGGCATGCCTTGTTTAGCTTGGTAGAACGTATATCCAATATACAATGCATATGCTAATCCAAAAACCGTTACAATTATAATCTGATTCCTCATGGTATTTTTCGATTTATTTGAAATTAATAATGCGAAAATTGGAATTATTTGTAGACCATGTAGGCCAAAAAAATGTGCTACCCTCAAATCACCAGCAATTGTGCTCCAATTTACTAAAGGAAGACCAGGGCCTCCGTCTTCAACTCCAATATTATGAGACATTTCACTTATCATTTGACCACCAACCCAACTCCCAAAAAACACTATTACCCATCCTAGAAGTATAGCCCATTGAAGTAATTTAGAGGTTTTTAATTTCAATCGGATAGTTTCAAATATTAATAATATCATAATCAAAACATTAATAGCTATTAATATCCCCATTGCTCCAAAAATTAAAGCATCAAATGGATTTGATAGATTATAATGGGATTGCACACCGCGTGATGCTTGATAAATAATAAATCCTGTTTCTATGAGTAATGTCCAAGAAACAATATTATTAATAAGATTCTTCTTTCTTTGAGAAAAGGGGTATAGCGTTACAAGAAACCCAAAAGTTAAAATATAAATAGCTGTAGAAATTGAAAATTTGAATGGTTTTATCCAAACGTTAACCCCCATAAGAGTTCTATCATCAATAAAACTACTTGTTATAGATCCAATAGCTAAAACAAAATGAACTATTACAATCCAATACAATATTGGACTGTGGTTTTTTACTGTGCTAAAGACATACTTAAAAGACATCAAGATTGTTTTTGTTTAATAGTTTTAATAATCATAAAAAGCAGAAAACCGACTGGCCCAAGCGTGAAGGTTAAAAAAAGACATGGAGCTATTACTAATTGGTTAATTTTTAATTCTTTATTTTGATCTAGAATCCACATGCCAATTAAAAGATCAAAAGCTAGATAATGAATCCACCCTGCAAGCACTGCATTTTCTTCTGTAAATAATGTCATAACCGATGTAAGGCTTCCAAAGTCCATCATTCCACTTACCCCAACAGCTTGAACTATATAAATAGCGTACATGAACGCTAATGTTAATGGAATTACTTTAAAATCAATCAAAAACTGGGTTACTTTCCATTTCGAAAAAAAGAGCATCAAGACCCACATTGGCATTGCAATCATATTAGCTATTGAGAAAACTTCTGTTGGAGTCATATTAGTTATTTTTTAGTTTCTGTTATTATAATTCAATGGAGATTTGTTTATTCTTATTTATAAGGAATGTACATTTTTCGAAACTAGGAGGACCGAATATTGTGCTTGGATTATTAGAAAACCCATAAGGTTCGCTGGGTATTCCAAAAAAACCTTTAGTGTCTAAAACTCCGTTATTATTTTCGTCATGGAACAGCGAAATTGAGTAAACACCTGTTTTTATGTTTGCTATTTCTAATGAAATAGTATTATTTGTTACTGCAACTGCTGTCGAGTATTCACACTGTTTTAAAAAATCCTCCTTTTTATCTGTTAGACATACCTGCAATTTGCCTTTTATATTTTCTAAATTATTTACAGTAATCTGCAAGGCATGAGTGGTATTTGGTTCTTGTGCAAAAAGAAAAAGGGAACTAAATGTTAACACTAATAATACTGTTAATTTTATCATGATTTTTGTTTTAGATTGAGGTTCTGGTATTCTTTGAGGTTTTCAAAATGATCTTTAAAGGCTTTAATCCCGGCTTTTGTAATTTTACAATTGGTTTTTGGATAGTTCTTTTCAAAACTTTTGTCAATAGAAATATAACCACACTCTTTGAGCTTCTTTAACTGTATACTTAGATTGCCTTGCGTAGTTTGGGTGAGTTGTTTTAGAAAATTAAAATCACAATTTTCCACTTTCATTAGGACGGACACAATCATCAGTCGTATTGGATTTACCAGTATTTTATTTAGTGGCTTAAACATTTGATTTCCTATAATAAAGATAAATTCCAGGAACAAGTAGCCCTAAAACAGCGGCAATACCGTTTAGCAACAGCCAAGAATTATTTGGAGTGTAAACGCAAAGGATGCTGCATACAATAACAGAGATGCCTCCAAAAGAAAAGGGTTTGAAGCGAATTAAAAGTCCCGTTATAAGAATCATCACTCCTAATAAAAACAATATAGACTCCGTTGGATTAATTTTTTTTTCAAAAGAGATAAAAATTAAAAGAATCCAAGAGATATTAAACACGCCCCAGATTATTTTTAAAGTCCGCCCCGCATATGTTTCATAGCCTACTTTTACGCGTTTTTTAATATTATAGACCACAGTAATAATCATCCCTATCACAGGAATTAAGACCCAATACAGTAGGGATGAGTAGTATGTTTTTTGAACAATTTCAGGAAATGAGTAATGAAAAAAGCTTAGTATAGCGATTAGTGATCCCCAAAAAATAAAAGAGAAAGAACTCTCTTTTAAATTTTCTTTTGCTTTACTGATTGTGTCATTGATGAGTCGAATTTGATCTTGAGTTTCCATGTTTTTTCTATTTTAGAAACGCAAACATAAACTAGTTTATATTATAAACCAAAAAATGAACAACAAATAATTTTAAAAATGTTTGCCCAAACAAAACTTTATCATAAATTTGCAGCCTCATTACGAGATTGGCCCATGGTGTAACTGGCAACACGTTGGTTTTTGGTACC
>CAJXDP010000021.1 GCA_913052445.1 uncultured Formosa sp.
TACTTTTAAATATCAAATGACTTAAATGAAATAGGCTAAAACAACTGCACTAATTATCATTAAAATTTTATTCAAATTAAAATGATGTCCTTCACTGCTTTCAAACAATATTACAGTAGAAATATGAAAGAACATCCCAATAACAACTGCATTAATACTATAAATTAATGTAGGGGATAAACTCAAGAAATCAGCAGATAGTGAACCTAGTGGCGTCAAAAGAGTAAATATTAAAAGAAATAAGGCTATTTGCAACTTAGGCAATTTTGATTTTAACAGGTAGGTTGTAATTAAAATAGCAATTGGAATTTTATGAATTACTACTCCAATGATTATGTTACTGTGGCCTTTTAAAGGAAACCCTTCAAAAAAAGCATGTATTCCAAGACTAATAAATAAAAACCAGGGAAAATAGTCTTCTGAGTTTTGATGATTTAAATGTCCGTGTTCAGCACCCATTGAATAAAACTCTAATAGAATTTGCAATAAAATACCTCCCATTATAAAAATACCAATCTTTTTTGTTTCTATATTAGAATAAACTTCCGGTAATAATTCGAAAATAGTTGTAGAAAGCAAAAAAGCACCACTGAAGGCTAAAAATAATTTCAGATTTAAAGGCTTAGATTTTCCGAACACAATTACAATAGACACTCCAAAAATAACCGCCAATATAGGGGCAAAGAAACTAATCATTATTTATAAAAATTAAGATTAGACGATCTGAAGTATTGCTATCATAGGGCTCTAACTTATAACTTCCAAAACAGTCTAATAAATGTAAGCCCGCAATAGATAGCATTGATGAAAAATCTTCAAAATTATAAGCGCGTACCATTTCGTTGTATTTAAAGGTTTGACCATTATCAACTACTTCTATACTTTTATTAATAAACCCATCTGTATAATCACGATATAAACTAAACGATATGTGGTCTTCTTTGTGAGTACTATGTGCAACTAGATTCTTAATAACTTTTGGACTATTCATGAAATCGATCACACCTATACCATTAGATTTTAAACTAGACTTTATAGTCTTAATAACCTTTAGATTGTCCGGTTCATCTTTAAAATATCCTAAACTAGTAAAAAGATTCAAAGCAATTTCGAATTGATAGTTATAAGTATTTCTCATATCATGAACTTCAAATTTCAAAGATTCTGAGGCATTTTCATTAGCTTTCTGAATACTATTGTTAGACAAGTCGATACCAGTAACTTCAAATCCTAAGCTATTCAAATAAATGGAGTGTCTCCCTTGGCCGCAAGCTAAATCTAATATTGAATCTTTTGTAGGATCTAAGTTTAAATAAAGTACTAAATTTTTAATAAATAGTTCCGCTTCTTTATAATCTCTATTTTTATAAAGTATGTGATAATAAGGAGTGTTAAACCAAGTCTTAAACCACATTTGATGTTCTTTTGTCATGTATTTACTTCTAACTCGGACAAAAATACTGTATTTTTGGAGTCTACAAATAATTTTGATGGAGAATAATTTTAAGATGGTAGCTAAAACTTTATTTGGCTTTGAGGAGCTTTTAGCTAAAGAGTTAACACAATTAGGGGCTCAATCTGTTAAGATAGGAGTAAGACATGTAAGTTTTATAGGGGATAAAGGGTTTATGTACAAAGCCAACATAGGATTACGAACTGCTATTAAAATTCTTAAACCGATTGCAACATTTAAAATTATTAATGAATTAGAACTCTACAACAAAATAAATAGTATGCCTTGGGAAAACTATTTGAAATCTGATGGTACCTTGGCAGTGGGTGCCACACTTAACGGAGATACCTTTACTCATTCCCAGTATGTTGCACTAAAAACAAAAGATGCGATTGTAGACCGTTTTAGAGACAAAACAGGCGAACGCCCTAATGTGGATTTAAGATTTCCCGATTTAAAAATTGACATTCATATTGACCGCCACTTTTGCACTGTTTCTTTAGACAGTTCCGGAGAATCTCTTCACAAAAGAGGTTACAAGATTGCTACTAATATTGCTCCTATAAATGAGGTATTAGCCGCGGGGTTAATTATACTTTCAGGTTGGGATGGTCAAAGTGATTTTATGGATCCTATGTGTGGATCAGGAACGCTTCTTATTGAAGCAGCAATGATTGCTTGTAATATTCCTCCTAATTTAATGCGTAACGAATTTGGATTCGAACGTTGGGAAGATTGGGATGTCGACTTATTTGAGAAGATTGAAGAATCCTTACTTTCTAAAACACGTGATTTTCATTACAAGATAATGGGGTTTGATAAATCTCCTAGCGCTGTAGAGAAAGCCATTCAGAATGTAGAGAATGCAAAACTTGAAGATTTTATTTATATTAAACATGAAGATTTTTTCAAAACTCAAAAAGGAGGTGATAGTCATTTACATATGGTATTTAACCCGCCTTACGGAGAACGTTTGGACATTGAAATGGAAAGCTTCTATGGAGCAATCGGGAGTACTTTAAAACACAAGTATCCAGGAACAAATGCTTGGATGATTTCTTCTAACATGGAGGCTTTAAAGCACGTTGGCTTGAGACCTTCAAGAAAAATTAAGCTTTTTAATGCAAAATTAGAGTCTAAGTTTATAAAATATGAAATGTATGAAGGAACCAAAAAAATACATAAACTAGCTCCAAAAGACCATTAGTCACAGGCTTCTGTTCTAAATTTTTCTAAAAAAGCTATTGTAAATTGCGTTAATTAAAAGACACATTCTTCATTTTTAGTAACTATAATAAATGTTTGAGTAGATATTATCTAATAAAAACTAAAACTAGACAAAAAAAAACAAATTAAATTCTTTATAAACTCAATAAAGAACGTACTTTTGCCAAAATCATCTAAAATTTATTATGCTTTCTATTTCAGAACAAGAAGAACGTAAAACTGGCAAAGAGCTTTATAGTTATCAGAAAGGAGCAATTCAAAAAATCTTTCAATGTTTTGAAACCGCCGAAGATGATTACCACCTTCTATATCAGTTGCCTACAGGTGGGGGTAAAACAGTTATCTTTTCTGAAATTGTGAGCCAGTATTTAAAAACTCACAAAAAAAAGGTGTTAGTAATGACACATCGTATAGAATTATGCAAACAAACTTCTTCTGTGTTAACAGAGTTTGGCGTTAAAAACAAAGTTATTGACAGCAAAGCAAATTTAGAAGATCAGTCTGAATTTCAGTGTTTTGTTGCCATGGTTGAAACACTCAACAACAGGCTAAAAGATGATAAGCTAGATATCTCTGATATAGGTCTTGTTATTATTGATGAAGCACATTATAATTCATTTACAAAACTCTTTAAGTTTTTTGAAAAATCCTTTATTTTAGGAGTTACTGCAACACCATTAAGTTCAAATATTGAACTTCCAATGACTGATAATTATAATGAATTAATTGTAGGTGAGAGTATAGAGTCATTAATAGATAACGAATTTTTAGCTCAAGCTAATATGTACTCATACAATGTTGGTCTAACCTCTTTAGTTGTGGGTGCTAACGGCGATTACACTGTTAAGTCGTCCGAGGACTTATATACAAACAATGAAATGCTTTCTAAGTTAATGGAAGCCTATAAAGAACGTTGCGATGGGAAAAAAACTCTTATTTTTAACAATGGGATAAACACCTCATTATTTGTCTATGATTTGTTTAGATCTTCTGGCTATCAAGTCGCTCATTTAGATAACACAGCTACTAAAAAAGAACGTACTCAGATTTTAGAATGGTTTAAAAAAACTCCTAATGCAATCTTAACATCTGTAAGTATTTTAACAACGGGATTTGATGAGCCCACAGTAGAATCTATAATATTAAACCGTGCGACTAAATCTTTAACTTTGTACTACCAGATGATAGGTAGGGGATCACGTATATTAAAAAACAAAAACTCATTTGACGTTATTGATTTAGGAAATAACTTTCACCGTTTTGGTCCTTGGGGTAGTACCAACTTAGATTGGCAACGTATATTTAAATATCCAAATTATTACTTAGATGGCGTTTTAAGTGATGAAGACTTAGAAAGTAATTTCATTTATCAAATGCCAGATAACATTAGGACATCATTTTCAAAATCTAAAGAAGTTTATTTTGATATAAATAAAACATATATCAAATCAATTAGAAGTGGGGAGTCATCAAAAGTTGTATTAATACGATCAATAGAACAACATGCTTTAATATGTATTGAAAATAGTGAAGACATCTATGATGCTTTATCGCTTGTAAAGTTACTTTCTGATGATATTGATTTCAGAATACAACGCTATTCAAAATGTATAAGCAAGAGTACTCATAACTTTTTAAGCTGGCTTAAAGAAGATTATAAGAAAAAACTTAGAGCTTATTTAAGAAGTAATTTTGATCAAGTATTAGAAGAAATTAAAAAATAATAATTTTATATGATTAATGCACTTATTTTATTTTTAGTTATGAATACATTTCAATCACCATCACTTATTTTTAAATTCGAGTCGGGAGTTTCTACTAAAGGTTGGAGAATTGTAGATGATCGTGTCATGGGGGGGAGGTCTCAAGGAAGTTTTGAGGTTAATTCTGAAGGTATAGGGGTTTTTGAAGGATATGTAACTACTGAAAACAATGGTGGGTTCTCATCGCTTAGATATAACTTTGAAGGCCTTAAGACTGCTGGATTTACATCAGTTGTGTTGAAGCTTAAAGGAGACGGGAAATCTTATCAGTTTAGAGTCAAAGGATCTGACTATCAACGACATTCCTATGTTTATTCATTTATGACATCCGGTGAAGTACAAGAAATTAGTATTCCATTTAAGGATTTTGTACCAAGCTTTAGAGGCTATACATTGGATATTCCAAACTTTGATGCCGACAAAATTGAACAAATCGCTTTTTTAATTGGCAATAAAATCAAAGAAGATTTTCGTCTAGAGATTGAAAGTGTCTCACTAAAATAAGAAAACTGCTGTTAAATTGATTACAAAGATCCTGTGATTGTTTGTGTCACAGCGTCTTTTATTAATGATTTAGACTATTTATTAATAATCACTTTATAAGTTTTTGTGTGTTTATCATTTGATACTTTCAGGAAATACATTCCATTATACAGAGTGTGGGTTTCAATTACACTTAAGGTACTACCTTGTAAAATCGTATTTTCTAAAACAACCTGACCAATTTCGTTTACAACTTCAAGTTTAAGATTGTTTGCCAGCAGGTTAGACTGAATAGCTATAAAGTCCTGACCTGGGTTAGGGTATATGACAAGGTTTAAAGAAGAGGCATCAAACTCATTGATTGCTAACGAAGAGTCATAATTAGTCGTACTTCCATTTATGGCATTCACACTAGATCCTACTACATTTCCATAAAATGTTGGCCCTACTGCATAAGGATACGCTGAATTATGATTTTCATCCACAGTAGTATAATATGCATAGGTTCCTGATGGATATTCTGGTGTAACCGCAAAACGACCGTTATGTGAATCTAAATAATCAGAACTCGAGTTAGAAACAAATTCATAATCTTCTCTAAAATACCCTAAATCCATAACTTCTTGGTTTCCAGCATTTGGTCCATTTGTAATGGTAAATACTTGTCCTACGTTGGGGCCATTTGTTCTTGTAGTAATATTTCTTAGAGAATATCCAGACTTCATTCGTACGATTGAACCTGAGCCATCAGAATTGGCAAAAGCATAGGCGCCGTAAATTGGAAACCCATCGTATGCAAAACCAATTAACGGAGAATGTGTGTTTGTATCAATTACATACAATCCATCCGCAGGATAGGAGTCACATATATCAGAAACAACGAGAAGATCTAAGTCAAAAGCACTAGGGTTTTGGTGGTGGTGGTAATTACCCATAGCTGGATGCGCTTTGGCACAATCAAAGCCACCCATTTCTGCCGGAATGGCATCCCTGTTCCAGTTTTGTGTAGCCATTGGTCCTCCAGGGCAAGGAGGATTTCCTGGACCGCCACAAAGTGCGTTTGTTGAATTATTCCATGCGACACCATCTCTGTAATCAAATAAAGAAACACCATTTATAAAAACACCAATATTTCCGCCAAAAGTAGCTGTTGAATTTTCTATGTTTTGTGTGGGTATGAGAGGTAATCTATATATAGCATTTTGGTCTTGAGCTAATGAAGGGTTGTTATCTGTAAATGGCCCTGTAATATATGAAGGTATTCCGGTAGCAGATACATATACCCAGTTTGTAGAATAGTCAACACTTTGTACATTGGCCAAGACATTGTCAATGATAGGGGTGGAGTTGCCTTGTACGTAGTGTCTGCCAGTAATTCCAGTATGATTTTGAATCCACTCAATAATAATGGGATTTGATTGCGCCATTGAAATTCCTGTAACGGATACAAATATTATCAATGTAAGTAATTGCTTTTTCATAGTATTGTATTTTTTAGTTTATATATGGGTATGAAAATCGATTATTAAATAAAAAGTCTGTGTCGGTTAACGTTCTTAGAAATACTAATAAATCTACTTTTTCTTTGTGAGTCAAGTCTAAATTATTTTTCAACCTTTCGGATAAAGTAGTGCTATGGGATATTCCTGAACTGTAATGTGTAATTACCGCTTTTAAAGTTTCAAACCTTCCATCGTGCATGTATGGTGGTGTAAATTGAATGTTTCTGAGTGTTGGAACTTTGAATTTCAAAGAATCTTCAGGATTGTTAGTTATCTGCATACGCCCATAATCTTTTATATAAGGGTCTAATTTGAGTCCGTTATTATGAAACTCATTGTTTGTAAACAATGGCTCTGTATGACATGATGCACAATTTTTCTTAAAGATAATTAACCCATTTTTTTCTTGTTGTGTAAAAATATCTATGTCTTCATTTCTAATGAATTTATCATATTTTGAATTGTATGAGTTTAACATGACTATAAACTGAGTTAAGGCTAATAATGTTTTTTGACCAGTGACTAAGCTGTCTTGATAAGAATTATAAAAAAGACTCTTGTATTTTCTTGAAGTGTTTAGTTTGTCAACTACTTCTTTTAAGGATGAATCCATTTCATTTTTACTGGAAATAGGAGCAAGGGCTTGCAATTCAATATGATTAACACCCCCATCCCACATAAATGATGTGTTCCATGCTAGATTCATTAAGGCCATGGAATTTCGACGACCTATTCGTCCTTCAATTCCATGACTTAAATCATGATCTACGTGGGTGAATCCTGTCGCTTGTAAATGGCACGAGGCGCAAGAAATACTTTGATCTTTTGAAAGTATTGGGTCGTAAAATAGTTGACGACCTAACTGAAATTCGTTTTCTGACATACTCAGCTTTGAAAAATCATAATGTGGCTTTGGCCAATATTCGGGATAATCAAATATTAGAGTCTTGTTTTTGAGCACTAAAAAGCTGCTACATAATATGATGAGTACAGAACAAAGGCTAAATTTAATTGTTTTACTCAATTATTGTCAGGGTGTTAAGGAATTTTGTTGCTAGTTCATTTGCTTTTGCCCCAGGGACCATGATTTGATTTTCAAGCGCTAATTTAGTATCCTCAAAAAATCCATCAAGGTTGATGCTAAGTTGAGTGGTTTGTTTGTTCAAAATAAAGGTAATTCGTCTTAGTGTGTTGTGTGGAGCTTGGTACCCTCCAATATGAAATTGAAATTTATTTTTTCGAGTTAAACAACTTGGACTTATTCCTTCAATTTTAAAATTGATATACCCACTTTGCCAAGACCAGAACATACCATTTGAAGGGTCTAAAGCTCCGGAATGAGCCCCTGTTCTGTTCATATTACTACTTACACCCAGATTAAATGATAATTCGTCACCATTGCTAAAAGTAGTTGTGTTGAGTAGTATGTCTAAAGTTTCAGGCTTGAAAATATCTATCAAATAATTACTGTGATTAATAGTTTTAATTTTATCATTGATAGATTTTACATGAAAATCAGTGAGATAAAATTTAAGTTTAGTAAATTGAATTGAATCCTTTTGGGATGAAACATGCCAATTATTTTCTGTTATTTTTTGATTGTTAAAAAGGGGAACTATTTTTAATTTAACTCGGGGAGTAACGAAACTGACCAGTAATAAGGATATCCCTAAAAATGGTGAGATAAATAAAAGTAGATATCGCTTTTTTGGTGTCAGTTGGCTTTTATTAATGTATATATTATAAGACTGATTAAGATGTTTATAGTTTAATGTTAAAAATCAAACTGTATTTTATAGTTGTAAAACTAACTATAAGAAGTTTAATTTAAATGAATTTATGCTCAAATATGTTCAATAAACCCTAAAACCTATAAGATCTTACATCAATTTATTAAACAATATACTCTGTAAATTAAAAAAAAGACGATAAATCTATTGTGTATTGGAAAAATGTTCGCAAATTTGCAAAATAAATATTATTTTAATTAAATTACATTATTATGGGTAAAGGAACAGTAAAATTTTTCAATGAGTCCAAAGGATTTGGATTTATCACTGAAGAAGGAGTTGAAAAAGATCATTTTGTACACATTTCTGGATTAGTTGACGAAATTCGCGAAGGCGATACCGTTGAATTTGATCTTCAAGAAGGTAACAAAGGATTAAACGCAGTAAACGTAAAAGTTATTTAATACATATACTTTAAAGTTTTATTAAAGCTCGTCATTTATGATGAGCTTTTTTTATGTCTTATAATTAAATATTGATCCTTAAAGGCTGTTAGTTATTTAAAATAATCACGAATCTTATTTTAAGTAGTTAAAATAATGATGTAGTTTCGCGGCTTCAAAAAAAGTATATATGAAACGTATAAGTCAGTATAAAAAGTTATTTGGTGTTGAGACAGAAATTGACCTCAAAGTCCTTAAAAAAAGTTACCGAAATTTAGTAAAAGAATGGCACCCTGATAAGTTTCAAGATGGGGACTCAAAAAGTAAAGAAGCGGAACTTAAAAGCCGTGAAATTATTGACGGCTATCATTTTTTAGTCAGTATTGCGCCTGAAACCATTGCAGCTAATTTAGAAGGGTATAAGCAGACGATTACAAATGCAGGTATAGCGGATTACGTACATAAAGGCTTACTGTTAGAAATTACTTTTTTAGATGGAACTACTTATGAGTATTTCGGAGTCACCAAACAAATATATATAAAGATGGTAAACTCAAATAAACTAAATCGTTTTGCTAAACGAACCATTTATCCAAAGTATACCTATAGAAAATCTAAGCGTACTTTAAAAGAAGCCTGATTTTTTTCTATCTAGTCTAACTGACCATTTGAACTTGTTGATTTGGTTAATTATATAATTAGTGTTCTGTTTTTTGATGTACTCGGTTTACGTATTGTTATATTTGCCTAAAATCATTATATGTCTAAGTCGTTTTCTGAATTAGGAATTAACCAATCACTTCAACTAAGCTTATCGGATTTAAAACTTTCTGTAGCTACAGATATTCAGCGAAAAGCGATTCCTGTAATTCTTAGACAAACGGAAGACGTAGTAGCCATAGCAAAAACTGGGACCGGTAAAACTGCTGCTTTTGGTTTGCCATTATTACAATTAATTGATCTTAAAGACTCTAATAGTGTCCAAGCTTTAATATTGGCGCCTACTAGAGAGCTAGGGCATCAAATACATGCCAATTTAGTTTCTTATGCCTCCAAAAGTCCAGACATTTCTATAGCCACATTATGCGGCGGAATTTCTATTAAACCTCAAATAGAACGATTAAAAACACCCACTCAAATTGTGGTCGCCACTCCTGGACGTTTATTAGATTTAGTTTCAAGAGACGCTCTAAATCTTAAAAGTCTTAAGTATTTGGTTATGGATGAAGCGGATGAAATGGTGAGTGCATTTAAAGACGATTTAGATCAAATCATAAAAAATATTCCAAAAGCTCATCGAACTTTAGTATTCACAGCCACCTTATCGGGTGCAGTGAAACAATTGGTGCAAAATTACATGTCAAATCAACTGATTCAAATTGAAGACGACATGAAAACCCTTGGTCATCAAGGAATTGATCACCAGTATGTAGTTGTTGAGCCCATAGAAAAATTGGATGTTTTAATGCACTTTTTAACAACTAAAGAGAGGCAAAGGGGAATCATATTTTGCAAAACAAAAGCGGCAGTTAATAAATTAGCTAAAAACTTAGCCATTAATAAATTTTCTTCTGGGGCCATTCATGGAAGTCTAACTCAAGGAATTCGAGATCGTATAATGAGACAATTTAGAGAAGGTTTTATTGATATTCTTGTCGCAACTGATTTAGCAGCTCGAGGCATAAATATTAAAGAAGTGTCCTACGTAGTCAATTACCATCTTCCGGATACAAGTGAAGCGTATGTACATAGAAGTGGTCGTACGTCAAGAGCGGGCGCCAAAGGCTTGTCTTTAACAGTTCTTCAGCAAGAAGAAGTTTCGGATGTTACTGAATTTGAAAAAGAATTGGGAATTGTATTCAAACCATTTAAGAGAGCAGATGCCAAAAGTATTAATGAAAATAATGCGTTATTATGGGCTAAAAAAATATTTAAAACCAAACCAAATCGTGAAATTTCAAATGAATTTAAACAAAAAGTAACGACTGTATTTCATCACCTTACAAAAGAGGAATTAATTGATAAGGTACTTGCTAATTATTTGGCACAAACAAAGTTTGGCAACTCCAAAGAAGACGTTTCTAAAACCCGTAAAAAGAACTAAGTATTATGGCTAACAGTATCAAAGAACAACAAGATATATTAACCAAGTTAAATATCCATGTATTAAACCCTATGCAGGAAGAAGCAATTTCTATTATTGAGAAGACCACTAACACTATATTGTTATCGCCTACAGGGACCGGAAAAACATTAGCATTCTTATTACCGATTATTAAAATTTTAGAGCCTGAATGTCAAGACGTTCAAGCATTGATTATCGTTCCTTCCCGTGAACTAGCCATCCAAATTGAACAAGTGGTTCGTAGTATGGGTTCTGGCTTTAAAGTTAACGCTGTTTATGGTGGTCGACCTATGTCTAAGGACAAGATTGAAATTAAGCATGTGCCGGCTATTTTAATTGGAACTCCAGGAAGAATAGCAGATCATTTTAGTAACGATCGATTTTCTAAAAAAAGTATAAAATGTCTGGTATTAGATGAGTTTGATAAGTCTTTAGAAGATGGTTTTGAGTTAGAGATGAAAGAAATAATCAATCAATTACCACATATAAACAAACGCATACTTACTTCGGCAACCCAAAGTCTTGAAGTTCCTGGTTTTGTACGCTTAGACAAGCCCACGACGGTCAATTATTTAAACAAAAAGATCGTATCTAAATTAGAAGTTAAAATCATTAAATCGGTTTCAAAAAACAAATTGCCAAGTCTACTAAAACTCATCGAACATTTAGGCAATCAAAATGGAATAGTATTCTGTAACTTTAGAGATAGTATTGAAATAGTTAGTCGTTTTTTAGATAAAAACAAAATCAATCACAGCTGTTTTTCTGGAGGAATGGAGCAAAAGGATAGAGAACGTTCTTTAATAAAATTCAGGAACGGAACCAATCAAATATTAGTCGCTACCGATTTAGCATCTAGAGGGATTGATATTCCCGAATTAAAGTTTATAGCTCATTATGAAATGCCAAGAGCATCGGAAGAATTCACCCATAGAAATGGGCGTGCTGCTAGAGTAGATTCTAAAGGAACTGCTTATATCTTAAAGGTAGAAAGTGAGATACTACCTATATACGTTAAAACGTCTAAAGGCGTTAACATTTCTAAAAAGACTATTCGCAAACCCCAATATTGGGAAACTCTATTCATTTCTGGAGGTAGAAAAGATAAAATCTCTAAAGGGGATATCGCTGGTCTCTTTTTTAAACAAGGAAAACTATCTAAGGATCAGCTAGGTAAAATTGAACTAAAACAAGATTGCGCTTTTTTAGCCGTACCTAAATCTATTTCTGAAGCTTTAGTAGAAACCTTGAACAATTCCAGAATCAAAAAGAAAAAAGTAAGGATAACAATCTTATAATTTAAAGTAGAAAACGTTTATCAGCTTAAAGTAAAGGCTAAACTTTAGTTGTTTCAAACCACCACAATACGTAACGTCCTTTTTTATTCCCTAAGGCCATTGGAATTACTTCGAAGTTTGCTTTAGCTTTGTTTAATTGCTTTTTTATTGCAGCTACACTTTCAGATTTAGCAACTAGAGTAGAAAATAACTTTACTTGGTTTTTAAAGCCTACACTTTCTTTAATGAGACGTTTAACAAAAAGGACTTCACCACCATTACACCAAAGTTCATTAGCCTGGCCTTCAAAATTAAGTAAGAATTTTTCTTTAGCAGCAAAACCCCCTAAGTTTATTACTTTCCTAAGGGATCCTTTTAAAGTCTCTTCTTTGGAATTGTGGAAGGGAGGATTGCACACCGCAAAGTCAAATTTTTCTTTAGATTGAATCGTATTTTTAAATAGAGAACCTTTGTCCTGTTGATGACGGATTTCAATTTTATTGTTTAATTCTTTTGTCTTTTTTATGTTGGCATTAGCTATATCTACAGCTTTTGCGTCCGTTTCAGAACCCACCATTTTCCAATTAAAATATTGAGCACCCAAAATACAGTAGATTCCATTAGCACCAGAACCTATATCTAATCCGTTTATCTGACTGTTTTCTGAAATATTAAATTTCTCTGTAAGGAAATCACGAATATGTAATAAGTAGTCTAAACGACCTGGAACTGGAGGGATAAGATAGCCAGAGGGTAAATCATAATCACCAAGATTAAAATCCGCTAGTAGCATGGCTTTATTCAAAGCAAATACCGCTTCAGAAACACTAAAATCGATAGTCTCCTCTTTTTTAGGGTTTAAAACAATGAATTTTTCTAAAGCGTGGTAGTGTTTTGTTAATCTTTTGAGGTCGTAACGACTGTTATAAGGGTTTTGTTTGTGCATTTAGCGAAGGTATGCGATTTCGAACCAATAGTTTAGATATATGTATCAAATATTAAAGAAGATTAACACAACAATAAGAAAGAAAAATTAAATTTTGTTACATTTGAATAAAGTCTTCTACTTCTTTAAAATCTTGGAGTAGTACACTTGAAGATCATTAATTTTTAATACACAGAAATAGAGTCCAGAAGCCATTTCTTTTTGAGGATTCCAAACGGCTGTATATTTATTTGCTACCAATTGTTTATTTTCAATATTTGCCACTAATTGCCCTTGCACATTATAAATTTCGATACTCGTTCTAGCAGATTTAAATACCCCGTAATTGATGGTTATTTTATCTGTAAATGGATTTGGACTTACATCATAAATAATTCCATTGGTTATATGCAAATCATCAGTACCTAAAATCCCATCTCCGTCAATAACTACATCCCATGTGCCTTCTAAAATACCGTCATTATTTACAAGCGAAACTATTCGATGTGTAGCATCGTAATCTCCAGTGGTAATCGATGCTGCTGCATCGTTAGCAATACTGGTATCCCCTTCAAAATATAATTGGGTTGTAAATGGTGGAAACCCAGGAGTTGTTACCTTTATATGAATATGACTTGGCCTATACGTACTACCATTTAAATATTTTCCAGGCAAAATAGTTTCAAAATTATAAAACCCAGCTATATTAGATTTGATTTTTCGTCTTAGGTTATATCCGACATTGTCATATTCACCTGCGTCATTAGTATGCCATAAGTCTAGTATAGTTTCTGGAATGATTTCCGTACAGTCTAAGTTTTTAATAATTCCTGATACTCTTAATCTAGTACCAACTTCATCGCTAGAAATCATAACGCCATCATCGCTAAAAGGGGCGTCTTCTGTATAAAATGGACCTGCACCATAGTAATCCTGAGTTAAAAGGTTGCAATCGTCTTGTAATTTTGAATTTGATAATTGCTTAATCTTAAAAGAATCAGCTTTTGATAAAAGAGGAGACGCAGAAACGGCGATTGCCGCAAGTGCCGTATTTTTTAAAAATTGTCGTCTATCCTTATTGATAATACTATAGGTTTAAGAAGTTTTACTGAAAAATTTTTTACACTTTTAATATAACAAAAATTACGCACTTAACAGTAATTGTTTAATAAGTGCTATTAAATCTAAAAATTTTTATTCAAATGTGTAACGCTGTTCTAATGTTGAAGAGTCGTTTAAGAGTTGACTGTAAGCTTTAATGGCGTTAGCATCTTGTGTAATCTCATTAGAAACTGCAACTCCGGAAACACCTGTTTCTAAGATTCTCGTGATGGCCTCAATGTTTACACCTCCCGTAGCGAGGATTGGTATTTTGGTATTTAAAGTCTCCAAAATTGCTGTCAAGCCATTTAGTCCTAAGACTTTTTCTATTGAAGCTTTTAAGTTTTGACTTTGAAAAGGGGATAGGTATATGTAATTAACTTCCTTACTTATATAGGTTTGACAAGTCTCAAGATTATTAGCTGTGGCTCCAATAATTTGCCACGAATATAATTCTTTCCTTACAAGACGAGGACAATTCCCTAAGTTAGTCAAATGTACCCCATCAGCTTTGATTTCCTTTGCAATCTTATAGTTATTAGCTATAATTAATCTTGTTTGATAGTGAGCAGTAGTCTCTCTGGCTTGTTTAGCAAGTTTGAACAACTTCTTATCTGAATAGTTTTGAACGTCTAACAGTACCAATTCTACCCCTGAAGCACAGGCTTTTTGGATATTAGCATGCTGTTCATTAGCAGAGTTACCTTGGGATATGTAATGTAGTTTTGGAATCATGTAACTAGGTGTTTAAAAAGAAACAATCTTTGAGTATTCCATAAAATAGGATTCAAAACGTTTAAGCATTGAAGTCGATTTTTCTGAATAGATCACGTATTGGCATTTCTGTATGCTCTGTGAAATAGACATAATTGCAGAATAGGATGAGTGTTGTGAAAGAAATTCAGCATCGTCAATGCTGATTATTTTTAATTGAGCGGTGCTAACTCCATTCAATAAAAATAATTTATTCATTGTTTTAGGAGTAGAAATAAGAATGTCAGTACCTTCAAATATTTCTGATTTTTGAATATCAATATGTAGCTGTTCATGTCCAACATAAACACGTAAAGAGTTGTATTTCGTATACGCCAAAAAAAGTTCGTACAGTTCCATTGCCCGCTCCTTGTTTTCAACAAGAATTACCGCTCTTGGTGCATTTCCAGACGCTTCAAATTTTAACTTTTGTAAAGTAGTTAAAACAAGAGTTGTTGTTTTTCCACTGTCTTTTGGTGCAGTGCAATACACATTCGTTCCACTTTTTATAATAGGAATACTAGCCGTTTGGAAAGGGGTAGGCTCTGTAATGTTGAAAAAAACTAATTTTTCTTGAATATCAGAATGTAATTTTTTGAAAGGCATAGTCATAGAAATCACTGGTTAATGGCGTTGTCTAAGTTGATGGTGCAAATATACGCTGTGGAAACTTAATAAACAGATAAGTTTATTTTCAATTTATTAAATAAACAACCCCATACCAGTATGAAGGTATGGGGTTGTTTTAAAGTCTTTTTTGATAATATTTACAACTTATATTTTTGTCATAGTCGAAGTGGTTATGAAGCTCATCTCCATTCCTTGGACAGACATCGTCATTTCAATCGTTGAAGCTGTTTGAATACCACTACTAATATCAACAGTTGATTTACCGTTCATAGCACCTGTTGCAAGTCCAGATACTTCTCCAGAAATTTCTAAATAGACAGCTCCACCGGCAATTTCAGAAACTGTATATTTTGTCAAAACCTTCATTCCTTGATTATCAACCTCAGAAGTCCATGAGAAACCTACTGAAACTTCTTCATCGGGAAAATTAATAGCATTTTGATTTCCTGTAAATTGTTCCATTCCAGGGAGTGAAGGTTCTGTTCTTACTTCTAAAACATTTCCATAACGATCTAAAGAATTATAGATGGTTGCTTGTAAAATCGGGTCAAATTGTGACTTCATCATTTGCCCCATCTGATCTAATTCCTCACTGGACTTATTTGAATCATAGCTCATCGCCATTCCGCCTTGATTCATGTTCATAATAATGGATCCTATTTTTGATTCTAACATAATTGCTTTATCATCAGCACTACTAACGGTCGAATTCATTTCCATATTCATGTTCATTTCACCTTGGACACCCATATTTTGCTTTAACTCTACAGTTGTTAAATAGTTATCTCCTTTGTTATAGTTAAGGCGTAATAAAACTGATTCTTGTGCACTTGCTGTGAAAGTAGCGATGGCTAATGCTAATAAAATTATTTTTTTCATTTGTGTTTATTTAAAATTAATAAACTAATCTACTAATTGTTTTGATTTTAGCAAATAAAAATTAATTGTTTTTTGGAGTTTTAAATATTGATTTCAAATTTAAATTAAATAATTATTAACGTTCGCCACTAATGTGAATTGTCTAACATAACTTATCTTTATATTATTATTATAAACCAAAATACCAAGCGACTTAATTCTCCTAAAAATTATTATTAACAGCTCTTCAGATTTAATTAGAATATAATGGAACTATTTAATAAAAATAACACACTTTTTCCAACAACTTATGCTGAGGTTCTTCAACGGATTCGCAACATTGACCCGGTTAAATACAGTTCGACACGAAACTATATAAATGGCGAGGTCACTTTCTTATCTCCATATATCTCTAGAGGAGTGATTTCTACTAAATTTATACTATCTGAAGTTTTGAAAAAAGGCTATAAGCCAGCACAAATTGAAAAATTTATACAAGAACTGGCTTGGAGAGATTACTGGCAACAGGTTTGGATTTCTAAAGGAATAGCTATTAATACCGACTTGAAACACCCTCAACAGCCTGTCTCAAACCATTATATTTCCACTGCAATTGTTCAAGCTTCCACAACTATTGAAGCTATAGATTCAGCTATTGAATCCCTTTACAATACGGGTTATATGCACAATCATTTAAGAATGTACACGGCATCGGTTGCTTGCAATATGGCTCAAAGTCACTGGAAAACCCCTGCCCAATGGATGTATTTCCATCTATTAGATGCCGATTGGGGTAGTAATGCCTTAAGCTGGCAATGGGTGGCCGGAGCAAACGCTAATAAAAAATATGTAGCAAACCAAGACAACATCAATAAGTACTGCTTTACAGCCCAGAAAAACACCTTTTTAGATGTGCCTTATGAAGCGTTTGCTTCATTGCCAATCCCTGAGGTATTAATGGACACCCCAGAAATTAAATTAGTGACGCCGCTTCCTAAACAAACAGCTGTAACGATAAATCCAAATCTTCCCAGCTGTATTTATAACTTTTATAATCTAGATCCCCTTTGGAAAAAAGATATTTCAGCCAATCGAATATTGCTCCTAGAACCGTCGCATTTTGAGCAGTATCCAGTCTCTCAAAATACTATTGATTTTATCCTTCGGCTATCTAAAGACAACATAGATAACCTTCAGATTTATGTGGGGGAGTTTGATACACTTGTAAGCAAATATAAACTTGAGACACTCTTTTTTAAAGAACACCCTTTAAGTGGGTATTATCAAGGTAATGAAGACTCTAGAGATTGGATGTTTGACGTTCAAGGGTATTTCCCATCTTTTTTTTCATTCTGGAAAAAATGTAAAAAACAGCTTACATATTGAGTTCAAAAACTATAAACGTTGTTTGGTTAAAACGTGACCTTCGTTCCCAAGATCATGCACCTTTATTAAAGGCTGAATGTGCCGGGGTTCCGTATCGCATAATCTACCTATTTGAACCTTCTAGAATTGAATATCCAGACACCAGCCCAAGACATTTACAGTTTATATACCATTCAATTGGTGCTTTAAATAAAGTGTTAAGTGAGTTTAATAGGCGAGTAGAAGTGTTTTATGGTGAGGCTATTGAGGTGTTTAATTATTTGAATGACGAATTTGACATTAATTCCGTATTCAGTTACCAAGAAAGTGGAACGCAAGCCTCTTGGGAACGCGATAAAAAAATAAAACAGTTTTGCAAATCCAATCAAATTAACTGGGAAGAATCACAACGAGATGGTATTTTAAGAGGCATAAAAAATAGGAAAGACTGGAACAAACAATGGCACAAAAAAATGCATACTCCAGTCCTTCAAAACAAGTATACAATTTCTAAAGAAACAGATTTAAAACACAACTTTTTTATCCCTTCAAAATTAGAATCTCAACTGAAGGAATACCCCAGTCACTACCAACCAGCAGGAGAAAAAAATGCCTGGCGGTATCTAAAGTCTTTCACCAATCAACGCGGGTTTAATTATCAAAGACATATTTCCAAACCAGCGGAAAGTAGAAAGTCTTGCAGCCGCTTATCACCTTATTTAGCATGGGGCAATATGAGTGTTAAACAAGCCTTTCAGTTTATTGGAACCCATCCAAATGGAACCAGAAATAGCAAAGCGTTTTCAGCCATGCTTACCCGTTTGCATTGGCATTGTCATTTTATTCAAAAGTTTGAAATGGAGTGTCGCTATGAAACCGAATGTATTAATAGCGGTTATGAGCTTTTGCCACATGAAAAAAATGAGGCGTTTATAAAAGCATGGAAAACAGGGACCACAGGCTACCCTTTGATTGACGCATGCATGCGGGCTGTTGAAACAACAGGTTGGATTAATTTTAGAATGCGCGCCATGGTTGTTTCTTTTTTAACACTCAATTTAGACCAAGATTGGCGCGAAGGGACCTACCATCTTGCACGACAGTTTCTTGACTACGAGCCAGGCATACACTATCCACAGTTTCAGATGCAAGCAGGGACCACAGGAATAAATACAGTCCGTTTGTACAATCCTGTAAAAAACTCACAAGAGCATGATCCTGAAGGAGTATTTATAAAAAAATGGATTCCAGAACTGTCAAATGTGCCACTAGCGTATATTCATGAACCTTGGACTATGTCGGCCATGGAACAGACCTTTTGCGGAGTTTTGATAGGGGATGCTTATCCAATGCCAATAGTGGACTTACAGCAAAGCTCTCGAATTGCGAGAGATAAAATATGGGGACATAAAAAGCATCCCGTCGTTCAAGAAGAAAAAAAACGATTATTAAGAACGCATGTAAATACGAGATAAATGAAGAGGAGCTTTGTAACCATGAATAAAAAAGATTTAAAAATACATATTATTGGTGCTGGTGTAAGTGGCCTTATAGCGGCCAGAGTTTTAGAGAATCATGGATTTAGTCCTGTGATTATTGAGGCGACTGATCGAGTAGGAGGGCGCGTAAAAACAGATTTGATAGGAGGCTATCGATTAGACCATGGCTTTCAGGTGTTGCTAACGGCCTATCCAGCGGCACAAAAATACCTTGATTATAAAGCATTGGAGCTTCAAAAGTTTTTACCAGGTGCTTCTATTTTTTTAAACAATGGACAAAAGCTTATAGGCGATCCATTAAGATCCCCCTCTTTGTTATTTTCAACCCTTTTTTCTGGTATCGGGACAATCTCTGATAAAATTAGAATTTTAAAGCTAAACCTGTATTTAAAGAAAAAATCGCTAACAACTATTTTTGCTGAAAATGAACAAACGACCCATTCTTATTTAACAAATCTTGGGTTTTCTGAAGAAATAATTACTAACTTTTTTAAGCCTTTTTTTAGTGGTATTTTTCTTGAAACAAAACTTGAAACATCGAGCCGAATGTTTGAATTTGTTTACAAGATGTTTGGTGAAGGACACGCCACATTACCAAAGTCAGGAATTGAGGCCATTCCAAAACAATTGTTAGAGAATTTAAAAACCACAACACTTAAATATAACACAAAAGTAGAAACACTAAAAGAAACCGAAATCACTCTCAAAGATGGAACTTGCTTAAAAAGTGATTATACCATTATTGCGACTGAAGCCAGTGAATTAGTGTCCAATTTAAAAAATCAATCTACGGCGTGGAAGTCTTGTGTGACTTTATATTTTGAAACAGACGCAAGAGTGATTGCTAAAAAACTGATCGGTTTGATTTCAAAACCAGGGACTTTAGTAAATAATATATTTTATAATAGCAGTTTAGACGCTCGAATTAAACCAGCTAACGAGTTGTTATCAGTCACTGTAATAGACACTCAGAGTCTTTCCCATGAAGTGCTTATTGAAGCTGTAAAGGAAGAATTACAATCCTATTGCGGAATCACAACAACAAAACTCATCAAACTATATCACATCCCTAGAGCTTTACCAAGGTTAGATAATTTAAAATACGATATGATGCCCTCAGAAACCCGCTTATCAAATTCATTGTTTCTAGCAGGTGATACCCAATTAAATGGGTCTTTAAATGCAGCCATGATTTCTGGGGAACGCGCTGCATTGGGCGTTATTGGGGCTGTCTCAGCGACTCATTAGGGTTATCCTCAAAAAAAATTATAAATTTTTTATGATAATTAGATATCTAATACTGTTATTTTGCTCTGTATAATACATGTTCTTCATGAAGATAATTCTAACGTTCTGCCTTCTTTTGCTAACTCACACTGTTACACAAGCGCAGATACCAGGAAAGGTTTTAGATGCTGAAACTAATGCCCCACTTCAAGGGACTCGTATTTATAACTTAGAAACAAATCAAGTTCAAATTACTGATGATTCAGGACGTTTTACGCTTCCTTCTGAAGGGGAGTACCGCTTCCAGATAAAAGGATACGATCCAACGACTTTAACAATTAAATCAAATAAATTTTTCACGTTGCAGTTAAATTTAAGTGCATTAGGATTAAATGAAGTGATTGTCAATGCCAATCAGATCCCTAAAACGCTTAAAAAAGCCATGACAACCATTGAAGTTATTTCTCAAAAAGAAATCAATAGGGGAAATGATATTAACATCGCTCAAGTCTTAAATAGAGCGCCAGGAATTTTTATGCAAAGTGGGGCCTTGAACACCAATAGGCTAACCATCAGAGGAATTGGTTCACGAACACTTTATGGAACTTCAAAAATAAGAGCTTATTTTAAAGACATTCCATTGACCAACGGTAGCGGAGAAACTACAATCGAAGACTTTGAGCTTGCTTCCATTTCAAGGATCGAAGTGGTTAAAGGGGTCCCGTCTAGTATTTACGGCGCTGGATTAGGTGGCGCAATTCACCTAACACCAAAAAATTCCTCTTTACATGAAACATCAGTTCATAGTCAATTGACAATGGGATCTTTTGGGCTATTAAAAAGTAGCTTGAATTTTAACTATGGGTCCACAAACAATAGCTATAGAGGTGTGTACAGTAATACGCATTCCGAGGGTTATAGGGATAACAACCAGTACGACAGACAAACCTTTACACTAGCCACCAACCATTATATTGATTACAAAAATGAACTCTCGATAGTAGCAAGCTATGTAGATCTAAAAGCATTCATTCCGAGTTCTGTAAATGAATCTACCTTTTTAAATTCGCCTACAGATGCTGCTTTTACATGGGGGAAATCCAAAGGGTTTGAAGAGTCAAAACGTGGATTACTAGGAATTACATGGAGTCATGACTATCGTAAGAAGTTAAAACAAATAACTAGTGTCTTTGGGTCCTTTAGAGAAGGTTATGAACCCAGACCATTTAATGTTTTAGAGGAACATACGTTGGCCTATGGAATTAGAAGTCGTTTACTAGGAACGGTACAACTGTTTGAAAACCCACTTAATTTTACTATGGGAGGGGAAAAATTTAAAGATCACTACCGATCAAAAACATTTCAAAATCTATATGAAGATTTTCCAGATGGAACGGGAAGTGTCAAAGGCGCTTCTTTATCTGATTTTAGAGATGACAGATCTTATTACAATCTATTTTTAGAAACCAATTATGAACTGTCTAAAAATACTTCACTTGAATTCGGTTTAAATTATAACAAAACAATTTACGAGTTAAAAGATAACTTTATAGCTTCAGAAGCTAATCCAGATCAATCGGGTGCTTATCGTTTTAGACGTATTTTGTCACCAAAAATTGGTTTTTCGTTTTTAGCCACCAATGAAATTAGCTTGTACTCAACGGTCAGTCATGGTTTTTCTCCTATTTCTTTAGCAGAAACCTTATTGCCAAATGGACAAATAAATACAAACCTCAAGCCAGAAACAGGCTGGAATTATGAGGTTGGAACTAGAGGGACTCTCTTTCAAAATAAGCTTCAGTTCAGCGTTGCTTTGTATCGCTTAGATATCAGGAACCTTGTGGTATCAAGACGGGTAGCAAACGATCAATATATTGGAATTAATGCAGGCCAAACAAGACATGACGGCTTTGAAATTGGATTAAACTATTCCTGGGTTGATACAAAACAATTGGACTTGAAGACATTCATTAATGGGACCTTTAATCACTTTAAATTTAAAGAATTTATCGATGGTGACAATGATTTCTCAGGAAATGATTTAACAGGGGTTCCATCAGAATTATTGAATGCTGGAATCGATTTTACTACAGAATTTGGCGTTTATGGATCAGTTAATTATCAACAGATTGGAAGTCAACCAATGTCTGACAGCAATCATTTGTATAGTGATTCATATGGACTTACCAATTTAAAAATTGGATATAAAACTCAGGTATTAGAACAACTAAAAATGAATATTTTTGTAGGAGTGGATAATGTTTTTGGAGAGTCATATGCCTCACAAATTTTAATTAATGCTCGAGGATTTGGCGGAAATGCACCCCGCTACTATTATCCAGGATTTCCTGTAAACTATTACACAGGAATCGCAATTAATTACATATTGTAAATTAGTATCATTAACTTTAACCCTATGAAAAATTCAAAGTTATTATTTATAATTAGTTTTATTTCGATAGTTTCCTGTGCTCAAAAACATAAGTCAATTGTCATAGCTGAAGAACCTACAACGATTGACTACACGACCGAAGTAGTCGTTCCTAAGCTCGATATCCCTTGGGGATTTGTTTTTCTTCCAGACGGAGCCTTGTTAATCACTGAAAAAGCAGGAGAGTTAATTCATTTTAAAGATGGAGTAAAAACAAATATTGATGGACTTCCAGAAGTGTATTTACGAGGGCAGGGAGGCTTAATGGACATTGAACTACATCCAAATTATATTGAAAATGGATGGCTATACCTCACACATTCATCTGCTGATGGGAAAGGGGAGGGTGGTAATACTGCACTAATTAGAGCACAGCTTAGTGGTAATAAATTGACATCTGTTGAACGCTTGTACAAAGCAGAACAGAACACCAAACGGGGACAACATTTTGGGTCACGTATTGAATTTGATGCAGAAGGGTATTTGTATTTCTCTATTGGGGACCGTGGAAATAGAGATGTTAACCCGCAAGATTTAACGCGTGATTGTGGAAAAATATACAGGATTAATGCCGATGGGAGTATTCCAAATGACAACCCATTTCTAGAGTTTCCAGACGCAAAAACGGCTATATACAGTTACGGGCATAGAAACCCACAAGGAATGGTTAGGCATCCTGATACAGGCCAAATTTGGGTACATGAGCACGGACCAAGAGGAGGAGATGAAATTAACCTCATAAAAAAAGGAGGGAATTTTGGATGGCCGCTGATCAGTTATGGGATTAATTATTCAGGCACAAGCTTTACAGAAGAAACGGACTTGCCAGGCATGGAGCAACCCTTGTTTTATTGGGTCCCTTCAATAGCGCCTAGCGGCATGGCATTTGTAACGTCTGATGTGTATCCCGATTGGAAAAATAATCTTTTAGTTGGTTCTTTAAAATTTGAATACATAGAACGACTGGTTATGAAGAACGATACAGTCGTTAAACGCGAAAAGCTACTCGAGGGAATGGGCCGAGTAAGAAACGTACGACAAGGGTCGGATGGCTATATTTATGCGGCAATAGAAAGCCTAGGTATTGTGAAAATTATTCCAAATAATTATAAATAGATGAAGTTATTCAGTTTTATAATCTTGTTAATAGCTATCAATCTGACGTTGTTTTATAATTATTCAAATAACAGTAGTTACGAAATTGCTCAAAGTAAAGTTTTAAAAGAAAGTATAAAACGAGGTAATGCAGTTTATTCAGACTTTTGTATAAACTGTCATTTGCCAAATGGTGAAGGCGTCCAAAATATATATCCGCCTTTGGCAAATTCGGACTATTTAAAAGCAAATAGACGCACGAGTATAAAAGGACTTAAGTATGGTTTAAAGGGAGAAATAACGGTCAATGGGCTTCAATACAACAAATATATGCCGCCAATGGGACTAAGCGCAAACGAGATTTCAGATGTGATGAATTACACGAACCACAGTTGGGGGAATAAATATGGAAAAATAGTTACTACGGAAGAAGTAACTGAAATAATAAGATAATTTTTTATAATCACGTATTAAATATTTGAAGTCGGATTATCTCATGTAACAATATTATTTAACGACTACAAACGATTATATGTATTCCCTCTTACTCTATTTGTCCTATAATTTATATTATGTAAAATAGAAAATTTTCATTTCCTTTGTTATCTATTGATAATACTTTAGTAATTTTGTTAACTAAGAATTAAAACATGAAAATACTTACAATTTTCCGTTTCGTCGCTTTTTTGGAAGGATTCTCGTATATACTATTACTATTTGTCGGGGTGCCAATAAAATATTTAAACGGTGATGTTACTATTGTGAAAGCTCTTGGAATGCCGCACGGAATGTTATTTATCATATATTTAGCATTAGTAATTGTATTATATTTTTATCATAAATGGTTTAAAAAGCATTTTATTCTCATTTCACTAGCGTCAGTTATTCCTTTTGGGACTTTCATCGTTGAATATAAACTAAGAAAATTAAAATAACACTATTATGGAATATCTATATAATCATCTAAATGAACTTTTACTTTCTTTCAAGGTTTCCTCCTATTATGCAGATATAATTACTCACTCTGTTCTATTTGTTGGACTAATCCTTGTAATTCTTCTAGTTGATTATATCATACGTAAAACTATTTTAGCAGCATTTTCTAAGATTGCAGCCAAATCAAAAACAAATTTTGATGACATTATGGTTGCTAATAAAGTCCCACGTAATGTTGCACATTTAATTCCTTTTATTATTGCTTATAAATTTATTCCTAGCCTGTTTTTTGACAATATTCCTTTACAAGACTTTAGTAAAAAAACAATTTTAGTTATCGGGATTGTCATTATAATTATTAGTGTTAGAAGTGTTTTAAATTCTATTAAATCATATTTTAAAACAGTTACTTATCTTAAAGATAAACCTGTTGATAGCTACATACAGGTATTTATGATTTTTGTGTGGCTTACCGGTGTTTTTGCAATTGTTGCTATTATTTCAGGTATCTCATTTTGGGAGTTTATAGCTGGTTTAGGTACTGTTTCTGCCATTATTATATTGGTATTTAGAGATACTATATTAGGATTTGTAGCGAGTATTCAGGTATCTATTAATGATATGGTTCGTATTGGAGACTGGATTTCGTTTGAAAAATTTGGTGCTGATGGAGATGTTATAGAAATCAATCTTGCGACTGTAAAAGTTCAGAACTTTGACAATACAATCACTACCATTCCTACCTATGCCCTGATATCTGATTCCTTTAAAAACTGGAGAGGTATGGACGAATCTAAAGGTAGAAGAATAAAGCGTTCTTTAAATATTCGTATGGAAAGTGTCAAAAATTTAAATAAGGAAGAAATTCTTAAGCTGTCAAAAATCCAATTAATATCTAACTATATTTTACAAAGATCTGAAGCTATAAACACTTTCAATCAAAAGAATTCTATTGATAAATCACTTTTAATTAATGGAAGAAATCTTACGAATATTGGCTTGTTTAGAAAATATATGGAAACTTATATTGAAGCTCACTCAGCAATCAATAAAGACCTAATGGTAATGGTTAGGCAACTGCAGCCAACGGCCTATGGCTTGCCCATTGAAATCTATGCTTTTAGTAGTGATAAACGTTGGCAAAACTACGAGTATATTATTGCTGATATTTTTGATCACATGATCGCTTCAGTAGCCGATTTTGATTTAGTGATTTCGGAACCTTCTATCCTAAGAGCTACTAACAAATAATCAATGAGTTCTAGAGATTCGCTCCTAAAGTCTTTGCGTCCAGATATTTTATCAAAAACGATTAACAAAGAAATGTCATCAGAAGAATACTTTCAAAATACAGTGTTACGACCTATTATTAAATTTCAAAATGACCTATTAATTGCAGTGTTTTTGCAGTTTTGTATTAAGTATAAAAATGTCTTTTTTGACTTATCCACAGAAAAAAAAATACTTTATATAGAATCTGCTATCGTAAAAGACAGTAAACTTAGAACTAGTTTTAGAGACATGATTATTGGCTTATTTTCAGCTGAAGAGTATACGGAATACCTTTTAAACGAATCTACTTTAAATAAGCGCATAACTGGAATTGTAAAAGAACGTCTGATCAATCATGTTCAGTTACTATCTCAAAGTACCCCTATAAAATAGATTCTCCGTTTAGATTAGTGGTTAATACAGAACTCATATAGTCAAAATAAGGCCGAATAGCCTTGAAACTATCTATTACTTCTAGAGTGAACCGCTCAGATAGCACCTCTTTGTCCGTATATTTTTTGCTAAATATAAACTGCTTTTTACGAATCAAATCAATGTTTTGATCTAGTTTATCAAATCCTCTTGGAGCAGATCGTAATTCGTCTCCTTCAAGAGGTCCCCAAACATCCTTAAAGCGGGGCTCCGCAATGATAGCTCTGAGAGCCTCGGCATCTGTTTCAAATTCTTTTCGGAGTCTAAAAAGGTCTTCCTTGTTTGGATTCCAAAATCCTGTTGCAATAAAACTTTCGTTGTTAGGTGCTAAATGCAAATAATACCCACCTCTTAACTCCGGTTTTGTTCGATGGAAGCTTCCGCTAAAATGTGTTTTGTAAGGGGTTTTGTTCTTAGAAAACCGTACGTCTCTATAAATTCTAAACACTTTATAGTTATCTATCGAATCTACATGATTAAGTTGGTTATACAACTGACTATAAAATAGCTTCACGTTACTTTCAGCAGTTCTAAAAATGGAGATGTGTTCTTTGAACCATTCACGATTATTATGGTCCATTAAAGTCTTTAGAAAAATAAAAATATCATTGGATAACATAAAACTTATTTATTAAATTCAATTTTGTGTAAAATTAATCCAGATGCTGGAGCAATATAATCCATGACGAATTTACTCTCTGGTTTCAAGCTGTTTTTTATATAATCCATATCTATTTCACCTCGACCTAATTTAATCAACGCCCCCATCATTAATCGAATTTGATGCCTACCGAATCCTTTTCCGACTACTTTTAGAATAAAGCTTTTTTTTGGAAAAAAACTAGCAGTATATAGGTTGTTTTCAATCAATTCACAATGAAGAAGTTCTCTTTGATACTGTCCTTCATCAGTAGGTTTATAACAATATGTTTTGAAATTATTTAAACCTTTAAACAACAGCGCTCCTGATTTCATAATCTCAATGTCTAACTGCTCAAGTATGGTTGTTAAAATAGGAGACGCAAACGGATGAAACTTATCTCCTTGTGCAAACACATAATGGTATTCTTTTAACTTCGAATCTTTAATTATATTAAAATTAGCATCTACTTCTTCAATACTTACTACTCTGATATCCTGTGGGAGATTGTGATTAAATAGTGTTAAAAACTCAGAAACACTCTCTAACGGCTTATTATCTAGAAACAGTTCGAAAGCGGCTTCGTTTGCAGAAACCATAGCATCAGTCCGACTTGCTCCGAGTGTTTTAAAGGTCTGCTTACCAAGTATAAAATTCAAAGTACGGTCAATCATCAAATGAACTGTTTTTGTGTTGGGTTGCTTTTGCCAACCATGAAAACGATATCCTAAAAACTGAACTTTCACTAAGTAATAAAA
>CAJXDP010000022.1 GCA_913052445.1 uncultured Formosa sp.
TGACTAAGATAATTTTGTATTCAAATAGAAAATTAAAAAATGCTATATACTTGTATCTAAAATATGGATTTGTAGAACTCAAGATTGAGAAGGACTGTCCTTACAAAAGGGCAGATATTAAAATGGAGCTTTATATTTAATTAGTCCTCTTAGGAAATTTTAAGACCTTAAATATGAAACATTACATTTCTAAACTATATAAATAGTTTATGCTATCACGATGCCCATCACTGCCAAAATAAAATAAATAGTTATTGTCTTTGCGCCATCATAATTTTTAGAAAGTCGTTGGCCAAATAAAAGAACTAACAGTGCCACGGATCCAATAATTAGACCAGCTAGTCCAATAGTATTAGAGTTATTAAAAACAGTATCAACAACTCCAATTAGACACAGTATTCCAGATATTAACTCCAGTATAGTAACTAAAATTAAAGCGAAGGCAATTAGTGGTTGTGAAAAAACCCCTCCTAACAGGTCCTTTAAAAAACTTAAGTTCCCTTTATAGTCATAAACCTTGTCGACTCCACTTTGAATAAAGACAATTAAAAAGAAAACTAAAACTAAAACAAATGCAATTTTTTCTGGAATCATTTCACTAAATTTTAAAAATAAAGATAGTGATTCTAAAATAAGTAAATACTAATGTTTTTCTATAACTCGCAAAATTCAACTAATAATAAGTCGTCTAATATAGTTAAACTTACATTTCTTATATTTGAGTTTAACTCATATGATTATGAAAAACACCAGTATTATAACCTATAGTATTCTTTTAACTATTATAATTTTCATCTCTTGTTCAAGAGAAACAAAACTAAAAAGCATTAAAGTGAACTATCCTGAAACAATTAAAAAACCCGTTGTAGATACCCTTTTTGGAAACGTAGTAATAGATAATTATAGGTGGCTTGAGAACGACAGAAGTGAAGAAACTGAAAACTGGGTAAAAACCCAAAATAAAGTCACCTCTAATTACTTAAGTAAAATACCTTACAGACAACAATTAAAAAAACGTTTGACACAATTATGGAATTACGAAAAGCTAGGCACCCCTTTTGTTGAAGGCGATTACACTTATTTTTATAAAAATGATGGTTTGCAAAATCAATATGTTGTTTATCGTAAAAAAGATGGTAGGGAAACTATTTTTTTAGACCCTAATACATTTTCTGAAGACGCAACTACCTCCCTAGGGTCTTTAAGTTTTTCAAAGGACGGAAAAACTGTTGCCTATTCCATTTCAGAAGGAGGTTCTGATTGGCGTAAAATAATTATTATGGATGTTGAGTCTAAAATAATTAAGGAAGACACCTTAGTTGATGTAAAATTTTCAGGTATTTCTTGGTTTAAAAATGAAGGTTTTTATTATTCAAGTTATGACAAACCTAAAGGTAGTGAGCTGTCTGCTAAAACCGATCAACATAAATTATATTACCATCAATTGGGCACTTCCCAAAAAGAGGACATGGTTATTTTTGGAGAAAGCCCTTCAGAAAAACACCGATATGTGGGAGGATCTACAACCGAAGACAGTCGTTTCTTATTGATTGATGCCGCTAACTCAACTTCTGGTAACAAGCTATTCGTTAAAGACCTTAGTATAAGTGACAGTAAACTAATCCCAATAATCAATACTTATGATAGCGATACCTACTTGATACAAAACATTCATAGTAAATTATATTTAGTAACTGATTTAAACGCACCTAATAAAAAAGTGGTTACAGTTGATGCGAGAAATCCAAATCAAGAAAATTGGATAGATTTTATCCCTGAAACAGAAAATGTATTAAGTTTAAGTTCTGGAGCAGGCTACTTTTTTGCAGAATACATGGTAGATGCCATTTCAAAAGTACTACAATATGATTTTGATGGGAATCTAATTCGAGAAGTTAAGTTGCCTGGATTAGGTTCGTCAAGTGGTTTTGATGGCAAAATAGATACAAATGAATTGTATTTTTCTTTTACTAATTACAACACTCCAAGTACATCTTATCAATTTAATCCAAAGGACGGAACCTATGATTCCTACTGGACTCCGGCAATCAATTTTAATTCCATTGATTATGAAAGTAAGCAAGTGTTTTATAATTCAAAAGACGGCACTAAGGTTCCTATGATTATAACACATAAAAGAGGATTGGAATTGAACGGTAAAAATCCGACAATCTTATATGGCTATGGTGGGTTTAATATTAGTTTAACCCCTTCATTTAGCATTCCGAACGCTGTTTGGATGGAGCAAGGTGGAGTTTATGCAGTTCCAAACTTAAGAGGTGGAGGAGAATATGGTAAAAAGTGGCACGATGCCGGAACACAAATGCAAAAGCAAAATGTCTTTGATGATTTTATTGCAGCAGCAGAATACCTAATCAAAGAGAAGTATACTTCATCAGAGCTTTTGGCTATTAAAGGCGGTTCAAATGGCGGTCTTTTAGTAGGGGCAACAATGACACAAAGGCCTAATTTAATGAAAGTAGCACTACCAGCTGTAGGCGTCTTAGATATGTTGCGCTACCATACCTTTACTGCAGGTGCTGGCTGGGCATATGACTATGGAACGGCCAATGACAGTATAGAAATGTTTGAATATTTAAAAGGTTATTCTCCTGTTCATAATGTAAATAAAGGGACAAAGTATCCAGCAACTTTAGTAACCACAGGAGATCATGACGATCGAGTTGTTCCTGCACATAGCTTTAAATTCGCTGCAGAATTACAAGAAAAACAAACCGGAGACAATACGGTTCTAATTAGAGTAGAAACTAATGCAGGTCATGGAGCAGGAACTCCTATTGCAAAAACAATTGAGCAGTATTCCGATATTTTTGGATTTACATTGTTCAATATGGGATTTGAAAAACTACCCAATATGCAAAAAATTAATAGTGTTGTTAATTGATTTAACTTAAGCTAAAGGCTATTACTGTCTCTTCTAAAAACATTGACGTAATTTTTTACTTAAACATAGCAACTAATTTTGCAAATTTAAATGAGGCCCATAGTCCTAATATTGAAAATAAGACAAGCATCGAAAACACATACTGATGACCAGCTATTCCGGGGTATGTATCTAACAGGTAACCAATAATGGGACTTGCAAATATATCAGGCGTATATCCAACAACAGAGATGACACCTACCGCAGTTCCTGTCAATATTAGAGGAATATGTCCTTGTTGCATAAGAGAAAAATATAGAGCTCGAATAGCGTAGGTTCCCGTAGCAACAACAATTAATGAAAAGAAAAATACAAAATTCATATTAACTTGGACAATTCCTAACGAAAATATTAGAGCTCCAATTAGCATGATAATAAAACCAACAATTATTAAATTTATATAACTTTTCTTATCTGCAAACAGAGCAATTAGTAAGCAAACTATTGGGCGAAGATATAATTGTAATGACCCTATGTTTGCGGCTTTTAAATTATTAAAACTCATAACATCAGATGCATATAGAGAATAAATATCTGTCACCTTATATCCAACATACGCAGATATTATTATAAACATAATAAGCCAAACTGATTGAATTTTTAGAACGGATTTTATGTCATTTATCAAAGAGGAGGCCTTATTTATAATATTCTCTTGACTAGATTCCATCAATACAATTACAAGTATTCCAGTTAAGAAAACAATAAATGATGAGAATAAAATTACATATCTAAACGCATCTTTACGTTCTACTAAAGATGCAAATTCGATGTCATTTGTTAAAAACATAGAAAAAATCACCACTCCTAATGTTCCCATTGAAGCGGCAACTAAACCTCTTCCCCCGTCTAATAATCCGAAAGCTTCCCCTTGATTTTTTGAACCTCCCCATACACGAGTCGCTTTTATCATGGCTCCCCAAAATAAAAAGACAGTTGTAAATCCCCAATATCCCCATATTATTTGCAATATTAAATATGATGGATAAGTGGACAAAACAAGGCCACCAAAAGCAGTAAAAAAAAGAGATGTTGCAATCAATATCCTAGGTTGAAATTTATCAGAAACAACCCCTCCAAATACGTAAGAGATTATAGCAACAGTTCCATAAATAGAAAATAACCCGCCTAATTGAAGATTAGTTAAATTAAACACTTCTAAAAATGTAGGTCTAAATACTCTAGCTAATACATATGGCAATAAAAAAATTAATTCTCCAGAAAGTATTAAAAGAGTAATACTTAAAAAAGAACCTTTTTTAAGTTCAGGATCTTTCAATTTTATGTTTTTATAATTTACAAGTTACATTAATTTAATAATATTAGATTTTTACTATTATCAATTGTTAAACATATCCTATTGTTAAATTGTTGTTCGCCTTAATGCTTAGTAAATTTGACAACTATACATTAGTACAACATATCTATCTGAAATATTTTTTTACTCTGACTGACTGGGTCGTTTAAGCAGTTATATTTTGTATGTTAATTGTAGTACTATTAATTATAATCAAAATAAAAAATATAGTATTTTAGGGGTCGTTACAATTATATATGCAGTTAATATAATTAAACTCAAAAAAGTAATTAAAAAATGAGTCAAAATAAAACCATAAATATTGGTCCTCACTCAGCTCAGTTCAAAGATTTGAATGTTAAAGGCGAACAGTTGAAAATTGGTGAAGAGAGCTTTTATAAAATCTCTAACATAAATGGTATGCGTCCATTTTTTATGAGTATCGTAAGCCATTCAAACCATTGGATGTTTATTTCGAGTACTGGTGCTTTGTCTGCTGGTAGAAAAGATAGTGATGTAGCCTTATTTCCTTATTATACTGATGATAAAATAACTGATTCTTTTGAGACCACTGGAAGCAAATCTATTTTTTTGGTTGAGAAAAATGGTAAAACTTATTTGTGGGAACCTTTTTCCTTACGTCAATCGTCTTTGTATAAAATATCACAAAACTTATACAAGAATGCTCTGGGTAATAAAGTTATCTTTGAAGAAATTAATCATGACCTCGAAATCCGTTTCACTTATGAGTGGAATTCAACAGATCATTATGGATTTGTTCGCAAGTCTTCGTTGTACAATATAGCAGAATCTGCGATTAAAGTTCAATTTATTGATGGCATCCAAAATGTATTACCTTACGGGATTGAAGAAGCTCTTCAAAACAGCACTAGCAATCTAGTAGATGCTTACAAAAGAACTGAACTAGTAGAGGGGTCTTCGCTAGCTATTTTTGCCTTGAGTGCTATCATTGTTGATAAAGCTGAACCTAGTGAAGCTTTAAAGTCTAATATTGTGTGGTCTCTTGGCCTTCAAGACCCTACTATTCTCTTGAGTTCTTTGCAGTTAGATGAGTTTAGAAGAGGGAAGGAAGTCATCCAAGAAACTGATGTGAAAGCCGAAAAAGGAGCTTATTTTGTACATTCAGAGGTAGCCTTAGAACCAAACGCATCAAAAAAATGGTTATTGGTTGCTGATGTCAATCAAACCATATCAGATGTGGTTACTACTAAATTAAAGATTCAAACAAATTTGGACTTAAAATCAACTATACTAAAGGATGTTGAGTTAGGCTCTGATCAGCTAACGGAGCTAGTAGCTGCGTCGGATGGAATTCAAAAAACAGCAGATGGGCTTCTTAATATTCGTCACTTCTCAAATACAATGTTTAATATCATGCGAGGTGGGATATTTGACGATAATTATCAAATTGAAAAATCAGATTTCGTTTCTTATATCGAAAAGTTAAACAAAAAGGTATACCGTCATAAAGAAGCTTTATTAAACGCTTTACCAGCTCTTTTTAAATTAGAAGATCTGAAGGCTTTGTGTCAAGACGATGAGGACAAAAACTTCAAACGTCTTTGTTGCGAATATTTACCTTTAAAGTTTAGTCGTCGTCATGGTGATCCAAGTCGCCCATGGAATAAGTTTTCTATTAATACGAGAAATGAAAACGATGGCTCTAAAATATTAGATTACCAAGGAAACTGGCGTGATATTTTCCAGAACTGGGAAGCTCTAGCACATTCCTATCCAGAGTTTATGGAAGGAATGATCCATAAGTTTTTAAACGCGACTACTTTTGATGGTTATAACCCCTACCGTGTTACAAAGTATGGATTTGACTGGGAAACGATTGAGCCTGATAACCCATGGTCATACATTGGCTATTGGGGAGATCACCAAGTCATTTATTTGCTTAAGTTTCTTGAATTTATGGAAGCCTATTATCCAAGCAAATTAGCGACTTATTTTTCTCAAAATTTATTTGTGTATGCCAACGTTCCTTACAAAATTAAGTCATATAAGTCTATTTTGGAAGACCCAAAAAATACTATAGATTTTGATTTTGAAAAGGAAGAAAACATACAATTCAAAAGAGATGAAATTGGGGTTGACGGAGCATTGTTAAGGGATGCAAATGCCTTTATTTACAAGGTTAATTTTGTGGAAAAAATCTTAGTAACCTTACTAGCTAAAATGTCTAACTTTATTCCAGAGGGTGGTATTTGGATGAATACCCAACGCCCTGAGTGGAACGATGCAAACAACGCTCTTGTAGGAAATGGGGTGTCTATGGTTACTTTGTATTACTTGAGACGCTTCTTAAAATTCTTCAATAAAATATTGGATCATGACACAACAAATCAGTTTGAAATATCCAATGAACTATTAGTGTTTTTCAACAAGGTATTTCAAACCTTAGAAGCATACAAGCAGCAGCTTGATAGTAGCTTCAATGATGAAAACCGAAAGGGGGTCTTAGACGGTCTTGGCCAAGCAGCGAGTGATTATAGAGCCCAAATTTATAATCAAAAGTTCTCGGGCTATAAAACAGCTATTTCTAAGGCATCCTTATTAAATTTCACAAGTATATCCTTAGACTATTTAGAGCACTCAATACGTGCTAATAAACGGCCTGATAATTTATTTCATGCTTATAACTTAATGACTGTAACAGACAGTAAAGCCGTTTCTGTTTCCTATTTGCCCGAAATGTTAGAAGGACAAGTAGCCGCGTTAAGTTCTGGCTATTTGTCAAGCAAAGAAAGTTTAGAAGTTTTAGACAGTTTAAAAAACAGCCTATTGTTTAGAGAAGATCAATATAGCTATATATTGTATCCAAATAAAGAGCTTCCAAAGTTTGTTTTTAAAAATACGATTGCAGCATCAGATATTAAATCATCTAAATTATTGACTCAGCTTCTCACTGATGGCAACACACAATTAATCAATCAAGACGGAAATGGGGCTTACCACTTTAATGGAGGTTTTAATAATGCCGATTCTGTACAAGCAGCCTTGAGTAGTCTTCCTGAATCGTATTCCCATCTTGTTTATATGGACTCTAAAAAAGTACTTGACATTTTTGAGTCTGTATTTGACCACAAATCATTTACAGGAAGATCAGGAACCTTTTTTGGGTATGAAGGCCTTGGATCTATTTATTGGCATATGGTGTCCAAGTTGTTATTGGCGATTTATGAAGTGATTCAAAAAGCCTTATCTGAATCAGAAGATAACGAGCTTATTGGTCAATTATATGATCATTATTTTGAAGTAAGTGCAGGTATTGGGGTTCATAAATCTCCTGAGCTTTATGGTGCATTTCCTACCGATGCATATTCACACACACCTGCTGGTAAAGGTGCACAACAACCAGGTATGACTGGGCAAGTAAAGGAAGATATCCTAAGTAGATTTGGAGAGTTAGGAGTCAAAGTTCGTAAAGGTACTGTTGAGTTTGATCCAGAAATGTTAAGAAAGGAAGAGTTTCTTACTACCAAAGACGTCTTCAATTACGTCAACTTAGCCAAAGAAAAGTGTGTTTTGGACTTAGAAATCGACTCTCTGGCTTTTACCTACTGTCAAGTCCCTGTGATTTACCAAAAAGCATCCGATTCAGCTATTAAAGTTTTTCTAAACGATGGAACCGTTTCTTCTTTTAAGGGTAAGTCCCTTGACACTAAAACAAGTCAAATGCTGTTTGATAGAAATGGTCAAGTAGATAAATTAGTAGTATCAGTAATTAAGAACTAATGTTAAGTGCTAATGAACTTGTTATATTAATAGCTTTAATTTTTAATTTATGCTTTGGCGTAATCTTTTGTAAATATAAAACAGTTAAATTTTCAAACTAAACCTAATGAAATTAAGATTAACATATATATTTATGTTTGGAGTTTTAAGTCTTTCTTACAGCTGTATGCAGCATTTGGATGCTGAGTTGGTTTCTGTTAAAAATAGGCAGTTACGAATTGATGAAAAGCCGTATTTTATAAAGGGAGTTTGTTACAACCCCGTAGAAAAAGGCCGCACAGAAAGGGATTTTTCTAATATCGATCTTGATCTTGATTTAATGAAGCAAGCAGGTGTAAATACTATTCGTGTTTATATGCCTATAGCCGAGGTTTTAGTTTTGGATAAGATTGCTGCCGCAGGGATAAAAGTAATTACAAGTTTTGGCTACAACCAAGAAGGGCGTTACGATATTGTAACAGGTTCTTACTTAGACTATGTTAATACATACAAAAATCATAAAGCAATTTTATTATGGGAACTAGGCAATGAATATAACTACCATCCAGAATGGTTTGATGGAGATATTAATAACTGGTACAATAGTTTGCAAGATGCAGCAGATGCTATTCATCAAAATGACCCAAATCATCCTGTAGCTTCGGCGCACGGCGAGCTTCCTGACAGTAGGGCTTTAGCTGCGGCAACAAATATAGATTTATGGGGTTTGAATGTGTATCGTTGGGATAATCCAGAAAAGATATTTAAACAATGGTCAGAGTTGAGCGAAAAGCCTATGTATCTTTCAGAAGCTGGGAGCGATAGCTACATGACTGTTGCCGGTCATGGATTTTCTAAAGGAGAAAATCAGAAGGCTCAAGCAGAGTCTCTAAAGAATATTTTAAATGATGTTTTTGAGCACAAAGCAATTAGTATTGGAGTTTTAGTTTTTTCTTTTACAGATGAGTTATGGAAAGCTGGAAACCCCGACATACAAGATGTTGGTGGCTGGGCACCAGCCAGTAGCGGGGTGCCTTACGATGGAACTGCTAATGAAGAATATTGGGGTATATTAGATATTAATCGTGATAAAAAAGCTGCATTTTATGTACTTGAAGAATTTTATAATGCTCCGCAAGATTAAACTATCCATGATTCGAAAAATAACTTTAAATTATCTTATTTTTTTCTACTTATGTGCTTATTTTTATAAAAACTAAAACAGTGATTATGAATACACAAACTAACTTATTGCGCAGCAGAGTTTCCTGGGGGCAAAAGATTGCCTTTGGCTTTGGAATGCTTGCCAATCAAATGTTTCCAGCTGTAATTAGTATTTTTATTGTTGTACTAGTCCAAAATTTAGGTTTTCCAGGTTGGATGTGGGGAGTTGTTTCATTAGCTCCAAGAATTTTTGATTCTATTACTGACCCAATTATGGGGTTTATCTCCGATAACACAAAATCTAAATGGGGTAGAAGACGAAAGTATGTATTGATTGGTGCCTTAATTATGGGAGTTTCTTTTATTATTATGTGGCAGTTATTTCTAGATAATGGTGTTGATTATAATTTCACATATTTTTTAATATGGTCTCTTGTGTTTTATTTAGGACTTACTATTTTTGGTGTTCCTTATGTAGCCATGGGTTATGAAATGAGCGATGATTTTCACGAGCGTACTCAGATAATGGCTGTAGCTCAATGGATTGGACAATGGGCGTGGGTGATAGCACCATGGTTTTGGGTAGTTATGTACGACCCTAGCTGGTTTGAGTCTGCTGATATTGCTGTTAGAGAGTTAGCTGTTTGGGTCGGAATCGTATGTATGATTTTTGCTATAATTCCAGCTATTTTTATTAAAAGTGAATCTACTTTAGAAAATAACTATACGCCTTTAACCTTTAAAAATATTGGGGGAAGTTTCAAAGAGATTGGAACTAGTTTTGTAGAAGCATTCAAATCTAAGCCGTTTAGGAAGCTGTGTATTTCTACTTTTTTCATTTTTAACGCCTTCAATACCGTTGCCGGTTTCACTTTTTTTATTATTGTTTATTATTTATTTAATGGTAATACAGGTGATGCAGGTATTTGGCCAACATTATTTGGAAGTTGTGGAGCCTTAGTGACCACATTTTTAGTCATCCCAATTGTTACCTATATGTCTAAAAAAGTAGGTAAAAAGAATGCTTTTTTAATATCACAAAGTATATCCGTTATAGGATATATTATGTTTTGGTTTTTATTTGTTCCTGGAAAACCTTACATGTTTTTGTTTGCATTGCCTTTCTTTTCTTTTGGAATTGGAGGTTTATTTACTTTAATGATGTCTATGACTGCAGATGTTATAGATTTAGATGAGCTTCAAACAGGTAAAAGACGTGAAGGGGTTTTTGGAGCTATTTACTGGTGGATGGTCAAATTTGGATTTGCCATTGCAGGAGGTTTAACAGGGACAATTCTGACTTTAGTTGGCTTTACATCTGGAGCGGTATCACAGCCAGAAAGTGCGATAACAGGACTTCGATTATTTTTCACAGGCTTCCCAATATTGGGAACTTTAGTTGCTATTTATGTGATGTGGGATTATGATATAACAGAAGATAAATCTAACGAAATTTCGGAAGCACTCTCTAGGAGAAAAGCCGCATGTTAGCAAACAAAAAAAATAGATGATTAAGAAGTCTTATTATTATTGAAGATTATAGTTCTTGTAGATTTTCAACAAAGCTTAAATATTCTTGTATTACTCTTTTTTCGAAACTCTGACGATCATTAAGAATTTCTTTTTTGATGAGTAATTGAGAATGACTAAGTTTAGATTCATCAATATAATGAATTGAAAACAAATATAATTCTATAATAATGGGAAGTGATGAAACAGCCTTTTTTGTTCCTATGTATTGTTTGTTTTTTTTGAATCCTTTAGGGTCTAAAAGTTCAAGAAACCCCTCTTCAACTAAGGATTTCAGCCTGTTAGTAAGAATGTTAGTAGCAATTTTTTCATTTGAGCTCCTAAAGTCCTTAAATCTAGACTTTTTATGTATTAAAACATCCCTTAAAATTAAAAGAGACCACTTGTCCCCTAAAAGTTCAATAGTATAAGCAATAGCGCAAGTACGTTTAATGTTTTTCATGACTGTAAAAGTAATGTAAATTGTTCATTTTCATATTATTATATATGTAAATTCACAATTTAGAAGCAGTCTAAACAGCTATTATTTCTGTGAAAGTGTTACTATTATTTTTAAACTGTTTTATTATATGTTTCCATTTTCTAGTACTTTCAACGCATTTACTAGACTGTACCCCAATAGTTTATATTCCTATTATTTTGAACAATTAATATTTAATAATATAATCACTTTTCTTTCAAAAACTCACGTAATTATTATATTTGCAAACAGATGTAAAACTCCATGAATATTAAGTTTTTAAATTTATTTTTCCTTTTTGTTGTTCAGTTAGTTTGTGCTCAAATTACAGGTACTATTATTGAATTAGACGAGAAACTTCCCTTAGAATATGCAACAGCGGCTCTTTATCATCAAAAAGACAACATGCTTCAGACAGGAGTAATCACAAACCAGGACGGGTTTTTTGAGATAAAAAATATTCCTAATGGTCTTTATTACTTAGAAATATCATTTATTGGCTATTCAACAAAAACCATTCAAAACTTAGAACTTTCTAATAGTCAAAAAACTATCAATATCGGACTAGTTTCTATTGAGCTAGGGAATCAGCTCGGTGAAATTGAATTACGAACCGAACGGTCTACTGTCATTCATAAAATTGACCGTCAAGTTTTTGACTCCAGAAATTTTCAGTCTAGCTTAGGCGGTTCCGCTACTGATGTGATTAAAAATCTACCCTCCGTAAGTGTAAACGGGTTGGGTGAAATTAGTGTTAGAGGAAGTAATGGCTTTGCTGTTTTAATAAATGGAAAACCAACTCAAGGACAAGTCAGTGTTATTCTAGCCCAATTACCAGCAAATTCTTTAGATAAGATAGAAGTTATTACCGCACCTTCAGCCAAATACGATCCGGATGGTAAAGGGGGTATATTAAATATCATTACCAAAAAAGGAGCTACCAATGGCGTTTTTTCTCAGGTTAATGTTCGGGGAGGCCTTCCATCTATTGAGCCTTATGGGACTCAGCGAGAAGCAAAGCGTTACGGAATAGATGCTACACTTAATCGTCGAACTGATTTATGGAATATTTCTGCTTCAGCTAGTTACAATCGAAATGACAAAACAGGACGAAGAGAAGGGGAATTATATATTATTAATATGCTCCAAAACCGACAAACATTTCTTCCGTCTGATGGCGAGCGAAGCTTTGATGATGTAAATTATAATGGCCGTTTAAATTTTGAATACACGCCTAATAAATCTGATCGCTATTCGTTAGGGTTTTTTGCGGGAAAACGCACCAAAGAACGTCTAGCTGATATTACTTACTACGATAACCAATCGGTAAGTCCAATTGGATCTGATCAAAGTTCTAGTTCATTTTCTTATTATAACCACAACCTAAGAATACGTCGTGGTGATTTTGTTTTAGGTAGTTTTGACTATGATCACGACTTCTCAAATGGTTCTAAAATCACCAATTCAGTCTTATACGAATACACGTTTCTAGGAGGTCCAACGTATAATGACAATGTCGATACTCCTGACTATAATACGATTTATCAACAGGAATACAATACCAACGACAATCCCCTTTATGGATTTCGTTATAATTTAGACTATGCATTCAAGCCTTTTTCGTTTGGACAGCTGGAAGCTGGATATCAGTTTAGATCCCTGAATCATAAAGGAGATTTCGTGTATCAAAGGGATGGTGAGCTTGTGCCAGAGTTCTCAAGTAACATACAACTCAAACGAATCACTCATTCGGGATACTCTCAGTTTGCTGGGACTAACAATAAATGGGATTATATGGCAGGTATCCGTCTGGAGTCCATGGATAGATCCTATTCAGAATCTCTTTTAAGTGAGGCAAGTCTGAATAACTATTCATATGAATATGTGAAGTTATTTCCTTCAGCCTCGTTACAATACACAGTAAATGAGGATACAAAAATAAAAGCAGCGTATAGCAAGCGAGTGAACCGTACGACAACCCTTAAAATGAATAGTTTTGCTGAACGCGAACATTCTGAGGTTTTTGAACAAGGAGATAACCGGTTATTACCAGAATTCATTGACTTAGTTGAGTTGGGGATTACCAAAGAATTTGATTCTAAAAATTCCGTTTACGCCACTCTTTATTATAGACATGTTGATAATGTGATTAATAGAGTAAATACGTTAGCGTATGAATCTAATGGGGTTTTGATTGATAGTATTTTAAATCGTGTGTACTCAAATGTTGGAAGAAGTAATGCGAAAGGGATTGAATTAGGAGCTCAATTTAAATTAAACCCCAATTGGAGTAATTTTATAGGAGCCAACATTTTTAACTATGGTATAGATGGACAGTTTGTGTTTAGACACCGCGATGGGGTGAATCGAAACTACAGGGTTAACAATCAAAATACAGTGTATTCTTTTAATATGAATTCTACCTACGCCCTAAAGCAAAACGCTTCTATTCAATTCACGTTTAATTATATTTCTGAAAGAAATACTGCTCAAGGAAAAGATTCTCGGTTTTACACCCCCAATCTAACATTCAAAAAATCCTTTTTAAATAACCAATTGGTAGCTACTTTACAGTGGCAGAATATTGACACGGGGTTGTTGAAATCCAACGAGCAAAGCATAGCGACTTCTAGAGTGAATGAGTTTTATACCTACACTAATTATGTATATGAAGTTGATATGGTTATTTTAAATATTTCTTATACATTCAACAAAGTTAAAAATCGATCTAAGTTTATCAAAAGTGAGTTTGGTAAGCGTGAATTCTAATTAAGGTGATCATCCATTTAAGTAATTTCAGTTAATCAAAATCAAGTTAAATATCTTTCTGCTCTCATAAGTTAATTGGTTTTGAATCGGTTTTTAGTTTATAACTTTAATTACCTTTACACAATGAGTGTACTTGTTCAAATTACTATAAAACCATCTCAGCTAGATGATAAAGATTTTATATTAAAATCTAGTTTATTTAAGGCTAAGCTACTTAGTGGTGATATTATTGATTGGCGCATTCGTAAAAGATCTATCGACGCCCGAAAGGTTTCTATTAAACTTAATTTACAAATTGAATTTTGGCTAGTTGGTGAAATACGAGCTCAGCCTCAGTCTTTTATATCTCAAAAAGTCCACTCAAAAACAGAAATTGCTATCATTGGGGCAGGACCTGCAGGCTTGTATGCGGCTTTACGTTCCATTGAAGCTGGTCTAAAGCCAATTGTATTCGAGCGAGGAAAAGATGTTCGAGCCAGACGACGGGACTTAGCAATGATTAATAAAAAACAAACAGTCAACCCAGAATCAAACTATTGTTTTGGAGAGGGTGGTGCCGGTACCTATTCTGATGGAAAACTCTATACACGATCAAAAAAGCGAGGTAATGTTCTTAAAGCACTAGAGTGGTTTGTCCATTTTGGAGCTGATGAAGATATTTTAGTTGAGGCCCATCCTCATATTGGCACTAATAAGTTGCCAGCTATTATTACAGCTATGCGTGAAGCAATTTTGAAGGCAGGTGGGGAGGTGCATTTTAACGCTAAACTGACCGATATTCAAATTGAGAACAAAGAAATCAAGGCTATTAAAGTAAATAATGACTCTTGGAGACCATTTGAAAATGTAATTCTAGCCACTGGGCACTCAGCACGTGATGTATTTTACTTATTACACGAAAAGGGTGTTTACTTAGAAGCGAAAGCATTTGCCTTAGGTGTTCGTGTTGAACATCCGCAGCACTTAATCAACCATATTCAATATCATGGTGATGTTAAAAACCCTTATTTGCCACCGGCCTCTTATAGTCTAGTTGAGCAAATTGACGGTATGGGGGTCTATTCGTTTTGTATGTGTCCAGGCGGAATTATTGCACCCTGTGCTACTTCCCAAGAAGAGGTAGTGACAAATGGCTGGAGCCCTAGTAAACGAAATAATCCATATGCAAATTCGGGTATTGTAGTGAGTGTAGAGCCTAAAGATTTGCCTAACTATTCTGCAGACGATCCTTTCGTATGTCTTGATTTTCAGAAAAAAGTAGAACGTGATTGTTGGGAAGTTGCTGGGAAAACCCAGCAAGTCCCAGCACAGCGAATGATTGATTTTGTAGAACAAAAATGTTCAGTTGACTTTCCTAAAACATCTTATCAACCAGGAATCATGGCAGTAGATTTAAACAAAGTTTTGCCATCAATTATATCCAAACGTTTACGTAAGGCATTTTCTGTTTATGGAAAAAAAATGAAGGGATACTATACAAATGAGGCTGTTTTACATGCACCTGAAAGTAGAACTTCTTCGCCAGTCTCAATACCCAGAAACATAAAAACATTAGAGCATGTGAATGTGAAAGGATTATATCCTTGCGGGGAAGGAGCAGGATATGCAGGTGGGATTATATCAGCGGCTATCGATGGGATTAACTGTGTAGATGCCATTACACAAAAACTCTACAATCAGTAAGCTTTACTGTATTCGTTTATGTAATTTCTATTAAAAAAGGATAAAGTATTTTTTCGTAAATTTGACATTCAATTAAGATTCTTAACTAATTTTATTTTAACAATTTATGATTACAAATCTTAAAACATTTATTTATAATTTCGTATTATCAGAAGCTGTAAAAAATAAGGTTGAGCGTACTATTCTTGTAATCTCAATATTAAGTTTTTTAGCCCATTTAATTGTTATTTTTTTGGTTAAGAGTGATCTGATTAGTCTTCCAGAACATATTGGTTTTTTTGACTCTCCGATTGCTGCAATTTATACACCATTTTCATTCATTCTTATTTACGAAGTGTATTTGTTGATCTTTTATTTGCCAAGGTCTATTACGACATACATAGGCAAGCAGTATGAGATTATTACACTTATTGTTATTCGAAGAATTTTTAAGGATTTAGCGAACCTAGAGCTAAACTCAGATTGGTTTGATATTAAAAGCGATTTAAATTTCACTTATGATATCATAACTGCGCTGTTGCTATTTTTTATGATATATCTATTTTCAATAGAACGCCAAAAACTACGTGATCCAAATAAAATCAATCCTCTTTCTCCAACACAACTTGAGCAATTTATATCAATTAAAAGATTTATGGCTACTATTTTAGTCCCTATTTTTATTGGTATTGGATTGGTGACTTTTACAAATTGGGTTTTAGATGGTACTCCTGCTAATTTATCAGTTGCTATAAAAGATGTTAACAGTGTTTTCTTTGATCAGTTTTTTGCTATTTTGATTATTGTTGATGTATTTTTGCTTCTCTTTTCATTTTTCTACACTGATCAATTTCATAAAGTAATCAGAAACTCTGGTTTTATTATATCTACGATTCTTATTCGCTTATCGTTTTCTGTTGACGGTTTATTAAATAATTGCCTAATTATTAGCTCCATAGCTTTTGGTATTCTGATTTTATGGATCCATAATCGCTTTGAGAAAAATATAACTACGATTTAAAAGAAAAGTACAATTAATGTATTTGTACTTTTTAGATAAATAAATGGCGAGTTTTATTATTTAGGATCCAAAATAATATTGATTCGTTCAACAGCGTCTCTAAGATGTATTTTGTTCATGCTGTTCGAGGTTTTTGAAATGCTTGAGTTAATCAAGTTTTTCAGAGTTTTTAGTTCGGATCTTACAATAGCTCGAATATCAGATTGACTTGTATTAACAGCTGTCGACTTAACATAGTCGCTGCCTCTTCTTTTATTTTGGTTTTTTGCGGTCATTAAATATTCCAATCGATCAATGTGAGCGCGCTGTAAATTACGTCTGTATGTATCAATTTTTCGTCCAGTATACAGTTCACCCCAAATCCCTTTTCTTAAGTCTTTTGTCATATTCCATAACGAGTATGCTTGGTAACCATTAGTGGTTTCGTTTTCGATCATTCTTGCCATTTTACCCACACTTAGTACAGTTTTCAAAGTACGCTCTTGAAGGGATCGAATACGTTCCACTGATCCTGAGTACTCAATGCGTTCAAAAATTGACGGTTCTAACAACCACATAGGGGTAGAAAATAATTGTTCATTGATAAATTTTAATGCATTTTTTTGATGTGATTTAGCAACGTGACTGTAAACTGCTCCCTGTTGATCTGCGGTTTTGTAGTTTTCATAAACTCCTCCAATATTATTCGCTACATGTCCCATATATCGATTGAATTGTGAAAGTACTTGTCCGTACATATCATTCAAGTCAGAATAGTCTTCACCTGGAGTGGTAGTCCATTCAATTAAGTTTGGAATAATTCGTTTGAGATTTTTAATACCATACATACTTGCCAAAATAGCATCATCACCAAGGTCTTCTGTTTGTGAACTTGGATCTACAACATCTCCAGACTGTTGGTGTCCAAAACGGTACATTGGGTCGCCTGCATGTTTTAGAATCCATTTGTTTAGTGTTTCTTTTTCTTGTTCTGCGGGAATATCCATAATTGGTTTATAACCCCAGGAGATAGCATACTTGTCATAGACACCAATATTTGGCATTAAAGCCACTCCAACGTCTTCTGGTTGGGCTATATAATTAAAACGAGCATAATCCATTATCGAAGGAGCTGTACCGAATTTTTTGGTAAAGGTAGCACTTCTCAAGTCCTCTACTTTATAGGCGCAGCTACTACCCATATTGTGAGGTAATCCTAATGTGTGACCCACCTCATGTGCTGACACAAAACGAATTAAGCGTCCCATGACTTCATCTTTAAATTCTGGCATTCTGGCTTCTGGATTAATAGCAGCAGTTTGAACAAAATACCAGCGCCTAAGTAATGACATAACGTTGTGATACCAGTTAATGTCACTTTCTAAAATCTCACCGGTTCGCGGGTCACTTACATGTGGCCCGTTGGCGTTTGGTATTGGAGATGCTAGGTATCTAACCACAGAATAGCGAACGTCTTCTGGACTCCATTCTGGATCTTCTTCCAACGAAGGAGGGTCATTAGCAATAATAGCATTTTTAAAACCTGCAGCCTCAAAAGCAACCTGCCAATCTTCAATCCCTTGTTTTATGTACTTACGCCATTTTTCAGGAGTTGCACGGTCTACATAATACACAATCTGTTTTTTAGGCTCGACGAGTTCACCGGCTTTAAATTTATCTAAATCTTCTGGTTTTACTTCTAACCTCCAGCGATCTAAAAAAGTCACTTCTTTACTGCGTTGATCTTTTGATCCATAATCAACTTGTCCTCTTGCAAACCAACCAACCCGCTTGTCAAAATAGCGACGTTTCATAGGGTTTTCAGGTAATAAAATCATAGAATTATTTATTTCTATAGAAATCGTTCCAGTACTAGAATTTGAAGGAGGATTACTTGCTGCATAGGTTTTAATATGACGAGATTCAATATTTTTAGGGTAACTTTTTATACTTTCAATAAATGATTTATCAGCTTCTAAACGGGTTACTTTGAAACTTTTTCTAGAACGGGCGGACAACCCTAATGCTTTGACGTCTTTAGAAAAGAAATCTGTCACTTCAATAACAGTAGCAGTAGAATCGGAGTTAAATGCTTTTATAGGAAAGGTATATAAAACAGGTTCAAAATTAGAATTTACAACCGCCTCATGTACTGGAAGAGAGTCGGCAGCAAAAACTTCGTAAGAAACAACTCTTAAAACAACTTTCTTGTTTTTCTTCTCCCACCTCAATACTTGTGTGTTTTGTTTACCTCCTCCAAATCCTATTCCAGAAGCTGTTTTTGAAATACGAGTTACCATCAACATTTCCTTACTAAAAAGACTGTCTTGAATTTCGTAAAAAAACTTTTCATTAATATTATGAATTGTGAATAAGCCTTCATCTGATTTTGCTTCTTTAGTAATTACTTTAGTGTATGGCAGTATGTCCCCTTTTTTTGGCTTTGGCTCTGGCTTCTCAGCCGTCTTAGACGAATCAGATTTTTTCTTAAAGATTTTTTCTATACTACCACAGGAATTAAAGGACCCGACTGTAAATATGAAAAGAAGTAACGAAATTAGATTTTTCATTTGTGAAAATTTTTAGTTAGAAATAATAATAGATAAACGGAATCTGCTGAAGCCTGGGTTATCCTAAAAATGAAACAATTAATATGTCTTCAGATTTGTGGACTTTAGCTAATTCTTTAGAAGTTAACCCTTTAATGCCCTTGTCCCACCCTTTATTACTCAGTCCGGATTGTACTTTAAGTTCTGCTAATTCAATTTCAGATTTTGACTTTAATATGTCGAAAATCGCTTTTTCGTTTTCACTTAGAGCCACTACCTTTTTCTCCGGTTTCATTTGTGGAAAAAATAATACTTCTTGAATCGAAGGATTGTTTGTTAAAAACATAATTAATCGATCCATTCCAATGCCCATTCCAGCCGTTGGAGGCATGCCGTATTCCAATGCTCGTAGAAAGTCTTCGTCAATAAATTCACTAGCTTCGTCATCTCCTTTTTGAGCTAGCTTTAGCTGCTGTTCAAAACGTTCTCTTTGATCAATAGGGTCATTAAGTTCTGAATAAGCATTAGCTAGTTCTTTTCCACAAACTATTAATTCAAAACGTTCTGTAAGATCCGGGTGCGACCGGTGTTCTTTGGTTAATGGGCTCATCTCTTTTGGGTAGTCTGTAATGTACGTGGGCTGGATATAATTTCCTTCACATTTTTCGCCAAAAATTTCATCAATTAGTTTTCCTTTGCCCATAGTGTCATCTACTTCTATTCCTAGATTTTTCGCCTCACTACGAATTTCTTCTTCACTTTTACCGTTTATGTCAAACCCCGTGAATTCTTTAATAGAATCAGTCATTGTGACTCGAGCATAGGGTGCCTTAAAATTGACTTCATAATCTCCAAAAGTGGTTTTGGTAGTTCCGTTAACAGCGATAGCACATTGCTCTAGTAGTTGCTCACAAAAGACCATCATCCAATTGTAATCTTTATAAGCAACATAGATTTCCATCATTGTAAACTCTGGATTGTGAGTTCGATCCATTCCTTCATTTCTGAAAGTTTTTGCAAATTCATATACTCCGTCAAAACCCCCAACAATTAATTTTTTTAAGTATAATTCACATGCAATTCGCATGTACATAGGTATATCTAATGAATTGTGATGAGTTAAAAATGGTCTTGCTGCAGCACCTCCAGGTATAGATTGTAAAATTGGAGTTTCTACTTCAAAATAACCGCTTTTATTACAGAAGTTACGCATAGCAGTAAAAAGCTTTGATCGCTTTACAAACACCTCTTTGACATGCGGGTTTACTACCAAATCTGCATAGCGTTGACGGTATCGCATTTCAGGATCATTAAACTCATCATATGTGTTGCCTTCAGCATCTGTTTTTGGCAGGGGTAGCGGCTTTAAAGCTTTACTTAATAGAATAAAGTTTTTGACCAAAACTGTTTTTTCACCTACTTGAGTATTAAACAATTCACCTTCAATTCCAATAAAATCTCCTAAGTCAAGGAGTTTTTTGAAAACGTCATTGTATTTACTTTTATCTTCTCCGGGGCATATTTCATCTCGATTAATATAAATTTGGATACGTCCCTCACTGTCTTGTAGTTCGGCAAAAGCTGCTTTTCCTTGTATTTTTTTCCGCATTAATCGACCAGCCAATACTACCTTTTTTCCTTCTATAAAATCAGACTTTACATTAGTGCTGCTATGAGTTACAGCGTATAAATCTGCGGGATAGGGATTGATTCCTAATTCACGTAATTTTGATAGTTTTTCACGACGTACAATTTCTTGTTCTGAAAGCTGCGACATAGTACTCTTGTAAAGATTCTTAAAGTTACAAAGATACTGACTATTGCTTAAGATTTCAATTTATGTTGAATAAATCCTAGATTGGTTTTGTAAGGTTCTTTTTATAAATGTAGCTAACATTTATAAATGTAATTTAACAATAGTTTTTATGAGTATTTGGTGTGTTATTCTTTCTATTCTGTTCTCTCCTTTAGCGGTTTACGATAAAGGGTGTGGGTCTATCGTTATTGTATTTTTATTAACCCTTTGTGGCTGGGTGCCAGGCGTTATGGCAGCTCTAGTTATTTTGAATAATCCTAAAGCATAATCCTGTATCTTTGTGAGCTATGAATAAAACGATTGAGGTACAAGATCTAGGTCTTAGAGATTATAAAGATGTTTGGGATTTCCAAGAAAAGTTGTTTAAAGCAACGATTGACATTAAAATTAAAAACCGTCGTGAATCAGCAGGATTAATTACACCAAACCACTTGTTATTTGTTAGTCATCCACATGTTTATACCTTGGGTAAGAGTGGAGATATGACCAATCTTTTGCTGTCAGAATCGCAATTACAATCCAAAGGGGCTACTTTTTATAAAATAAACCGTGGTGGTGATATTACGTACCATGGCCCGGGTCAGGTAGTTGGTTATCCGATTTTAGATCTTGAGAATTTTTTCACCGATATTCATAAATTTCTTCGTTTTCTTGAAGACACAATCATATTAACTCTTGAAGAATATGGTATCAAAGCCGAGCGTAGTCCTGGCGAAACAGGAGTTTGGCTGGACGTAGGTACTCCGTTTGCTCGTAAAATTTGTGCAATGGGAGTTCGTGCTAGCCGCTGGGTCACCATGCATGGATTTGCCTTAAATGTAAATGCAGATTTAGGATATTTTGATAATATAATTCCGTGTGGCATCCGTGGTAAAGCAGTAACTTCTTTAAATATTGAGTTAGGAAAGGAGAGAGTGAATGAAAAAGAGGTAAAAGAAAAGCTTTTAAAACATTTCTTAACTCTTTTTGAGGCTATTTCAAGCTAGTACATCTGGTATAATATTATACTATTAGAGTCACTTTTTGTAACAAATTCAATAGCAGAGTCCTTGTCAGCATTTGCGAGATCAATAGCACTATTTCCAAAAACAGGAATCTTTGGAAATACTTTAGCTTGGCTATCAAATAACCACACTTTTTTTGCTTGCAAGTCTGTTATGGTGACATATATTTTATCTTTTAAATAAAATATTGAAGGAGGGGTGTAACTTCCATATTCCAACTCTGTACTGTTTGATTTAATAGACAGCTTGTTACCCGTTCTTGTCACGAGAGTTTTTGATGTTGTAGTGATGTCATGGTTAGCGGATAGACCTAAGCTTTGGCGACTCACGTTTCCTTTTGTATTTACTTGAACTAACTCGCCTTTAATGTTTGTTGTTGTAAATAACGAATTATAAAAGTAGATAGACTCATTTGAAAAGTCGATATTTTCTTTAACACTTACTCGTACATTGCCCCGGCGGTCAAGCAGTTTGAGTTGGCGACCTGCGCTGAACACAATAAAGTCTTTTTCACGGTGTCGTATATGAATTGGTTGTTTTCCAATATTTTGTGAAGGATTATATTTAAATCCTTTCACACGTTTTCCTTTGAGGTCATACATTAAAAGGTTAGAGGTTTGTGTTATTAAAAAACGATAGTTTCGTTTTTTGTCATAATCAAAGACAGCTACTGGCTGGGTGATTTCGTCTTTAAATTCAAGGGGAAAATTTCCTACATTTTCACCGTTTCTGTCAATAATATGTAATCTATTTTTAGTTGAAAACACCAGCTGAAGTCGGCCATTTTTATATAAATCAACTTGTTCTACCGCCCCCAAAATAGCGTTCTTAAGAGTTTTTTTCCATAACACTATGCCCTTGTTAGATATTAGATATAGATTGTTATTAATATCTTGAACTAAGATATCTTTTCCTTTCGTTTTGTGATTAGAGACAAATACCGGCCCCATTAGTATATCATTTTGAAGCACTAAGTTAAATTCCTCAATGATTAGACTTTTTGACGGTCTCGGTTTTGATTTTTGTAAGACACCATTTATGTGCATCAAGTTATCGTCTTTAACCAATTGTATTCCTGAGAGCTTGTAGGCATTCAATTCGCTTTCTTTTACATTCGTTTTAAATAGAGTATTTAACCACTCCGCTAGGCGGTAGTGGTTGAAATAGAGCTGAACAGACGCCTCGTCACTTAAGGATTTTTGAATTGTTTCATATGATAAGTTGGAGTCCAGCGTATTTTTGTTGAAGTAATTGGAGATGGTCATTTGCAACAACTCATTTGAATCAGAAAAAACAAGATAATCGTCTAATGTTATAAATTTAGTTGGGGATATTTTAGGAAGTAGTGATCCAAAAGCTTCATTAAATAACAAAGACTCTGTGAATTCAAATAATGGAATAGATCGGAAACTAGTTAGTTCATTTTGAAATCCATTTAAAGCTTCATAAGTAGCACTAATGTCAATAGATTTTAAAGCAATTCCCGATCCTTGCTCGGTTTCAAATACCCCAATTTCTTTTATGGTACTAAAAAATGCTTTGGCTAATTCTGTTTTTTTTGAGTTATAGCCTATAGAATCTATGTTTCTTTGTAGAAGATCAAAGTCATTATAACTAAAAATACTACTTTGCTGACTTTCAGATGGGAAAATAGCTTGCAGAGTTTGTGATTGAGGTTCTAATTTTTGAAAAATTTTAAACCACTTATTACTTTCCTTTTCGTCTAGTAATGTCCCGCTAAAAGTTAGGCCTTTAGGCGTCATATTAAAATCCAAAAAGAGCGGACCAATTGCAATAGAATTTAAGGCAATTAGATTGGTAGGCGGCCTATAATAAACAGAAAAACTAGCAGACGCTTCACGTCTTTTGAAAAGCTTAGAATAGTACGATTTTTTTTGCGATTTAATAGCTTTTAACATCGCCTTAGAATTTGAAGCAACTAGTATGCTATCAATAGTTATGAAGGGTATTAACAGGCTATCCTTTGGGTTTTTATTTCTGAGATGTGTTATGAAAGTATATGCGTTTTCTTCAGACTCTTTTGTTATACATACCAATAGCGGGCTCTTACTAAGCATACTGTCTAATGGATTTAATGCTTTTTTTAATTGGTTAAACAAGCTGGTTTTAGTGGCTAATTCGCTGTTGGTTAGCGCACTTTTGAAGCTCTCAAGTGAATTTATAGAAAGGACAAGAGTTGAATTATTAGGCACTAATTCATCAATTGATCGCTCGCTATTCTTTGTATTACTACAGCTGGAAATTAGTAAAGAAAACACTGAAAAATATAAAATTCTAAGCATTGATGGATTTCCGTTATTCGTACTGAAACAAAGATAAGATTTAAAATCCAATAGGAGCTGATTTTGCTAAAAGTCTAAATGACATACGATGGTATTTGGTTGGTCCGTATTTTTTTATAGCCATCCTATGTTCTTTAGTTGGGTACCCTTTGTTTTGCTTCCAATTATACATCGGAAATTCTTTGTCAATTTTTTCCATGTATGCATCTCTGTAAGTTTTAGCTAAAACTGATGCCGCAGCTATATTTTGATACTTACCATCTCCTCTAATAATGGTTTGGTGCGGAATTAAATTGAACGCTTTGAATCTATTTCCGTCTACACAAATAAATTCAACTTTTTTTAATTGAGAAATAGAGTTATGCATGGCTAAGATAGAGGCGTTTAAGATGTTTATTTCATCTATTTTTTCTGGAAACACATTCGAAACTCCGTAAAAAACAGCTTCAGATTCAATAACAGGCTTTAATAATTCTCTTTTTTTGTGCGAAAGTTGTTTAGAATCATTCAGTAGTGTATTTTTGAAATCGAGAGGTAAAATAACTGCTGCTGCTGTTACTGGCCCTGCTAAACATCCACGCCCTGCTTCGTCAGTTCCACACTCAAATTCAAAATCCGAAAATTTTAATTCTAACATTATTTTCTTTTTTGGTACTAAAAAGTGATCTAAATCAGTCTTTATTCAGTAAAAAAACAAAATAGATTAGATATTTGCTACTTTTGTCCAAACAATAATTTGCTATTAGATTCTCAATTATGCATAAATTAGTTTTAATCCTTTTTTGTTTTCTTATGGGAAATACTGCATTTTCCCAACGTAAGCTGACTATTGGAGGTGGAAAAGATTTACCTCAAAGAGGGTCTGATAATGGGCAATTTAATAGAGATTCTCTTTCAGGAAAGCCATCAAGAAAAGCTGTCAAAAACGATGAGGCTAAAATTCAAGACTACCTTATAATTACTCGCGAAAATGACACAATTCAGATTGATACGACATTGTCTTTAAATAAAGATTATAAATTCAACTTCCTTAGAAAAGACGATTTTGAGCTTCTGCCTTTCAGTAATATGGGACAGACATATAACACATTAAGTCATGATTTTAAATCATCGAGTATTGTTCCTAAAATTGGAGCGACTGCCAAGCATTTTAATTACATGGATTTGGATGCCATTGACTATTACCGGGTACCTACACCATTTACTGAATTGATGTACAAAACGGCTTTTGAGCAAGGACATGTGTTGGATGCTTTTTTCACAGTAAATACTTCCGATCAATTTAACCTATCAATAGCTTACAAAGGAATGCGATCTTTGGGGAATTATCAGCATATTTTATCTAGGACTGGAAATTTTAGATTCACAACAAATTATAACTCTAAAAACAAAAAATACGCATTAAGGACACATATTGTAATGCAAAATATTCTTAATCAAGAAAATGGAGGTATTTCAGGCGAAGATCTGGTGAGTTTTGAGTCTGGTGACCCAGAGTTTACAGACCGTTCGTTGTTTGATCCTTTGTTTGAAAATGCTCAAAGTAATTTAAAAGGTAAGCGTTTTCATATGGCCCAATCTTATTTGATAAAAGAGCGAGATTCACTAAATTCTAATCAAATTTCAATAGGTAATCTACTGACATTTGAGGACAAATATTACCATTTCACCCAAGATGCTAATAATTCTTTCTTTGGGGATGCATTTGTTTCGTCTAATATCTCAGATAAATCTACTCATGAGAGTTTTTATGCAGAACTGAACACGTGTTACTCAAATGAAACTCTAGGAGCTTTCAAGGCTAGCTTAGGATATAACAACTATAATTACGGTTACAACTCGCTTGTGATTGTAAATAATCAAACGATTACCAATCGTTTGTTGGGGGATGTACTTTCATTTGCAGGAGCTTATCAAAATAAAATAGGCGCTCTGCACGTAAAAGGAGATTTAGGATTTAATTTAACAGGAAAACTTGAAGGTAATTTTATTAATGGTGACGTTTCTTATGCTGTTTCAGACGATTTAGGCGCTAGCGCTAGGATTCACATAAATTCAAAAGCACCAGATTTTAACTTTCAGCTATTTCAAAGCGATTATTTGAGCTATAATTGGCGAAATAATTTTAGAAACCAACAAACAAAGCAATTGGCGATTAGCGTTGATTCTAAAAAGTATGGTAATTTTTTAATAGAGTACAATACAGTATCCAACTACCTGTACTTCGCAAAAAATAATGATGCAGTAGTCAAGCCCTTTCAATATACAGGAACACTAAATTACGTTAGAGCAAAGTTTTCTAATGAAATAAACTACAAAAAGTTTGCTTTAAATAACACGATTCTTTTTCAGAGTGTTTTTGATGGTGATCAGGTTCTGAATGTTCCAAATTTAGTCTCACGCCACACTTTTTATTATTCTAATGAGTTTTTCAAAAAGGCATTATTTTTACAAACAGGAGTTACTTTGAGCTATTTTTCTAGTTATAAGATGAACGCATATGACCCTCTTCTCTCAGAGTTTTACACTCAAAATAATACAGAAATTGGAGATTTTCCTAGAATAGACTTTTTTGTTAATGCCAAAATTAGTCAAGCACGTATATTCTTGAAGGCAGAACACTTCAATTCTGCAATCACTGGCTATGACTATTACTCCGCTCCTAACTATCCCTATCGTGATTTTGTGGTAAGATTTGGGATTGTTTGGAATTTTTTCTTATAATTTTTTCATT
>CAJXDP010000023.1 GCA_913052445.1 uncultured Formosa sp.
TGAGTGGGTTTTTATTTGGTGGGTCATACTGGATTCGAACCAGTGACTTCTACCCTGTCAAGGTAACACTCTGAACCAACTGAGTTAATGACCCTATTATTAATTGTAAAAATAATAATATCTTTGAATTATGTATCTTTATTTCTAATATATAGTTTAATTGACTTTTAAACAACATTCAAGTTTTGAGATTTTTAGCCAACCAAACGTTTCCAAATTATATAATTGATTTCATGTCTAATGAATGGATTGTAAATAATAGTATTGTTGTTGCTATTATTATATCATTTTTAATAGTTGGACGTAAATTATCAACTCAAAACAATACCAGAGTCACATATTTAATGGGTGCTATTTTGTTTTTTTCATCCGTTATAACCCCCTTACGTACCGCTTTAAATGGGGATTGGAACATTATAACAGACCTGCCTTTTCATCTTTGTGGAATATCTGGTCTTATTTGTTCTTTCCTTCCATTTATTAAACGAAAGCAGTTTTTATTTGATTTTGTATTTTACTCTGGAATTATCGGTGGCATCATGTCTGTTCTTACGCCTCAAATGAACGGCTACGATGGAAGTCATTTTGCTTATCTAGAGTACTATGTAAGACACGTTTTAATTTTGTTAATGCCACTTTATATGTTTAGGAATTTAAACATACAGCCTTCCAAATATTCTAGTCTCATGTCTTTTTTAATTTTAAATATTTTAATGTTCATTCTCATGCCTTTGAATTTCTATTTAGGGTCTAATTACATGTACTTAGCTGAGCCGCCACAGGTTAATAACCCTTTAGTAATAGGAGAATGGCCTTACTATCTCTTATGGTTTGAGGTTTTTATTTTAGGACTAATGGCTGCTTTTTATGGTCTCTCTACGCTTAAATTAAATGTAAAACAGTCAAATTAAATATTATTTATTGAGGTCTTTGTACCTTCGCTAATTACAGTGTTTAAATCCTATGTATATGAAGCCAAATAAAACAGTTATTATTACAGGAACAAGCCGAGGTATTGGTTTTCAATTAGTACAACTTTTTGCAAATGCAGGTTACGCTGTTTTAGCTCTATCTCGAAACGCTAGCCCTGTAGCAAATTTAAATTTAGAGAACATAACAGCTTTATCTTTTGACCTTAATAAGTCTGAAGATTATGTAAGCGTCAATGACTTCGTTCAAAAACAATGGTCACATGTTGATATCTTAATTAATAATGCTGGAACACTTTTAAATAAGCCGTTTTTAGACACGACTTTTGAAGATTTCAAACAAGTGTATAATACTAATGTTTTTGGAGTCGCGGAACTTACTAGACTCATAATTCCATTTATGCCTAAAAATGGTCATGTAGTCACTATTAGTTCCATGGGAGGGGTTCAAGGGTCCGTTAAATTCCCAGGGCTTGCCGCTTACAGTTCTAGTAAAGGTGCTGTGATTACTTTAACAGAGCTATTAGCAGAAGAGTATAAAGAATCAGGGCCTTCATTTAATGTCCTCGCATTGGGAGCTGTACAAACAGAAATGCTTGAAGAAGCATTCCCTGGGTATGAAGCGCCAAACACAGCGTCTCAAATGGGAACTTATATATTTGAATTTGCTAAGACTGGGCAGCAGTTTTATAATGGTAAATTATTGCAAATATCGAGCTCAACTCCTTAGCGAACAGTGCATATTATAAAAAATCAATTCCGTAGGTTTAACAGCTCAATAACTGCCTTAAAATAAAATATTTCTTTACTTTTGTAGCTCGAAAAAAATTGCATTTTATGTTTAATAATTTAAGTGAAAAATTAGATAAAGCCCTCCACGTTCTTAAAGGACATGGGCGTATTTCAGAAATTAATGTTGCCGAGACTCTAAAAGAGGTTAGACGAGCTTTGTTGGATGCCGATGTTAATTATAAAATAGCTAAAGATTTTACCAACCGGGTTAAGGAAAAAGCATTAGGTCAAAATGTATTGACAACGCTTCAGCCGGGCCAATTGATGGTGAAAATTGTAAAGGATGAGCTCACCGCATTAATGGGAGGTGATGTAGAAGAGGTTAATTTATCAGCAACTCCAAGTGTAATTTTAATGTCAGGTTTGCAAGGATCAGGAAAAACTACCTTTTCTGGAAAGCTTGCTAATTATCTAAAAACAAAAAAGGCTAAAAAGCCAATGTTGGTGGCTTGTGATGTATACCGTCCAGCAGCCATTGATCAGTTGCATATTGTAGGTGAACAAGTTGATGTTGAGGTTTATAGTGATCAAGGCAATAATGACCCCGTAGCCATTGCAAAAGCAGGGATTGTGGCTGCTAAAGCCAAAGGGTGTAATGTAGTCATTATTGATACAGCTGGTCGTTTAGCGGTTGACCAGATGATGATGACTGAAATAGCAAATATTCATTCAGCAATCCAGCCCCAAGAAACGTTATTTGTGGTGGATGCAATGACTGGGCAAGATGCAGTCAATACAGCTAAAGCCTTTAATGATATACTTAATTTTGATGGGGTTATCCTTACAAAATTAGATGGGGATACTCGTGGTGGTGCTGCGATATCCATAAAATCAGTCGTTAACAAACCAATCAAGTTTATAGGGACTGGCGAAAAAATGGAGGCAATAGACGTGTTCTATCCATCGCGTATGGCTGAGCGAATATTGGGAATGGGAGATGTGGTGTCTTTAGTTGAGCGTGCACAAGAACAATTTGATGAACAAGAAGCTCGAAAAATTCAAAAGAAAATCGCCAAAAACCAATTCGGTTTTGATGATTTTTTATCTCAGATTCAGCAGGTAAAAAAGATGGGTAATATGAAAGACCTCATGGGAATGATTCCTGGGGCTGGAAAAATGATGAAAAACGTAGATATAGACGACGATGCCTTTAAGCATATCGAAGCTATTATTCAATCGATGACACCTGAAGAACGAACCAAGCCAACCCTCTTAAATAACAGTCGGAAAAAACGTATCGGCTCAGGATCTGGAACATCTATTCAGCAAGTAAATCAACTGATGAAGCAATTCAATCAGATGAGTAAAATGATGAAAATGATGCAAGGAGGCGGGGGTCGAAAAATGATGGAAATGATGAAAAATATGCCACGATAAATATTAATTAATGACCAATTTGCAATGATTTTATTAGATGGAAAACAAACAAGTGCAGCCATAAAGGTTGAAATTGCTTCTGCAGTTACCGAAATTAAAAAACAAGGCAAACGAGCTCCACATTTGGCTGCGGTTCTTGTGGGTACCAACGGAGCTAGTATGACCTATGTAGGCGCCAAAGTTAAGGCTTGTGAGCTTGTTGGTTTTAGCTCAACGCTTATTGATTTGCCAGTAGAAACAACAGAGCATGAATTATTAGTTCAAATACATGCTCTAAACGAAAATCCAGAAATAGACGGATTTATTGTACAACTTCCTCTGCCAAAACACATTGATGAACAAAAGGTTTTAATGGCGGTACATCCTGATAAAGATGTGGATGGATTTCATCCTATGAACGTGGGTCGAATGGCACTTGATTTACCAACTTTTCTGTCTGCTACTCCTTATGGAATAATGGAATTACTTGAGCGCTACAAAGTTCCAACTTCTGGAAAGCACGTTGTGGTCATAGGTCGGAGTCACATTGTAGGAAGGCCAATGAGTATTTTGATGAGTCAAAAACGCCCATCTGGAGATGCCACTGTAACTATTGCACATAGTCGTACTACTAACTTAGAGAAATTAACATTAGAAGCAGATATTATAGTTGCAGCCCTAGGGATCCCTGAATTTTTAACAGCTGAAATGGTAAAGCCAGGAGCTGTTATTATTGATGTTGGAATTACTAGGGTCGTTGATGAATCTAAGAAAAAGGGCTACAGAATTACCGGAGATGTTGATTTTGAAAGTATCTCTAAAATAGCAAGTTATATCACACCAGTTCCGGGTGGTGTAGGTCCAATGACCATAGCAATGTTGCTTAAAAACACGCTTTTAGCTTGCGAACGTCACGCCTCTAAATAAACTATTTAGCAAAAATTTTAGAGTAGTCTTTGAACGCTTTAAACTCCAAAGCATTTCCAGAGGGATCATAAAAAAACATAGTAGCCTGTTCCCCACTGAGTCCTTTAAAACGAATGTAAGGCTCTATAATAAATGCTATTTTTTTATGTTTCAAGTCTCCTGAAAACATTTCAAAATCTTCCCACGACAGAATAACTCCAAAATGAGGCACCGGAACTTGTTTGCCGTCCACTTTATTTAAATGAAGATAAGATTCCGCTTCTTTTGCTTTGTAGTGAATCACGAGTTGATGGCCAAAGAAATTGAAGTCTACCCATTGGTCAGTACTGCGCCCCTCTTCGCAGTTTAAGATATCTCTATAGAAAACACGGCATTCTTCTAGGTTGAAGACAGGAATTGCAAGGTGAAATGGAGCTACAGACTTCATTCGAGTGTTTTTTTAGAGTCTTTCAAAGTTTCATTTAAAGTTGTAAGCTCTAATTTAGTTAGGTCTCTATGAGCTCCAAGTTCAGATTTCAAATGAATATTCATAATTCGGGTACGTTTAAGAGATTGTACATCGTAGTCAAGATACTCGCACATGCGACGAATTTGTCGATTAAGCCCTTGTGTTAAGATTATTTTAAATTTAAAAGTACTTAGTTTTTGTACTTCACATTTTTTAGTTGTTGTCTCTAAAATTGGGATACCACTTGACATGCGTTGAATAAAAGTTTGTGAAATAGGCTTGTCGACTGTAACTATATATTCTTTTTCGTGATTATTGCTTGCTCGAAGAATTTTATTGACAATGTCGCCGTCATCTGTAAGTAGGATTAAGCCCTCACTGTCCTTGTCTAGTCGTCCAATCGGGAATATCCTAGTGGGATAATTGATATAATCAATAATATTATCTTTTTCAACACCACGATCAGTAGTGCAAACAATTCCAATCGGTTTATTGAAAGCGATATAGGTTCTTTTTTTAGCGTCATTAAGGATTATTTTCCCGTCTACTTTCACTTCATCACCAGTAATTACTTTGGTGCCCATTTCTGGAACTAGGCCGTTGATAGTGATGCGTCCCTCATCGATTAATTTATCAGCAGCTCGTCGCGAGCAGTAACCTGCTTCACTTAGGTATTTATTAAGTCTTGTTGTCATTGGATCCATAATGCAAATTTACAAAACTTTAGTGGCTCAAGAATTTTATTATTTCACCAGAAATATAATCACCTTTTAAAGAGTGTCCAAGTCCTTTTGTAGAAATAAATATTGCGTTTTTAAAGGAAGTATTAATCTCAAGTGCATCTGAATAAGGAATGACTTTGTCTTTTTCGTCATGAATAATTAGCCCCTCTATTTTGAGGTTTTCAATAAATTTAGCTGTTGAATAATGGCTAGTCGGTTGCCCGAATTTCCGTTCAATTTGTCTTTCTATACCACTGCATATCAATCGGCTATAACCCATCATGTCTGTGTAGCGTTTCAAAATATCTTTAAAGTTTGAGGGCGCTCCAAGTAGTATCGCTTTTTTAATCGTTTTGTTTTCATATTTATGAAGAGAAAACACCAGAGCCATTGCTCCAACAGAATGACCAATGACACTAGTAGGCTTGAATTTCAGACATACAACATAGATAAACTCAGCATATAATAAAGCGTTAAAATCAGGGCTTCCCGATGCACCATGTGCAGGAGCATCTAAGGCGACGACATTGTAACCTTTATCAGTTAGTTTCTTAGCTATTTTGCGCCATCTGTTACTGTTGCTTTCCCAGCCATGCGCTAAAAGTATAGTTTCTTTTGGTCCTTTCCAGTTGTAGACTTGGATAGGAAAACTAGTGTAATACATTGTTGAATTAGTGGCGGTCTTTAAAAACGAATTTGCGTCAGGAGTTAACTTGCCTTTTCGTGGTTTGGAGAATACTTGGAGTGCAAGTCTTGATGCGAGTTTGGAATTTAAGATTCCAATACTGTTTAAGAGTGCTCCGACAATTTTTGGCAGGAGTGAATACATTAATTATCTTCTCTATTTACGTTTTCTAATGAAAATGCAGGCGTACAAATGGCTAAGTATTCACAAGGCTCATTAAAGGGGTTTGAGTATTGTACTCTTGTGTTTTTACAGATTTTCATAGACTGACCTGTTTCTAAGACTATCTTTTCGTTGTCAATAATAAATTGTTTTTTACCCTTGATGATGTGTGTGAACTCGTCGAAATTAGGAGTTTGGAAAGGTTCACTCCAGCCAGGTGGTGCTACCATATAAGCAATGCTTATAGCGCTGTTTCCGTCTGATGCTTTTCCAAAATGTTCTTCTATGAGTTTGCCGTCAGTTGTAGGAACTACAAAAGGTTTTTTTTGAATTTTATAAGCTGCCATATTTTAATACCATTGAAGATAAAAGTCTTTTATTTTTGCATTTTCAGGGATTGAAATTGCTTCAATCTTACTATTCATGTTATAGCGCATCTCTTCTGGTAGTTCTGCTTTGCTGAGTGTGAAATAAGCATTGATTTTATCGACTGAAATGATTAAATTTTTCAGTGTATTTTGAATGCTAGAGATTAGGTATCTTGAATTTATATCTCCAAATGTGCTAAGCTTGTTTAGTCCATCTTGATTCTTAAAACGTGGATCCATGATGCGGACAGTTCGAATACTTGACAATGAATCTAAGGCTAAATTAGGGTCCAGCTCAAGCAATAAGATTCCTGAAGCTTTTTCGTAAACACTAATAGTATTAGTGGATCCTATAAATTCGTCACCCCCTATGAACCTGCTTAAGGAGTCGTTTAAAAAAATTGTTTTAAGGTCTTTAATCATAGTAGAGTCAGTTAAGAGTCCAACACTGTTTTTAGTAATCATGAATGGATCTGCTGGCTTTTCACAGGCTACAAAAAGTCCTAGTAGTGTTGCTAAAAATAAATAATATTTCATGTTGTGTAAGTTGCTAAATTATTTTAATTATAAAATTTATAAAGTGAACTTTATCTAAGGCGTTAGTATTTATAAAATGTAATATATTTAAACTATTCGCTGATGTTTAAATCTGGGTAAAAATAATTGAACTTTTATTACTTAAACCAAAAACAGTAAACTATTTTTGCTTATTATGATGAAACCCCAAATCAAATCACTTGTCAGTGTGGGTAAAATGCTTCCGCTCATGGAGGCGTTTTACACTATTCAAGGAGAAGGCTTCCATAAAGGAACCGCGGCTTATTTTATTAGAATAGGAGGCTGTGATGTTGGATGTCATTGGTGTGATGTCAAAGAAAGTTGGAATGCAGAATTACATCCTCCAACTTCCATTGAGTCCATCTCTGACCAGGCGGCTAAAGAGAGTCAAACAATTGTAGTTACTGGTGGTGAGCCGTTGATGTGGAATATGACCCCCTTAACTACTGAGCTAAAGTCAAAGGGAATGCAAACGCACATCGAAACTTCTGGTGCTTATAAGCTCACAGGGGATTGGGATTGGATTTGTTTGTCACCTAAAAAATTAAAAGACCCCTTGGACGAGGTATATCAAAAAGCGGATGAACTAAAAGTGATTGTTTATAATCTGAATGACCTTAAATTTGCTGAAGAACAGGCGTCAAAAGTTAATCCAAACTGTATTCTTTATCTCCAACCTGAATGGAGCAAGCGTGAAAAAATTACGCCTTTTATTGTTGAATATGTGATGAAACATCCAAAATGGAAGGTTTCGCTTCAAACACATAAGTATTTAAATATTCCTTAGTAAAAAATAACTTAATTGTTTCTTTTTGTTACTATAACATCTTTTTTATATAAAATAAGTTTCATTTAAATCATAAAAAATGTAATATAGGTTATATATGTAATCAATATTACATTTAATGTTTATAGTTTTAAACTATATAGTCATATTTGTGCCTCAATATTCAATATTTAAGTATGTGTGGGATAGTTTGTGCATTTGATTTAAAGCAAAAAGCTGAAATATTAAGGCCTTTAGTGCTTGAAATGTCAAAAAAAATAAGACATCGGGGCCCTGATTGGAGTGGAATTTACAGTGATGACAAAACTATTATGGCGCATGAGCGTTTGGCGATTGTTGATCCTGCTTCTGGAAAACAACCGCTTTTTAGCGCAGATCGCAAGTTAATTCTTGCTGCAAACGGGGAGATTTACAATCATCGTGAAATTAGAGGTCAATTAAGTTCTGGTTATGAATTTCAAACTCAAAGTGACTGTGAGGTTATTTTGTCGTTATACAAAAAAAAGGGGTTAGATTTTGTTGATGACTTAAATGGAATTTTCGGATTTGCTATTTATGATGTCGAAAACAATGAGTATTTTATTGCTCGTGACCATATGGGGATTATTCCTTTGTACATGGGTTGGGATCAAAATGGCACTTTTTATGTAGCCTCAGAGTTGAAGGCTTTAGAGGGCTACTGCTCCAAAATCGAGTTGTTCCCGCCGGGGCATTATCTCTCTAGCCGAGACGGAGAGTTGGTTCAGTGGTATAAGCGTGAATGGGATGAGTATGCTGCTGTTAAGGAAAATGAAACACATATTTCGGAAATAAAAAAAGCATTAGAAGATGCAGTGCATCGACAGTTAATGTCAGATGTACCTTATGGAGTATTATTGTCTGGTGGATTGGATTCTTCTGTGACTTCTGCGATCGCTAAAAAATATGCATCCAAACGTATTGAGTCAGATGATAAGGTTGTTGCTTGGTGGCCACAGTTGCATTCGTTTTCGGTAGGCCTTGATGGGTCTCCGGATTTAGCTGCAGCTCAAATAGTAGCGGACCACATTGGGACGGTTCATCATGAGATTAAATTTACTATACAGGAAGGTTTAGATGCTATTCATGATGTGGTGTATAATCTTGAAACGTATGATGTTACAACTATTAGGGCGTCAACTCCAATGTATTTGATGGCTAGGGTTATAAAATCTATGGGTATCAAAATGGTACTTTCCGGCGAGGGAGCAGATGAGTTATTTGGAGGTTATTTGTATTTTCACAAAGCGCCAAATGCTGAGGAGTTTCATGATGAAACTGTTCGAAAGCTAAGCAAGCTTCACAAGTATGATTGTTTACGTGCTAACAAAAGTTTAGCTGCATGGGGAATTGAAGGACGTGTACCATTTTTGGATAAAGAATTTATTGATGTCGCCATGCGGATCAATCCTCAAGATAAAATGATTAATGGAGAGCGTATGGAGAAATGGGTGGTCCGGAAAGCGTTTGAAGATATGTTACCGGAAAGTGTGGTCTGGCGTCAAAAAGAACAATTTAGTGACGGTGTTGGCTACAATTGGATTGACACTTTAAAAGAAGTTGTAGAGGAGGCCGTCACAGATGATCAGTTGATGAATGCGCGTTTTAGATTTCCAATTCAAACTCCGCAAAATAAAGAAGAGTTCTATTATCGATCTATTTTTGAATCGCACTTCCCTAGTGATGCTGCGGCGCTGTGCGTTCCGCAAGAAGCAAGTGTTGCGTGTAGCACCAAAATAGCCTTGGACTGGGATGAGGCCTTTAAAAACATGAACGATCCAAGCGGTAGAGCGGTGTCTAAAGTACATGACAAGGCTTATGACTAGTCTTTTTCAATCCAAAATAAAGCTTTCTTAGACATCTTTTTACAATTATACAATTAATGCTATTATTCAAACAGCTTAAATCTATTTTAAGGCTGTTTTTAGTTGATTTAAGAGAGTTTGATAGGGCTGAATAATTGTTAATAATTATAGCTAAATTCTATAAAAACCACCTTAGAAAGCTTTGGACATTAATTATATTTGTTAAGTTGATGCAGTTGTTCTGTATTAGCTTAAATTAATACAATTAAAATAATGAGCGAAGAAATTAAAAAAAGCAGTTATTCAGCGGATAGCATTCAGGCTTTAGAGGGCATGGAGCATGTGCGTATGCGACCTTCAATGTATATTGGAGACGTAGGTTTGAGGGGATTGCATCACTTGGTGTACGAAGTTATTGATAATTCTATTGATGAGGCCTTAGCGGGACACTGTGATAAGATTACGGTTATTATTAATGAAGATAATTCCATAACTACAGAAGATAATGGTCGTGGAATACCTGTTGACTTACATAAAAAAGAAGGGGTTTCTGCTCTTGAAGTTGTAATGACTAAAATTGGTGCTGGTGGTAAGTTTGATAAAGATTCTTATAAGGTCTCTGGGGGACTACACGGAGTGGGTGTGAGTTGTGTGAATGCACTTTCTGAGCACTTAAAAGCAACAGTTTATAGAGACGGAAAGGTTTATGAGCAAGAATATGAGCGTGGAAAAGCCATGTATCCTGTGAAGCAAATAGGGGAAACAGATCGAAGAGGAACTACGGTAACTTTTAGACCAGACCCAGAGATATTTACTCAGACATTGGTGTATGTTTACGAAACCTTAGCGAGTAGGCTTAGAGAGCTAGCATTTTTGAATAAAGGAATTACCGTCGTTCTTGTTGATCAAAGGGAAAAAGATGACAAAGGTGAGTTTTTGGGAGAAACGTTTCACTCTACAGAAGGACTTTCCGAGTTTATAAGATACTTAGATAGCAATCGTGATCCTATAATGAAAAAGGTGATTGCTTTTGAAGGTGAAAAAAATGGAGTCCCTGTTGAAGTAGCAATGATTTATAACACATCATATGCTGAAAACTTACATTCCTATGTAAATAACATAAACACTCACGAAGGTGGGACGCATTTATCTGGTTTCCGACGTGGATTGACACATACTCTAAAAAAGTATGCCGACGAGTCTGGGATGCTAGATAAACTTAAATTTGACATTGCAGGTGATGATTTCCGGGAAGGATTGACCGCCATTATATCTGTTAAAGTTCAAGAACCTCAGTTTGAAGGTCAAACAAAAACAAAATTAGGAAATCGTGAAGTATCTGCTTCTGTTAGTCAGGCCGTCTCGCAAATGCTAACAGATTATTTGGAAGAAAACCCAGACGATGCAAAAATAATTGTCCAAAAAGTTATTTTAGCTGCGCAAGCACGTCATGCGGCTCAAAAAGCGCGTGAAATGGTGCAGAGGAAAACAGTTATGAGCATGGGAGGGTTGCCTGGGAAACTGAGTGACTGTTCGGAGCAAGATCCTGCTAAATGTGAAGTATTCCTTGTTGAGGGAGATTCGGCAGGCGGTACCGCTAAGCAAGGTCGTGACCGTGCATTTCAAGCAATATTGCCTTTAAGAGGTAAAATATTAAATGTCGAAAAAGCGATGCAGCATAAAGTGTTTGAAAACGAAGAAATCAAAAACATTTTTACAGCGCTCGGAGTTACAATTGGAACTGAAGAAGACAGCAAGGCTTTAAATTTATCGAAATTACGTTATCATAAAATTGTGATTATGTGTGATGCAGATATTGATGGTAGTCACATTGCAACGCTTATCATGACCTTCTTTTTTAGATATATGAAAGAGTTGATTGAAGGTGGTCATGTTTATATTGCTACTCCTCCTTTGTACCTTGTTAAAAAAGGTCAAAAGAAGCAGTATGCTTGGAGTGATGCAGAACGCGACTCCATTGTTGAGAGTTTTGGGGGTAGTGCAGGTATTCAGCGATATAAAGGTCTTGGTGAAATGAATGCCAGTCAACTTTGGGATACAACTATGAACCCTGAGTTCAGGACTCTGCGTCAAGTTCAAATTGACAACGGTACTGAAGCAGACCGTATTTTTTCTATGCTTATGGGAGATGACGTGCCACCAAGAAGAGAGTTTATTGAGAAAAATGCAATTTATGCCAATATTGATGCTTAAGTGGATGTTTTTAATAACTTAAAAATGAAGAAATTAATCCTTTTTTGCTTTTTATTACTTGGTCTAAACCCAACAAAAGCACAAGGAATTGGGAGCTTATTGCTCGCTGGTGAAGATGGTAGTTTGCTAGTCGAAAACTATCTCAATCCCGCTGTTAATGGTCTAATGAGTGGAATGAATAGTGGTTGGTATTCAACTGCTAAAACTCATAAGAAACTAGGTTTTGATGTTACTATAGGAATGAATGCCTCTTTTACTCCATCAAAAGATCAAATGTTCGATTTTTTTTCTAGCAATTATAATTATATAACAGTTGCTGACGGGGCTGATGAGCTTCCTACAGTCTTAAGTGATAATGAATCCGAGACAGCATTTAATGTTTCTATTCCAACTCTTAGTGGTGACCTTAAAGTTGGTTCTTTTACGATGCCAGGAGGGGTTGCAAGTGAACTCCCCATTAATGCCATTCCAACCCCTTTTGTACAATTTGGTTTGGGATTGCCCTACAAAACAGAAGTAAACTTTAGATATGTTCCAGATTTAAATTATGATGCTAAAGTAAATGGAAGTTCAATTGGAATCGGACTTCAACATGATTTGACACAATATCTTGGGCTATTAGGAAAGCTTCCGTTTAGTATTTCAGTTATGGGAGCCTATTCAACAGTAAATATTGAGTATGCTATTGGTAAAAATCTATCAGATCAAATATCCGTAAGTAATGGTCTAGCCCGTTTTGCGTTAGATACATGGACCATCCAAGCATTAGGGTCTTTAGATTTAAAAATTCTTACATTTTATGCTGGACTTGGCTATAACAGTGGAACATCTAAATTTAATGTAAATGGAGATTATACATTATCTTATGATCTTCAAGATTTAAATCAAAACTCGGTCGGTACTATTATTGAAAATATTTCAGACCCTATCAATTTGGCTTTTAGTTCTAGTGGAACTAGAGCAACAATTGGAACACGTTTAAATCTATTATTTTTTAAGATTTTTGCAGACTATACTATACAAGATTACAATACACTATCGGCAGGAGTTGCCTTTAGTATCAGATAATTAATTACAATAACACAAAATAAAAATTATGAAAATAACAGTAGTTGGCGCAGGTGCCGTAGGAGCAAGTTGTGCAGAGTACATTGCTATTAAAAACTTTGCTTCAGAAGTCGTTTTATTAGATATTAAACAAGGCTTTGCAGAAGGAAAAGCAATGGACTTAATGCAGTGCGCTTCTCTAAACGGATTTGACACAAAAATAACAGGTTCTACCAATGATTACAGTAAAACTTCAAATAGTGATATTTGTGTTATTACATCTGGTATTCCACGAAAGCCAGGAATGACTCGTGATGAGTTAATAGGAATTAATGCTGGAATAGTAAAAACAGTTTCTACGAGTTTAGTAGAGTACTCTCCAAACACAGTCCTTATTGTAGTGAGTAACCCTATGGATACGATGACGTATTTAACACACAAATTAACAGGGCTTCCAAAGCATAAAATTATAGGAATGGGTGGTGCTCTAGATTCAGCACGCTTTAAATACCGACTAGCTGAGGCCTTAAGAGCGCCAATTAGTGATGTTGACGGAATGGTTATTGGTGGTCACAGTGATGTCGGAATGGTACCTTTGATCTCGCATGCAACTCGTAATAGTATTAAAGTTTCAGAATTTATTTCTAACGATCGATTGGAGCAAGTAAAAAAAGACACTAAGGTAGGAGGTGCTACGTTGACAAAACTATTAGGAACTTCTGCATGGTATGCTCCAGGAGCAGCGGTAAGTGGTTTAGTTCAAGCAATTGCATGTGATCAGAAAAAGATATTCCCATGTTCAGTCTTATTAGAAGGTGAGTATGGACTATCTGATTTATGTATTGGAGTCCCTGTAGTGCTAGGTGCCAATGGAATTGAAGAAATCATTGAAATAGAGTTAAGTGAAAGTGATAAAGTACATTTACACACAAGCGCTGAAGGCGTTAAAAAAACAAACTCATTATTAGAAGTTTAGATATATCATCAATGTGATTTTTCTACTTCTTGAAGTTCATCTAACCTCTTTTTATTGAAAATATAGTAATATATTGTCAAATCACATCGTAAATCATATATTTGCTCGTTTATTAAAATTAAAGCAGACAAAAATAATTCATAATGCAAAATAAAGGACTAGTAAAGTTATTTGCTATCTTATTTGGTTTGGTAAGTATTTACCAATTATCATTTAGCTTCAAAGCAAATCAAATAGAAGACAGCGCAACACAGCTTGCTATTGAGAAAATAGCTGACACAGAATCAGATTACGATGCTAAGCGTGTTCTTGAACGAGGGAAGTATTTGGACTCTCTTAAAAATGAACAAGTTTTTAATATTGGAATTGCTAAGTTTAACTATGATGAAGTTAAAGAGAAAGCCATGAACCTTGGTCTGGATCTTAAAGGTGGAATAAATGTAATTCTTCAGATTTCTGTAAAAGATATTCTTGTTGGTTTAGCCAATGGAAGTAAAGACCCTGCGTTCAGAAAAGCATTAAGCGATGCAGAAGAGCTTCAGAAAGATAGTCAGAACACCTATTTAGAAGATTTTTTCGTTGCTTTTGAAGCAATTGAAGGAGATACTAAACTAGCATCTCCAGATGTTTTTGCAAATCGTACTCTAAGCGAGGAAGTTACTTTTGATATGTCAGATGATGAGGTCAAACCTGTATTGTCAGCTAAAATTGACGAATCAATTATATCCGCTTTTGAAGTTTTACGTAAACGTATTGACAAGTTTGGGGTAACCCAGCCAAATATACAGCGTATAGGGAATTCCGGTCGTATCTTAGTTGAACTGCCAGGGGCTAAGGAAATAGAGCGTGTTAAGGGTTTATTACAAAGCACTGCTCAACTTGAATTTTGGGATGCTTTTAAAGGAGAAGAATTTGGAACCTTTATTTTTAAAGCCAATGATGCATTAAAAGAAATTGTTAATAGTGACGTTAATGTTGCTTCTGACGAAACTACAGAATCTGTAGAAGATGCTATTTCTGATATTATTGGAGATACTGACGCTGAACAACTAAATGACGGAGAAGTAAACCCATTAATTGATTTAATCCGATCGCCCGGATATAATGGTGGGCCTGTAATTGCTTCTTTTGAACAAAAAGACAAGCAACTTGTTTCGGACTACCTTAACAATCCACAAGTGCGTGCGTTATTATCTGCAGAACAACGTTACGCAAAGTTTGTGTGGGGTATTCCACAAGTACAGCAAACTATTGGAGAGGATTCTCAGAACATAGAACTGGTAGAATTGTATGCACTAAAAGGTAATCGAGATAATAAGCCACCACTTAGTGGGGCTGTGATTACCGATGCTCGCCAAGCTTTCCAACAAAATGGAAGTCCAAGCGTTTCAATGCAAATGAATTTAAAAGGAGCTAAGGTCTGGGAAGAAATGACTGGAAATGCATTTAACACTGCAGGTCAAATAGCAATTGTTTTAGACGAAATAGTATATTCAGCACCAGGAGTTACTACTGGGCCTATTGCTGGTGGTAACTCGGAGATATCGGGTTCTTTCACTTTAAATGAAGCTGTGGATTTAGCTAACGTGTTGAGAGCAGGAAAATTACCAGCCTCTGCAGATATTGTGCAAGCGGAAGAAGTTGGGCCCTCTTTGGGTCAAGAAGCGATTGATAGTGGAATGAAATCATTTTTAATTGCTTTGGCATTGGTGCTTTTATGGATGTTATTTTATTATGGTAAAGCAGGGATTTATTCAAATATTGCCTTATTGTTTAATATTGTATTAATCTTTGGAATCCTTTCTGGACTTGGGGCTGTTTTAACCTTGCCAGGTATAGCAGGTATCGTGTTAACGATTGGTATCGCAGTGGATGCAAATGTTCTTATTTACGAACGTATCCGTGAAGAGTTATTTAAAGGAAAAGGCTATAAAGAATCTGTTAGAGACGGATTTAGTAACGCATTGTCTTCTATCTTAGATGCTAATATTACTACAGGTTTAACAGCATTGATATTATATGTATTTGGATCAGGTCCTATAAAAGGATTTGCAACAACTCTTTTGATAGGTATTTTAACGTCCTTATTTACAGCAATTTTTATCTCAAGATTACTAATTGACTGGCACCTAAATCGAGGAGGAAAATTAGAGTTTTCAACTGGAATGACTAAAGGCTTATTTAGATCTATTAATATCGAATTTCTAAAAAAACGCAAAATCGCATACCTTATTTCAGGAACGATTATAATTGCTGGACTCGGTTCGTTATTCACAACTGGTTTAGATCAAGGAATTGATTTTGTCGGGGGAAGAACATATACAGTTCGTTTTGCAAAAGACATGAACACGGAAGAGGTTAAGACAGCTTTAAATGATGTATTTAATAGTGCTGAGGTTAAAACAATTGGAAGTGCAAACCAATTAAAAATATCTACTAAATATAAAGTGAACGAAAACTCTGCCGAAGTAGATCAAGAAGTTCAACAAAAACTATATCAGGCTTTAGTGCCGTTTTTACCTGAGTCAATAACCTATAGTCAGTTTATAAACGCTGAGAATAACGTCGGGAAAATGTATTCAGGAAAAGTAAGCCCTACCATAGCAGATGATATTAAGAAATCTTCTGTGTGGGCTATCTTAGGTTCTCTGATTGTAGTGTTTCTTTATATACTATTAAGGTTTAAAAAATGGCAATTCTCATTAGGGGCTGTAGCTGCAGTATTTCATGATGTTTTAATTGTATTAGGGATATTCTCAATTGCATGGAAATTCTTACCATTTAGCATGGAAATAGACCAGGCATTTATTGCTGCTATTTTGACTGTGATAGGATATTCTTTAAATGATACTGTTGTAGTGTTTGATAGAATTAGAGAGTATTTAAATGAACATACAAGTTGGAAATTTGAAAAAGTAGTCAATAGTGCACTAAGTAGTACATTGAGTCGTACATTAAACACATCTCTAACTACTTTAGTTGTATTGTTAGCTATGTTTACATTTGGAGCTGACTCTCTTAGAGGTTTATTGTTTGCTCTTATAGTAGGAGTTCTTGTTGGAACTTACTCATCGTTGTTTATTGCAACGCCAATAATGCACGATACACTTAAACGTTTAGACAAAAAAGAGAAATAATTCCTTTATGGTATGTTAAAAAAAAATCCACTCATTTGAGTGGATTTTTTTATATGTGTTTATAAACTAATCAGCTTTTGGTTTGTATAAGAACATAAAATAAAGTCCGACAATTAAAAAAGGAACACTTAATACTTGCCCAGTATTAAGGCCCAAGATCCAATCTTCTCTGCTGTCAATTTGTGCAATTTTAAATTGCTCTACGACAACTCTTACTGACATTAAAAGAACTAAGAAAAGGCCAAATAAGAACCCTGTTTGAGTGCTTTTTTTTGTTTTCCAGTACAAAAAGAAGAGTGATAGAAATACAAACACATAACCAAATGCTTCATATAATTGACCAGGATGTCTAGGAATACTGTCGAATTGTCTAAATATAATAGCTAATGAAAAACCTTCTTCGGTTGGTTTTCCAATCATTTCAGAATTGAAAAAGTTCCCAACACGAATAAATACAGCTCCTAATGCGGAAGCAATAACTACGCGATCAAGAATCCAAAGTACAGATTTTTTTAATATTTTTTTATTGTAAACATACATTGATATGATCATCCCGATGGCCGCTCCATGGCTGGCTAAACCACGGAATCCTGTAAACTGAATTCCGCCAATAAAACTGAAAGGAAGAAATACACTAAAAAAGTCTTCTTTAAATAGTTCAGATTGATAAAACACTACATGTCCCAGTCTAGCACCAATCATAATACCTAAAACAGAATACATAAATAGACTCTCTAATTTTTCTTCTGATTGGCCTTCGCTTTTGTATATTTTTTTCATGAGATAATAACCGATAATAAATGCGGCCATCCACATAAGACTATAGTAGTGGATTTTAAAATATCCAAAAACGTCAATGCCATCAGATATAGGATCCCAAACTGTTTGTAGAAAATACATAGTTATTAATTTTGATTGTAAATATAGAAAATTGAGATGACTAGAGTCTAACACAAGCGTATTAAATAAAGTTCTATTTTTTGGGTACTGGGTCGAATCCAGACCCTCCCCAAGGTTGACAACGCAAAATCCTTTTAACTCCTAAATAGCTGCCTTTAAAAAAACCGTGAGATAGTAAAGCCTCTTTTGTGTAGTGTGAACAAGTGGGCTGAAATCTGCAACTTGAGGGAAAAAAAGGAGAGATGAGTTTTTGATAAAGCTTTATCATAAATAACAAAGGCGCAATCAAAATCGTTTTCATCTCTTTTAATCTAATATGAATGTCGTACCGTCTTTACCATCTTTAAGCTGTATTCCAATTCCAATTAACTCATCTCTGATTTTGTCAGAAAGTGCAAAGTCTTTTTGAGCTCTCGCTTCATTTCTCATATTAATAAGTAGCTCTATCGTTGCTCCAAGTTTATTATTTTGATCATTTGTAGCTATATTTTCAAGCCCTAAGATGTCAAATACAAACTGTTGCATAGTCTCTTTTAATATAGATAAGTTTGAGTTAGTAATACTTGCTTTGTTGTCTTTGATTTGGTTAATATATTTCACAGCACTAAATAGCTCTGCTATTAGAATGGGCGTATTAAAGTCGTCATTCATCGCAGCGTAGCAATTAGACCTCCATTTAATAGCGTCAAAATCATTTGCATCTTTAGTTGCTTCAATCTTAGACAGCGAAGACACGGCCTCCATAAGCTTTGTAAACCCTTTTTCAGAAGCTAACAATGCATCATTGCTAAAATCTAGAATACTTCTGTAGTGGGCTTGCATCATAAAAAACCGAACTACTGGAGCCGAAAACCCTTTGGTTAGTTTATCGTTATCTCCATTCAAAATTTCAGCAGGTAAAATATTGTTACCTGTCGATTTAGCCATTTTTTGACCATTTAAGGTCAGCATATTAGCATGCATCCAATAGTTTACTGGTGAATGGTTGTGCCATGCTTTTGCTTGAGCAATTTCACACTCGTGATGAGGGAATTTTAAATCCATCCCGCCTCCGTGAATATCAAAATTTTCTCCAAGGTACTTTGTACTCATTGCCGTACATTCTAAATGCCAGCCAGGAAATCCATCACTCCAAGGAGAAGGCCAACGCATAATATGCTGAGGTTCTGCTTTTTTCCAAAGTGCAAAATCTTGTGGATTTTTTTTATCAGATTGACCATCTAACAATCTAGTGTTGTGTATAAGATCTTCAACATTTCTTCCGCTTAAAATCCCATAATTATTCGATTCGTTATATTTTAATACATCAAAATAAATAGATCCATTTGCTTCATAAGCAAGCTCTTTTTCTAGAATTGTTTTGATGATCTCTATTTGTTCTACGATATGTCCAGTAGCTGTAGGTTCAATACTAGGTGGTAGAAAGTTAAACGTATTTAAAATATTGTGAAAATCAACGGTATAGCGTTGAACCACTTCCATAGGTTCAATTTGCTCTAGTCTTGCTTTTTTTGCAATTCGATCTTCCCCTTGATCCGCATCATTTTCAAGATGACCAGCATCAGTGATATTTCGAACATAACGCACTTTGTAGTCGAGATGTTTAAAATATCTAAAGATCATGTCAAAAGACATGAACGTTCTTACATTTCCAAGATGTACATTACTGTAAACTGTAGGGCCACAAACATACATTCCAATCGCACCTTCACTTAAAGATTTGAAAACCTCTTTTTCACCTGTAAGGGTATTATAAATTTGAAGTTTGTTTGAAGTGTATTTGCCCATATTTAGAAGATTAAAATTTTGTCTCCATTTGTATATAATTTAAAAACTCTCTTTTAGTTTCTTTTTCTTTAAATTTTCCACCAAATTCGCTAGTCACGGTGCTACTTTCGATATCTCTAATCCCTCTAGAGTTGACGCACAGATGCTTGGCATCAATGACACAGGCAACATCTTTAGTGTTTAGTACACTTTGAAGCTCTTTAACAATTTGAATAGTAAGCCGTTCTTGAACTTGAGGTCGCTTTGAGAAATGATCAACTATTCGATTCATTTTAGAGAGCCCTACAACAGTCCCATTCGAAATGTATGCAACATGTGCTCTTCCTACTATTGGAAGAAAATGATGCTCACAAGTTGAATAAACGGTAATGTTCTTTTCAACTAGCATTTCTCCATACTGGTACTTATTTTCAAAAGTCGATGCTTTAGGTTTTTTATTTGGATTAAGACCTCCAAAAATTTCATTTACAAACATTTTTGCCACTCGGTTAGGAGTGCCCTTTAGACTATCGTCTGTCAAGTCTAACCCTAAAGTTTCCATGATATGTCGAACATCAAGTTTGATCAGGTTTATTTTTTCGTCTTCGCTTAGTTTGAATGCGTCAGGACGCATGGGTGTTTCCGACGATGTACCCACATGATTATCTCCTATTGCATCAAACGTTTTAATATTATTTTTCAGTCCCATTCGAAATTTGGAATAAAGTTATCTATAGATTAAGAACTACAAAGATAATTAAATTCGCTCTTTGAAGCTTTTATTTTTCCTTAATAATTTCATTTTTTTAAATAGAATTATAAAAAATTCACTATTTTTCTAACCGTTATTTTTCTCTCAATTAATAAATGACAATAATGTCTAGTGATTTAGAGTTAAATCGTTAAAAAGCCTGTTAAAATGAAATTAAATATCCTAATAATATTAATTACATTAGTTTCTCTGAAGAGTAATTCACAAGTAGTGAAAGCTACTTCCACTCCGCTAATAGTCTTTAATTCTAATACGTCTTCAGAATTCACTTCGGATGAACTAAATAAACTTAAAACAGTATATGGAGCAGCTTTAAAAGTCGAAATTTTAGAACGGCCAATACGCGTTTTAGCAATGAAAGAAATTCTGAGAAATAGGGTATTAGTAAAAGAGATCACTGATCCAAGAAAACATAAGCCATGTCCGATGCTTTCTGAAGTTTCTCTTTTTGATGCTTTTGCACCAAAACTTAAAAGAGATGCAGCTTTCAGCCCAAATTCATTCAATCCTCTTAAATACAATTTTGAATTTCACAAACCTGGATTTCAAATGTTTCGTGTCGACGACTCAAATTATTTCATCATAATAAAACCCCAACACTACAATAATTAGTTATGAAAAATAAAATATTTATTCTTGTAGTTTTACTTTTTTCTGTCTTTAGCATTTCTGCCCAGGAACGTGAATGTGGAATGGAAGCTCACATGGCTGAAATGATGAAAGATCCTGATTTTGCACGCGAATGGGAGCTTAATCAAAACAAATTTAAAAATGCAGTTAAACTTAGTTTGGATACTGAGTTTAGACAAGCCTTCATGGACCCTATAGTGATACCAGTAGCAGTACATTTTCCTGAAGGTCTGGAATCAGATCGTGCTTGTTTAGAAGCTTTAGCGCAGAATCAAATTGATATACTTAACGGAGATTTTACAGCTACTAATCCAGATGCCAACCTTTGGTCTACTACCGCAAGCGCCTTTTACCCAGGAGTGAACCATGGTGCAGCAGACATTCAGTTTTGTATAGCTACGGCATTTCATCCAGAAGACACTGACGCAGATCTTGTTGAAGGAGGGCCTGCAGTTACAATAGGGTATGACTTTGGTGGAGGTAATGACGCAGATAGTAATTGGTCTGGATACATGAATTTCTTAGTAAAAGATATAGGAGGTGGACTGTTAGGATATTCCCCTTTGGGTGGGAGTATTCAAGCTGGTCAGTCAGTAGTAATTAATCTAGGGGCTTTTGGTTCGGGCGCTGGATGTCCAGACTCTGGAATTGTTCCTAATGCCCCCTATAATCTAGGACGGACAGTTACACACGAATTGGGGCATTTTTATCAATTAGAGCATCCTTTTTCTGGTTCATGTGACTCTGATGATGGAGTTGCGGATACTCCAAATATTGTTGATGCCAATTATGGTTGTCCAGCCCCTGGAACAATCGATGGCTGTGAAGTTGGTGAGTTTGCACTCACAATGAGTTATATGGACTATGGAGATGATGCGTGTTTATACATGTTTTCCGAAGGTCAAACAGATATTGTAGATATATATGTAGCTAGTGTTCTCCTACCTCAGTTTAAACCTGGAACTGTACCAGTTTGTGTTGAAGTACCTCAATATATAATGAGTGATGATACAGTGACAACATGTAATGGTATTTTTTATGATTCAGGCGGTGCTGATGATGGCCCGACAGGGAACTATAGTAATAATGAGGTTTTTACATTCACTATTTGTCCAGAAAATGCTGGGCAATCTACACAACTTAACTTTACGGAGTTTGCCACACAGAACAATGCAGATATAATGAGTATTTATAATGCTTCTGATGCTTCTGACCCTGCAACTCTTGTTGGAGATTACTCTGGCACTAATGGACCTACTGAACCTGTGATAGCTTCATTAACCAATCCAACTGGATGTTTAACTATTGTTTTTACCAGTACTGGAGCTATTACTGACGCAGGCTGGTTAGCATTTATTTCTTGTGTAGACCCTCCGGCAGAATGCCAAGATATAATTGCTCAGTTAGACACTACGTCTCCGGGAGTTGATTCTGAGGATGTTATTTTAGTTTGCCCTGGAGAAGAAATCACCTTAAGTGGAAGTGGCCAGTTTTCTGAGCCTGGCGGAGGAGTTGGTGCGGCTTACATTTGGGATATTGGAGATGGTACTTCAATTAGTGGACAGACTGTGACCTTTTCATTTGACGAACCTGGTGTGTATATTGCTAATTTAAATATATGGGATACAAATACATCGGTTTTCCCGGAAGGTTGTAAAAATGATAATAGAATTAATCAGTACATTCAGGTAAGTACAACACCTACTTTTGAAGCTTCTGAAGATACTGTTAATCCAATTTGTTTTGGAGACACCTCAACAATTACTCCTTTGGTCATTCCTACTCCTTATATTAACGAATGTACAGTTCCAGAAAGTAATGTTACATTTTTACCTGACGGTAACGGTACTTCATATCAAACTTGTATTGTAGTAGATTGTTTTGAGGAGGATCAAACTTTAGAATTAATAACCCAATTGCAAGACATTTGTTTAAATATTGAACACTCTTATCTGGGAGACTTAGATATAATAATTGAAAGTCCTAACGGTCAACAGGCTTTTTTACACCAATATCCATCAGGAAATAATACTTATCTTGGATCTCCACTTGATAATTTTGCTAATACAGACCCTGGAGTTGGTACAGATTACTGTTTTTCTATGTCTGGAACTACAACATTAGTTAATGGACCTACTGTCTTGGCAGGAGATCCACAGGGTAATTCTATTGCAGAAGGCACTTACTTACCTATTGATTCTTTTGATCAACTAATTGGAAGTCCCTTAAATGGGAATTGGTGTATCACCGTCACAGATAATTTATCCATTGATAATGGTTACTTGTTTAACTGGACGTTAAATTTTGATACTTCTATTGTTCCTACATCTTTGTCTTTCACTCCAGAAATTGTTTCTGGGTTCTGGGAAGGAGACGAGCCAACAATCGATGAAGTTAATGGAGATACTATTACTATAACACCAGATTCTGATGGCCAGTTCTGTTATACTTACACTGTTTTGGATAATTTTGGATGTGAATATTCTGATGAGATATGTGTTGAGGTATTACCTGAACTTGTCCATGATTTACCTAATGACTTATTTATATGTGATCCAGTCTCATCGGATGCTATTTTTAATTTGTCTCCAAACGAAGCAACTGTGCTTGCTCCCAATACCAATCCAGAAAACTTTGTAGTAACATTTCACAATTCACAAGACGCTGCAGAAAACGATACAGATCCTATTGCAAATCCGTCATCTTATATTGGATTAGACGAAGAGGTTGTATTTCTTCGATTTGAATATCTTGATTCAAATTGTTTCGAAATAGAAACATTTCAACTTTTATTATTAGATGCTCCTGAAGTTTTTCCAACTGATGATTTGGTTTTATGTGATGATGTTAGTAACGATGAAGTTGAGGCTTTTGATCTTGAACAACAGACAGTCGATGTTTTGGGAACTCAATCTGTATCTGACTTTACAGTAACATATCACACTAACGGAGATGATGCTGATTTAGGAGTTAATAGCATTTCTAGTCCATATAATAACATTTCGAACCCTCAACCAATTTATATTCGTATTCAAAGCCTGGTCGGTGCAGGTTGTTATGTTGCAACCAAAGACCCTGTTTTCAATTTAATAGTAACTAATCAAGCTGAAGCAATCACTCCTGATAATCTTATTTTATGTGATGCAACTTCAACAGGTAGCTTGGAAGCTAGTTTTGACTTAGATCAGCAAACGACTACTATATTAGGCGATCAAGATCCAGCTACTTTTGCAGTTTCTTATCATTCATCACAGATTGATGCAGATTCAGGTAATTTACCTTTAATAAGTCCTTTATTATCATCTGCACAAACCATTTATGTTCGTGTTGAAGAAGCAGGTGTTCCAAACTGTTATGGTACAACTGAGTTTAATTTAATAGTTAATCCATTACCATCTACTGTTGAGATGACTCCGCTATCTATTTGTGCTGACGATACAGATGGTTATGCTTTCTTTACTTTAACAGACAAGGATACAGAGGCTTTGGACGGTCAAGTTGATTTAATCGTTACCTACCACGAAAGTGAATTAGATGCAGATTCAGGCACTAATGCTCTACCGAGTCCTTATACCAACACAACGCAAAATACTCAAACTATTTACATACGCTTAGAAAACATTATCACAGGTTGTGTATCTACTACAACCTTAGAATTGATAGTTAATCCATTACCTGTTCCAATCACACCGCCTTTACAGACGGTATGTGATGATGATTTTGATGGTTTTTCTAGCTTTGATTTTACAGGTATTGACTTGATTGTTTTGGGAGATCAGACAGGTATGGTTGTAAGTTACCATGTTAGTCAGTCAGACGCAGACGCAGGGGATAACTCTTTAGCAAGTCCTTACACAAATACAGAAGCCAATACTCAGACTATATTTATAAGATTGGAGACAGTTGCAACGGGCTGTTATGCAACTACGACTCTAGATTTAGAAGTCTATCCATTACCGGTTATACCAGCGATTACAGATTATGTATTGTGTGATAATACAGGAATAGGAGATTTACAAGAGCAATTTGATTTAAGCACAAAGGATTTAGAAATTATAGATGGGCAGAACTCAAGTATTGCATATTACGAGAGTCAATCGGATGCAGATGCTGGGATCAATGCATTAGCTAATACTTATCAGAATACTTCAAGTCCACAGACAATCTTTGTCTCTTTAACAGATTTGACAACAGGCTGTATCTCAACGGGAAGCTTTACATTAATTGTCAATCCATTACCATCTACTGTTGAGATGACTCCGCTATCTATTTGTGCTGACGATACAGATGGTTATGCTTTCTTTACTTTAACAGACAAGGATACAGAGGCTTTGGACGGTCAAGTTGATTTAATCGTTACCTACCACGAAAGTGAATTAGATGCAGATTCAGGCACTAATGCTCTACCGAGTCCTTATACCAACACAACGCAAAATACTCAAACTATTTACATACGCTTAGAAAACATTATCACAGGTTGTGTATCTACTACAACCTTAGAATTGATAGTTAATCCATTACCTGTTCCAATCACACCGCCTTTACAGACGGTATGTGATGATGATTTTGATGGTTTTTCTAGCTTTGATTTTACAGGTATTGACTTGATTGTTTTGGGAGATCAGACAGGTATGGTTGTAAGTTACCATGTTAGTCAGTCAGACGCAGACGCAGGGGATAACTCTTTAGCAAGTCCTTACACAAATACAGAAGCCAATACTCAGACTATATTTATAAGATTGGAGACAGTTGCAACGGGCTGTTATGCAACTACGACTCTAGATTTAGAAGTCTATCCATTACCGGTTATACCAGCGATTACAGATTATGTATTGTGTGATAATACAGGAATAGGAGATTTACAAGAGCAATTTGATTTAAGCACAAAGGATTTAGAAATTATAGATGGGCAGAACTCAAGTATTGCATATTACGAGAGTCAATCGGATGCAGATGCTGGGATCAATGCATTAGCTAATACTTATCAGAATACTTCAAGTCCACAGACAATCTTTGTCTCTTTAACAGATTTGACAACAGGCTGTATCTCAACGGGAAGCTTTACATTAATTGTCAATCCATTACCATCT
>CAJXDP010000024.1 GCA_913052445.1 uncultured Formosa sp.
TAACTTTAGATAGAGAAGATCGTAAAATGTCATTAGGTATCAAGCAATTATCTGCTGATCCTTGGACAGACATTACTTCTAAATTTCCAGTGGCTTCTAAGCACACAGGAATTGTAAGAAACTTTACAAACTTTGGTGTATTCGTTGAATTAGAAGAAGGTATAGACGGTTTAATTTATATTTCTGATTTATCCTGGACTAAAAAAGTCAAACATCCAAGTGAATTTTGTGCTGTAGGGGATAATCTAGAAGTAGTTATTCTTGAACTAGATGTGGAAGCTAGAAAATTAAGCTTAGGTCATAAACAAACTACTGATAACCCTTGGAACAAATACGAATCTCAATTTGGTTTAAACTCTAAGCACACAGCTTCAATTGATGAGATTGTTGATAAAGGTGCAACGGTTAAATTTAATGAAGATGTAGTAGCATTTATTCCTTCACGTCATTTAGAAAAAGAAGATGGAAGTAAGCTTAAAAAAGGCGAAGAAGCTGAATTCGTTGTTATAGAGTTTAACAAAGAGTTTAAGCGAGTTGTGGCGTCTCATACTGCTCTTTTCAAAGCTGAAGAAGTTAAGCATGTAAAAGCAGCAGTCAAAAAGGCTTCAATTAGCGCAGCTGAAGCGAAACCTACTCTAGGAGATGCTAATGATGCATTGCAAGCACTTAAGGATAAAATGGACGGTAAATAATCCATTACCCTATTATAAATAAAAAAACCCTTCTATTTCAGAAGGGTTTTTTTATATTTCTATTTAATTTATTATAAGCTTAAACGTCAATAGAACCTAAGACTCGTTTCATGAAGCTATTCAAAGCATCTTTCTTAGGAGTTCCTTCTTTAATCATTTTATGAACCTCAAGTGCGCCATACATATTTGATATTAGCTCACCAATAACATCTAATTCTTCGTCTTTTAGACTTGTGACTTCTGTTAGTGTTTCTAGAGTTTCTAACGTTTCGACGATATAGTCTTCATCGTTAGACTCTATAAACTCAGTTAAATGTTTAATTACTGGAAGTTTCATCCACAAGATCTTTTAGGACGTCAAACTTATTTGTTTGTGTCTGGTTTATAAATTTTCCTGATTTAAAAATTGCAAATGTTGGCAAATTATCTACAGTTGCTAACTTTCTGCTTTTGGGAAATTTTTCTGCATCTACAATTACAAAATTAGCGTCAGGCATTTCAGATGCTAATTTTTTAAATTTAGGTTTCATTATTCTACAATTACCGCACCATGTAGCTGAATATTGCACCACTACAAAAGGGTGATCAGTAATAATAGACTGTAAATTGTCTTCAGAGAGTTCTTGCATGACAAAATTATTTTAGTGAGATGCTAAATAGCTTGCAGTTCCTTTTGCATTTGGCTGCATGGCTTCTTTGCCTTCTTCCCAGTTTGCAGGACAAACTTCTCCTTTTTCTTGAACGTGTGTGTATGCATCTACAAGCCTTAAAAACTCAGCTACATTTCGCCCAAGTGGCATGTGGTTTACACTCTCATGCACAACAGTTCCTTCTTCATCAATAATGTAAGTAGCTCTGTAAGTGACGTTGTCACCTTCTACAATTACTACCCCCGTTTCTTCATTGTAAGTTTCGTCTGAGATGTCTAATATCCCAAGTGTTGATGCTAGGTTTCTGTTAGAATCTGCTAAGATAGGGTAAGTAACTCCTTCAATACCGCCATTATCTTTTGCTGTAGATAACCAAGCAAAATGAACTTCAGGAGTATCACATGATGCACCAATAACGATTGTGTTTCTTTTTTCAAATTCTGCCTTCGCAGCTTGAAAGGCATGCAGTTCTGTTGGACATACAAAAGTAAAATCTTTTGGGTACCAGAATAAAAGTACTTTTTTCTTATTGTTGATAGCTTCTTCTAGAACATTTACTTTAAAAGTATCGCCCATTTCATTCATTGCGTCAACATTTAAATTTGGAAATTTTTTCCCTACAATTGCCATAGTATGATTTTTAAATTATTAATATTATTTTATGTAAAGATATCATATGATACCCCCTTTTTGATTTGTTAAAAATTATAATTTCTTATACAACTATAAGTTAAAGTTATCCATTTAAAATAGCCTAAATTAAGACTTCACTAATTTCTTTATTTTGATAGAAAACGCGGCAAACAATAGTGTCATAAATGGACTGATCCAATTAAAAAATGCGAATACAAAATAATCAGCTACAGACACACCCAAAACACCACTTTGATAAGCCCCACATGTATTCCAAGGAATTAGTACTGACGTTACCGTTCCGGAGTCTTCAATAGTTCTACTCAAGTTTTCAGGTGCTAGGCCTCTGTCTTCATAGGCTTTTTTAAACATTTTACCAGGCACTACAATCGATAAATATTGATCTGAGGCTGTTACATTTAGTGCCAAGCAACTAGTCACTGTGCTGGCAAATAGACCAAATGTTGTTGTTGCTAAGTTTAGTAGAGTTTTACTGATTCTTGAGAGTGCTCCAATGGCCTCCATAACCCCTCCAAACACCATGGCACAAATAATTAGCCATATAGTGCCTAACATTCCGTTCATACCTCCAGTAGTAAATAAATCATTGAGTTCCACACTAGATGTTTCTACAGCTGTATCTACCGTAATCGCTTTCATAATACCTTTATATGCAGATTCAAAATTTAGAACGCTAGCGTCTGCAATAGACATGACGATTTGTGGTTGTGTAATAATAGAAGCAACCGCTCCAAATAGAGTTCCAAGTAATAGAGCCACTAAAGGAGGGGTTTTCTTAACGATCAAAACAATAACTATCAAAGGAACACAGAACAGCCATGGTGAGATATTAAAAGCCCCGTTTATAGCTTCTAGTTTGTCGGTAATATCAGGGCTTCCATTTGTTTCTATATTTAATCCAATAATTAAGAAAATAATTAATGTGATTATAATGGTTGGAACTGTTGTATAAGCCATATACTTAATATGATCAAATAATTCACTTCCAGCCATTGCTGGAGCCAAATTTGTTGTGTCACTAAGCGGCGACATCTTGTCTCCAAAGTAGGCACCAGATAAAACGGCTCCTGCAGTCATTCCTTCCGAAATACCTAAAGTATTTCCAATCCCAATTAAAGCAATTCCGACTGTCGCTGAAGTTGTCCAACTACTTCCCGTAGCAATCGATATTACTGAGCAGATTATTACAGAAGCAACCAAGAAAAAAGTTGGGTTTAAGATTTGTAATCCATAATAAATCATGGATGGAATAATGCCACTTACAAGCCAAGTTCCCGCCAATGCGCCAACTAAAAGTAAAATAAGAAGTGCGCCAGTAGTAGATTTTACATTCTCAGCGACCATCTCCAACATATATTTGTATTTTACTTTTTTAAAATACCCAACGATAGCTGCGATAGCTGCCCCTAGCAGTAGAATAAACTGATTACTACCACTCAATGCATCATCTCCAAAAACATAAAAAACATTAAAAAATAACATTGCTACCAGTGCTATTACAGGGATTAGTGCTTCCCAAATTGTTAGCTCTTCCGTTTCTTTTAGTTGGTTGTATTGTGTTGATGTAGAATCGGGACTTCCCATAGAAAATAGTATATGTTATTTATATATGTAATGTTACGATTTTACAAAGAATTCTGCAAGTTGAATTAATGCTTTGCTAAGATGTTATCTTAAATTTGGGTAGGACTTAGGATCTACTTCATGAAACATACTATAGACCTTTTCAAAAACGTCTTCTGAAGAAGGTTTACTAAAGTAATCTCCGTCACTTCCGTAAGCAGGTCGATGTTCTTTAGCAGTTAATACCTGTGGCTTACTATCCAAGTGCTCATATACATTCTGGTTCTGTAGAATTTCGTTAAGCATATAAGCGGAAGCACCTCCAGGTACATCTTCATCAATAATTAAAAGTCGGTTTGTTTTTTCAACACTTTTTGATACTCCTTTCTGAAGATCAAATGGAATCAGTGATTGAATATCAATAATCTCAACATCAATATCCATTTCTAGTAAATCTTTTGCTGCATTTTCAATAATTCGAAGAGTAGAGCCATAAGAGACAATGGTTAGGTCTGATCCTTGTTTAATCGTTTCTACAATTCCAACAGGCGTTCTAAATTCTCCTAAGTTTGATGGTTGTTTTTCTTTTAATCGATAACCGTTTAAACACTCTATAACCATAGCAGGCTGATCACTCTCTAACAATGTATTATAAAATCCGGCGGCTTTGGTCATATTTCTTGGTACTAAAACATAAACTCCTCGAATTAAATTTAAAATACCTCCTAATTGTGAGCCAGAATGCCAAATACCTTCTAAACGATGCCCTCTGGTACGAATAATCATTGGGGCTTTTTGTTTCCCAAAAGTTCTGTAATGTAATGTCGATAAATCGTCACTGATAATTTGAAGTGCATATACCATATAATCAAGGTATTGAATTTCTGCGATTGGTCTTAGCCCACGTAAAGCCATACCTATTCCTTGACCAATTATAGTTGTTTCTCTGATTCCTGTATCAGACACTCTTAATTTTCCAAATTTTTCTTGTAAGCCTTCTAGTCCTTGGTTAACATCTCCAATAGTTCCAGTATCTTCGCCAAAAATTAAAACTTCAGGCTTACTACTTAATATCTTTTCGAAATTGTCTCTTAAAATGACTCGACCATCAACTAATTTTGGATTTGAATCAAAAACGGGATGTACTTCGGCGATGTTAGTAGCTTTTGATTTAGATTCACTATATAATAATGTGCTGTATTTTGGTTGATTTTCTTTAAAATATGAGTTAATCCATTCGATTAGTTGGTTTTTAGAAGTACTGTTGTCATGGATTAAGTATTTTAGAATATTTCGTGCTCTACTTAAAATGTCATTTCGTAGAGGTTCTTTAATAATTTCTAGTTCATTAATGATCTTATTAACAAAAACTTTTTGAGATGATGATTCTGCAGCTGACTTCATCAATTGTATAACTTCTTGTTTTTCACTTTTAATAGGGTCACAAAAATCTTTCCATGCTTTTTGTTTTCCTTCTTTAACACTTTTTTTAATTTCGCGTTCTATAGCTGTAATATCCTGATCTGTAGCAATATCATTGGATACGATCCATTCTCTAAATTTAGAATTACAATCATTAGATTTCTCCCACTTTAATCGGTCGGAAGACTTATACCTTTCATGAGAGCCAGAAGTTGAGTGTCCTTGAGGTTGAGTCAATTCATTAACATGAATCATAATGGGAACATGTTCTGTTCTTGCAATCTCACTTGCTTTTAGGTAGGTATTAATAAGTTCTACGTAATCCCAGCCATGAACTCTTAAAATCTCATAACCATCACTTTCTGAGTCCCTTTGAAATCCTTTTAAGATTTCAGAAATATTTTCTTTTGTTGTTTGGTCTTTTGCGTGCACGGAAATCCCATACTCGTCATCCCAAACACTAATTACCATGGGAACTTGTAGAACTCCAGCTGCATTTATTGTTTCAAAAAACACACCTTCACTAGTACTTGCATTACCAATACTACCCCAAGCAACTTCATTTCCTGATTTGGAAAAATTTTTAGCATTGAACCCTTCTAATTTGCGGAATACTTTAGAAGCTTGAGCTAGGCCAAGTAACCTTGGCATTTGTGCCCCAGTAGGAGAGATGTCTGAACTTGAATTATATTGTTCAGTTAGATTTTTCCAATCAAAGTTTTCATCTAAGGAATGAGTTGTAAAATGACCACCCATCTGCCTTCCTGCACTCATTGGATCATGCTCAATATCAGTATGAGCATAAAGTCCTGCAAAAAATTGTTCTATATTTAATTTACCAATGGCCATCATAAAGGTTTGATCTCTGTAGTATCCAGATCTAAAATCTCCTTTTTGAAATGCTTTAGCCCAAGCAATTTGAGGTAATTCTTTACCATCGCCAAAAATTCCAAATTTAGCTTTTCCAGTTAAAACTTCCCTTCGCCCAAGAAGGCTACACTCGCGACTGGTAAATGCTGTTTTGTAATCATTTAAGACATCTGATTTGAAATCTTCAAAATTAATATCTTTAGTAGGATCGTTTTTAATTTGCATTCTTAAAATTCTAATAAATTACAAATATAAAATATTTCAAGGCTTTGACCTACCGTTTATAATGATAAATAGGCTGATTTGATCTTACTAAATCAATTTTTAATACCATTCTCTTTTAAATAAATCAAAAAGAGCCATTGGGTCAGCTGTAAATACAAATCTAATTTTCTCGTTGTATTGAGGGGCTGCAATTTCCCAACCTAAATTTGAATAAAAAGGAAAATAAACCTCAAAATAATTAGTGATAAGGTTTAGTCGTATTCCAGAATCATAGACAAATGAAGTTTGTTGTCCTTTATTTTTAAGAAATCCAATATCCCCATAAACTTGTAAGTACCTCCATATAGAAGCGCTAGCGTTTAGAGTAGTCATCCACTGATTAGCAAAAGCAGTATCTAGTTTAGATTTAAATCCACCTTCTGTAATTATAATTTGTTGACTAAACACACCAGAAGATTCAAATTGTCCTAAGTAATTATAATCAAACAAATAGTCTGTCGCTCTATCTAGTGCAAAGTTGAAGTTAGATTGATTTGAATTTATTTGTGTGTACAAAAATGTCCCAGCAAATAATCGTATATTATAGAAACTATTTTTATTTGTACGTTTTCTAAATTCATAATTAAAGGATAGTTTACCAAATTCATTAGAAAATTGTGAATCAAAAAACCAACTATAATGTTTTTTAAAGCCACGTTTTGAATTTAGATATCTGACATTGAATATTCCATATGAAGGCAGAGCTATTTGATTTCCAATAGTTTCAATGTAATCTTTATCTATCCCTACATATCTAAAAATTAGACTTTTAAACTTATTGGATCTTAAGTTTTTAGCATCTTTAAAATTGAAAGAGAGATAGGGTAGTGTCTTTGTTACAAATGAGTTTTCAGCAAAACTTGAGCGTGAAACTAAAACACCAAACATTATATTATATAAGTTTTGATCCTGAAAATATGAGTTATATTCAAATTTTGTAAACCCTGTTAAGGTTTTTGAATTTAGACTATAGTTGGGAGCTATTAAAAAATCGAATGGTTTATTTAAGATTCCTTTGTTATTTATATTTAGTCCTAAATTAACTCCATCATATATGTTTCGGTATTCTATAGTTGGCAACAAAAAAAGTTGATTGTTGTAAGGAGACACATAGTCTTTAATGAATCTAAACTGAAATGGCCTACTGGATAAGTCATTCCCCGTAACAGACTTCCAATTATTTTTTGTGTTAAATTCTGGGACTTTTTGATCATAATTTAGAACCAATTTGTCAGCTGAATTATTAGTGACTACAAAGTCCTCATCTTTTCCTATTGCTGACAACCAACTTTTTGTAAGTATTTTACCCTCCTTCATAGTAAACAATGAAATTGGCGTTTCTCCACTTTTTATATTTTTAACATTAAAATAGATAGAGTCTTGATCACTTCTTAGTGTTTTTATTTTGTAATCTATTTGTTGTGTATTTGTAAGAAACGATTTAAAAAACCAACTTAGATCTTTGACACTTTTTGAATTAATATATGTTTCAAAATCTTTTGTAGTTATAAATTCATTTTTGTTTTTTACAACAAATTCTTTAATCCACTCTTCAATCTTTGAATCTCCAATGAAATCTTCTAGAAATATTAATCCTTTAGCTGCCTTATACTTACTTGCTAAGTTTACATTGAATTTCAATAATTCGTCTTTAGGTAAGCGCAAGGCTTGGTCTCTTCCATTCCTAACTGTGTGCATATAAGCAAGATTGTATTGCTCGTTATATTTTAATTTTGCTAAGTTATAAGTTCTTACTCCCCAAAAATCTGCTAGTTTTCCAAGCATCTTCTGATCTTTGTGATGCTGATCTACGTACTTTATTAGTAATACTGTTTCAAGGCCTGATTTAAGCCAATGATCATCTCTTGGGTTCATTTTTAAATACTGATCTAAGTAAAGCTTAATTAGATTTTTAGCAATAGTTAACTCATATTCAAACTCTTCTGAAAATGGATTTAAAAACCCTGGAAGCATATTTAATCCATAAATGGGGTTTTTCTTTAAATCTACTCTAGAAATCATTAAGTTTTTATGAGGGTAATCACCCAATTTATTACTTAAAAAACTTACAACTTTCTTAAATGCATTCATTTGTTGAACTAATTCTTCACCTGTATTCAAGCTATTACTAATGATGTTCAAATCACCTATGTTAAATTTAAAGAATGGTTCTCTTGAAATATTCAGTCTTGTATCTGTTCGATCTTTTCCTTCAAATGTAAATACTTGTGTATTTAAGTTATTAATTATATTTTTTGTATTTAATTCTGAAGTAACTCTGTAGCCTGTAGGTACTTCGATGCTAAGCTTTATATTAGATTTAGGAGTGTAGTAGTCGTCTAGGTTTTTATTACTATACAGTTTCCATTCAGTTCCTGTATAAACAGCAGGAGTTATGTGCCAGTAATTTAAAAAATAGTCTTTTTCATTGGTTACCCCATACTTGGTAAATCGATCACTTTGAATTTGTATTGTATATTCAATAATCACGCTAGTAGTTTTATAAGGTAATAATATATTATCAAGCTTAATTTTAAATAGATCACACTGGTTCTCTAGGTAGGAATATGAAAGGGAATCATTTTGTTTATTTTTTACAGAATGAATTGAAGTAAATCCTCTGTATTTTTGTTTGGGATTTAGTAAAGCTCCGTTGTATTCTTCAACAAACCTTTCTGATAGCGGTGAATCTGGGCTGCTAAAACTAGAACTCCAGTCATTGAAATACAAAACACTTAATGAAGAGTCAGAATTATTGTAATAATTTATCGTTTGTTTGATTATGATAGAATTAGCCTCTGTATTTAATATACCATGAATCTCTATTTCATTTTGACCGTGAACATTGAATAAACACGATATTAGGATGAATTGTAATATAAATTTTCTCAAAAAAAATTGACTTAAGGCTTGATTATTTAATTATTATTGATCTAATTTATGAACAACTATTGATTTAGAAGTTAGGACTTAATTGATATTCTTTATAAAAAGCATCAAGGATGAAGATCACTTCCTCGGATGTGTCAACCAAGTGAATTAAGTCAAGATCTTTTGTACTAATTGTTTCAAATCGTTCTAATAGGGTTTCTTTTATCCATTTTAATAGACCACTCCAAAATGTTTTACCAACTAATATAATAGGGAATTTTTCAATTTTATGAGTTTGAATTAAGGTAATAGCTTCAAAAAGTTCATCTAATGTTCCGAAACCTCCAGGCATCACAACAATCCCTTGAGAATATTTTACAAACATTACTTTTCTAACAAAAAAATAGTCAAAATCTATACTTTTATCAGAATCTATATAAGGGTTGTTGTGTTGTTCAAAGGGCAATTCAATATTTAAGCCTACAGAAGTTCCACCAGCCAAATGAGCTCCTTTATTTCCTGCTTCCATTATCCCCGGTCCACCACCAGTTATAACTCCATATCCAGCTTTTACAATCGAATTTGCAACTTCAGTAGATAGTTTATAATACTGATCTTCCGGCTTGGTTCTAGCTGATCCAAAAATTGATACACATGGACCAATCTTGCTCATTTTCTCAAATCCAGTTACAAATTCTCCCATGATTTTAAAAATAGCCCAAGAGTCATTTGTTTTTATTTCATTCCAGCCTTTATGTTTCTTTTCAGGTCCCATAGTTTAGTTTTAAGTAGTTACTAAGTTAGCTCTTTTTTTAAAAAACGAGCAGTATGACTTAATTTGTTTTTAATAATCTCTTCAGGAGTTCCCTTAGCAATAACCTTACCACCTCCATGCCCTCCTTCCGGCCCTACGTCAATTATATAATCAACAGTTTTAATAACATCTAGATTATGCTCAATAATGATAACGGTATTTCCTTTATCAACTAATTTGTTTAAAACATCCATTAATACTCTTATATCTTCAAAATGTAAGCCTGTTGTTGGTTCGTCTAAAATATAAATAGTATTTCCAGTATCTCGTTTGCTTAATTCGGATGCTAACTTAATCCTTTGTGCTTCACCTCCAGATAATGTAGTACTTTGTTGTCCTAAAGTGATATAGCCTAATCCAACTTCTTTAATAGTTTTTAACTTCCTGTATATTTTAGGAATGTTCTCAAAGAAAGATACTGAATCTTCAATTGTCATATTTAAAACATCACTTATTGATTTTCCTTTGTATCGAATTTCTAGAGTTTCTCTATTAAAGCGTTTGCCTTGACAAGTCTCACATTCTACATATACATCAGGCAAAAAGTTCATTTCTATAACCCTCATGCCACCCCCTTTACAAGTTTCACATCGTCCCCCAACTACATTAAAGCTAAACCTACCTAATTTATAACCTCTAATCATTGCTTCGGGTATTTTAGCATATAAAGCTCTTATTTCTCCAAATACTCCAGTATAAGTTGCTGGGTTACTTCTGGGTGTACGACCAATAGGAGATTGGTTAATATCTATAACCTTGTCTAAATTTTCTAATCCTTTAATCGATTTATAGGGCATTGGTTCCATGACTCCATGAAAATAATAATTATTTAAAATCGGATAGAGTGTTTTATTTATTAATGTAGATTTTCCACTTCCTGAGACGCCAGTTATTCCAATCATCTGGGCTAATGGAAGTTTGATAGAAATGTTTTTAAGATTATTCCCAATACAACCCTTTAGCTCTAAGAATTTACCGTTTCCAATTCGACGTTGTTTTGGTAATTCAATCTTTTTAATACCGCTCAGATAGTCTGCAGTCATTGTGCCACTATTTAAAATATCTTTTGGCGTACCTTGACTAATAATATTACCGCCATATTTTCCAGCCATAGGTCCAATATCAATTACATGATCTGCCTGTTCAATCATATCTTTGTCATGCTCAACTACAATAATAGAGTTTCCAATATCTCTTAAGGCTGTTAGAGACTTGATTAATTTTTCATTATCTCTTTGATGTAAGCCTATACTTGGTTCATCTAAAATATATAAAACACCTACTAATTGAGAACCGATTTGTGTCGCTAAACGAATTCGTTGTGCTTCACCTCCAGAAAGTGATTTAGAACTTCTACTTATAGACAAATAGTCTAGTCCAACATCCAAAAGGAATTGTAAACGTGTAGAAATTTCTTTCAGTATTTCCTTAGAAATGATGGTTTGGCTTCTTGATAAATTAATAGGTAGTTTCTTAAACCATTCTACAAGGTCAATAATGTCCATTTCAGAAAGTTCAGAAATATTTTTATCGTTTATTTTGAAGTACAAGGATTCTTTTTTTAAACGTGAGCCTTGACAGCTAGGGCATTTAACCTTATCCATATACCCCTTAGCCCAACGCTTGATAGAGGTAGAGTCTGAATGTTTATATTGGCTTTCAATAAAGTTTGCAATTCCCTCAAAGTCTATGTTATAATTTCTAGACACACCTAAGGACTTACTGTTCACAGAAAACTTGTCTTTTCCACCATACAATATAACATCTAATGCTTCTTTGGGGATTTTTGATATAGGGTCTACTAGTTTGAAGTTATAGCGTTGTGCTATTAGTTCTAACTGCTTAAAGATCCAAGAGTCTTTTTGAGCCCCTTGTGGTGCTAGCCCTCCATTTTTTATAGATAAAGAAGAGTCCGGAATTATTTTAGACGCATTAACTTTATACAGAGCGCCAATACCACTACAATCTGTACAGGCCCCTTTTGGTGAGTTAAATGAAAAATTATTTGGCTCTGGGTTTGGATAGGATATTCCTGAAGTTGGACACATCAAGTCCCGACTAAAATAACGAACTTTTTTATTCTCTTCTTCAATCACCATTAAGATATTTTCTCCATGATACATCGCAGTATTGATACTTTCGCTAAGACGGCTTGTAGATGCTATTGTGGAATCAATTTTAAGTCTGTCAATAACTATTTCTATATCATGTATCTTGTAACGGTCTAGCTTCATTCCTTTTAAAAGGTCAACGATCACACCATCTGTTCGGACCTTAACAAAGCCTTGCTTAGCAATCTGTTCAAACAGCTCTCTGTAATGTCCCTTTCTAGATCGGATTACAGGAGATAAAATAGAAATGCGTTTTCCATTGTATGACTCAAGTATTAGGTCTTTTATTTGAAGGTCATTATAGCTTACCATTTTTTCACTGGTATTATAACTATATGCATCTGATGCGCGAGCAAACAAAAGTCTTAAAAAATCATAGATTTCTGTAATAGTACCTACGGTAGATCTTGGTGATTTACTAGTTGTTTTTTGTTCAATAGCAATTACTGGAGAAAGTCCATCAATTTTGTCGACATCTGGACGTTCCAAACTTCCTAAAAATTGACGTGCATAGGCCGAAAATGTTTCTATATAACGACGTTGACCTTCTGCATAAATTGTGTCAAATGCCAAAGAAGATTTTCCACTTCCAGACAACCCAGTGATGACAACCAATTGGTTTCTAGGAATTTTTACATCAATATTTTTTAAATTATGTACGCGTGCTCCTTTTACTTCAATAAATTCATCAAACTTGCTCATAAATCAATTACCGCTTTTAAAGCTTTAGTATTTGAGTTTTCCTTTAATATTTTCAGAAATTTGCCCATAATGATATATCTTGCTTATGAAATGAGTTCAAGCTTTGCAAATCTAAGTAATAACTTTTTGATGCCGCCGTTTTCAAATTTAATTTCAGCTTTTAAATCTGCTCCTTTTCCTTCAATATTCAATACGTTTCCTCTTCCAAATCGTTGGTGATTAACAACATCTCCAATAATTAACTTGTTGTCAAATAAGTTAGTATTTTCCCTTGTTTCACTAACTTTTTTTAGGTTTTTAGGAGCTGTAATTTGAAAAGACTCTTTTACTTTCGTTTTACCTTTTAAATAGGTTGGTTTTTTGTATCGTACCGTATTTTGATCAACATCTCCAAAGATATCAGCACTTAACATCGGGTTAAATCGAAGTTCTTCTTTTGGGGTTACAATTTCTAGATATTGCTCATCAATTTCTTCAATAAAACGAGAAGGTTCTGCATCAACTAATTTACCCCAACGATATCTAGATAGCGCATAAGTAAGATAGGCTTGTTTTTTTGCACGTGTTAGGGCAACATAAAACAATCGACGCTCTTCTTCAAGCTCGCTCCTTGTATTCATACTCATGGCACTAGGGAATAAGTTTTCTTCTAATCCAACTATATATACATATTCAAATTCAAGTCCTTTAGCCAAGTGAATCGTCATAAGTGCAACTTTGTCACTGTCTTCACCTTCTTCATTGTCAAGATCAGTCGCCAATGCTACATCTTCTAAAAACTCCGCTAATGACCCTGTAGAATCAACTATTTCTTGTTGTCCTTCAACAAAGTCTTTTATTCCGTTAAGAAGCTCTTCAATATTTTCCATTCTGGTAATTCCTTCAGGTGTACCATCTTTTTTAAACTCCTGAATTAATCCGCTAGCCTTACAGACATGTTCTGCTAAATCAAATGCGTTACAAGTTTTGCTCATGACTTGAAAACTTTCAATCATGGTGGCAAAATTTTGAAGTTTGGTTTTAGTGCCCCCATTTATATTTATGGGAAGTTCATTAAGTTTTTTTAAGACATCAAAGATGGATTTGTTATATTCATTTGCAGAGACAATTAATCGATCGATAGTCGTCTGTCCGATACCTCGGCCAGGAAAATTTATAATTCGTTTTAATGCCTCCTCATCAGCAGGATTTATAATAAGTCGTAAATAGGAGAGGACATCTTTTATTTCTTTTCGTTGATAAAAAGAGAGTCCCCCATATATTCTGTACTCAAGGCCTCTTTTACGCAAAGCATCTTCAATGGATCTAGACTGTGCGTTTGTCCTGTATAAAACGGCAAAATTGCCATTTTTAGACTGGCTTTGAATCTTGTTTTCAAAAATAGAACTGGCCACATAACGACCTTCGTCTCCGTCTGTTAAGGAACGATTAACATTGATTTTCTCTCCAATTTCATTAGCAGTCCAAACAACTTTGTCTAATTTAGTTTGGTTTTTTTCAATGATTGAGTTGGCGGCATTGACAATATTTTTAGTAGAACGATAGTTCTGTTCAAGCCTAAACATTTTGACATCTTCATAATCTTTTTGAAAGTTCAAGATATTATTAATGTTTGCCCCTCGAAATGCGTAAATGCTTTGTGCATCATCTCCAACAACACAGATGTTTTGAAAACGATCTGAAAGAGCTCTGACTATTAAATATTGTGAGTGATTTGTATCTTGATACTCATCGACTAGAATATAACGGAACCGGTCCTGATATTTAGCTAATACTTCTGGAAAACGAGTCAGTAATTCATTGGTTTTAAGCAGTAAGTCATCAAAATCCATTGCACCAGCTTTGAAACACCTCGAGACATATTCTTTATAAATTTCACCCATTTCTGGACGCTTAGACATAACATCAGCTTCCTTGAGATCAGGGTTTTGAAAGTAGGCTTTAACAGTGATTAAACTGTTTTTGTAAGATGATATTCTAGACTGAACTTGCTTGTATTTGTAGATGTCTTTATCTAATTTTTTTTCTTTTATGATTGATGAAATTAGACGCTGAGAGTCCTGTGTGTCATAGATTGTAAAGTTTGAAGGGTATCCAAGTTTGTCTGCCTCAAACCTTAAAATTTTAGCAAACACAGAGTGAAAAGTCCCCATCCATAAGTTTTTTGCTTCACTATCACCGACAATGGATGCTATTCTAATTTTCATTTCACGCGCAGCCTTATTGGTAAAGGTTAGCGATAAAATATTAAAAGGATCAACTCCTTCACTCATCAAGTAGGCGATACGATAGGTGAGTACTCTTGTTTTACCAGAGCCTGCACCCGCAATGACAATCATTGGGCCTTCTTTTTGTAATGTAGGTGCTAATTGAGCATCGTTAAGTTGACTTAAATACTGTTTCAAATTCTATTTTTTATAGGATGTGAAATTAAGTAATGTTATTTATAATTTTTAAAGGAAATCTTATAAATTATAAACAATTTATTAATCTCAAAATTGAGGGTGTTTATTATTTTGTGTGTAATCTAATTCTTAATTATATTGAATGAAATTAGTAACTTGGCAAATATTAATTAAATAATTTATTATAAATGGATTTTTTTGAAACTAATTTTAAATGGTTTTTCGGTCTTTTAGCCTTAATAATTATCTATAAGTTTTTTAAAGATTTTTTAAGCAATCAGAACAAGAAGCATTATTTTTTACGAAATAGCGCTCTTAAAAGTGATATTCTTCCCATTAAACTACAAGCCTATGAGCGTTTAACTTTGTTTTTAGAGCGAATTACGCCGACCAATTTACTGATTAGGGTACAACCTGTTTCTAACAGAAAAATTGATTATGAACAGTTATTGATTCAAACTATAGAACAAGAATTTGAGCATAACTTGTCACAACAAATTTATCTTACGGAGGATTGCTGGAATGTGATTTTAACTGCAAAAAACACAATCATACAATCCATTAGAAATTGTGACCTTTCAAATACCTCAAAAACAGCAGATAAATTCAGAGAACTCGTATTATCGAAATCTATGGATGTTCCTTCACCAAGCAGCGTAGCTTTGGCTTATTTAAAAAATGAAGTGGGTAAACTAATTGCTTTATAACAAATAATTTATTGATTACTCAGTGACTGTAGGTTTGTTAATTGGAGAATTGCTTTTTACTATAATAAAGCTAGATATTGCATAATAGGCATGGATATTTGATGACGTAGATAAAAGATCATTTGTCCATGGTTCAAACTCATAATCAAAACTAAAAGTAGTCCCTGCTAAACTAGCCTCCAAGGAGTTAATTCGATTAGGAACTGCCATTCCTGGACACCATCCTGCTCTGTCCGGTGACCAATTACCATATTGTGGACTGACTGGATTAGTAATACAGCCTATGGGGCCTAAATAATGTTGAAATTCTTGATTGTTATTAATTTTAACATTGTGTGTTCTGTAGCACCACTCTGCACATGGCCTTCCATCTTGATCATTTGGTGTTGCGTGACCCCAACCAGTAATAATTGTTCGCAAATGCATACTTTCAGAGTTTGAAGGAATAAAAATGGTTTTTGTTAAATCAAATGCGGAATCATCTTCTCCATAAATCACACCTCCTAATGAGTTGTTATTGTATTGTACAATCGGAGCAATTTCATAATATTGATAATCAGGTGTCCCTTGAACATAATCAAAATCCACACTCAACTCCCAACCATCGCTGCCCCATACTTCAATAAAGGCTTTTAATTCAATAGTTCCAGTCAGCAAAGACTTGAAATCAGTAACGTCTATTTCTAAGCCTCGTTCTAGTTGCCCTGTGCCAACTCCGTAAGGAGTGATATAACGACCTATTTCATACCATTCGTTTGAAAAGGGGTCTTTCACCAAAATATTTGAATAGACATCCCATGCATTACATCCTCCTGAAGGACAGTTTAATTGTAAATACATATTTATGGTTTCAATAGTTGTCATATCCTCGTGCAATGTAAATGTTTGTGAAGAAGATTGGCTGAAACCACCCCCATAAGCCAAACGTGTTTGGTCAAAAGTTTGATAATTATATACCATTGCAATTCCAATTCCACTCAATGCCAAGGAAACAGTGGATAATCCGTCACTATTAAATTCTACACTACTTAAAGATTCACCAATTTCAGTTGGTTGAAAACGTACATAAAGTATGAAATCCTCATTTGCAGTTTGTTCATCCAGCTGAATGGTAGAACTAAACTCAGTATCGTTTAAAGATATCATAAATGGGCTTTCAGCAGAAATAGTCAAAGATGTTGATAAATTATTAGCAGATACTTCAATAGGAATTGATTCTGTTATTGTTCCGATACTAGTTTCAGTAAATGAAAATTCAGCGTAGTTAATACTCAAATAAGGACTGGTTCCCAATGCGTTTGCAATTAGATTTACCGTTTTAGAAATTGCACCAGTGCTTGATAAAGTTAAGGTTCCTTGACTCTGACCAATTGTGTCTTCTCCAGGCGCAAAGCGTACGAATAAAGTCTGAGCACTGACATCAGAATTTGATGGTTGTATAATTATTTGAGTTTCATAATTTTCATCATCTAAGGATATTTCAAAATTCACCCCAATGTTTATAGCTAAATTTTCTGATAAATCTACGCCGCTAAACGTAAGTGTTTTGGAGTCTGAAAACATTAGAATTTCGGTATCATTAAAACTAAGCGATTCAGCACTGACAGAAACTAAAGGGGTAGCTACTTCTTCTGGTAGGTTTGCACTAGGGCCGTCACTGCTACAATTAATCAAAATTGAGAATGCTAACAATATGAAATAATCTATGGGTTTAATTAATAACTTCATAATTTGGTAAAAATAATTTTAGGGAAACAAGTTAAACATTTTTAAATAAACAGTTATAAAAAATATTAACTTAGTTGCGTGTAATTGTAGTTCTTAAAATTAAACAAATAATTGATTAAAAATTCCTCCAATACAGCGACTATTCTTCAAACTCCTATAGATTATCTTAAAGGAGTAGGGCCAAGTCGTGCTGAAGTATTGCGTAAAGAACTTGGTATTAATACGTTTCAAGATCTTATAAATTTATTTCCCAATAGATATATTGACCGCACTCGGTTTTATAAAACTGCAGATCTTCAGCCTTCAAATGCGGAAGTTCAAATCATTGGACAAATTACAGGATTTAAAGAAATTGCACAAAAGCGTGGCAAACGACTGGTAGCCACCTTTAGAGATGATTTAGGCTTCATTGAACTGGTTTGGTTTAGGGGGCATAAATGGATTCGGGAGCACTTAAAAACACATACTGATTATGTTATTTTCGGAAAAGTCAACCTGTTCAACAGCGTATTTACCATGCCGCATCCAGACATAGAATTAAAGACGGACTATGACAAAAGCCTCTCTAAGGCGATACAACCAATATATCCTTCAACCGAAAAGTTATCAAATCGAGGGATTTCAAACCGCGTTATTTGTAAGGTAATGGAACAGCTTTTTCTACAGTTAAATGGCCGTTTTGAAGAATCACTTTCTTCAGAGATTCTTGAGCATCAAAGATTAATTTCTAAAAGTGAAGCGCTTTTAAATATTCATTTTCCAAAAAATCAAAACTTATTAAGCCGGTCTCAGTTTCGATTAAAGTTCGAAGAACTTTTTTACATACAACTTCAACTTATTCTAAAAAATATTATTCACAAGTCTAAAATTAAAGGCTATCGTTTTGAAACCGTAGGAGATTACTTTAATACGTTTTATAATAAACATCTTCCTTTTGAATTGACCAATGCTCAAAAAAGAGTCTTGAAAGAGATTCGAATTGATATGGGGAGTAATGCTCAAATGAATCGTCTTTTACAAGGAGATGTTGGTTCTGGAAAAACGATTGTAGCTTTGATGTCTATGTTTATTGCTATCGATAATGATTTTCAATCGACTTTGATGGCACCCACAGAAATTTTAGCATTTCAACATTACAACGGACTGAAACCTTTTTGTGATTTAATTGGAGTTAAGATTGCATTATTAACTGGATCAAGTAAAATCGCTGCTCGTCGCGTCATTCACGAACAATTAGAATCTGGTGAATTACAAATTATTGTGGGAACTCACGCACTTCTAGAGGATAAGGTGAAATTTAAAAACCTTGGCCTGGCAATTATTGACGAACAACACCGATTTGGAGTCGCACAACGCAGTAAGCTATGGAAAAAGAATGATTCTCCACCTCATATTTTAGTCATGACAGCAACTCCGATTCCACGTACTTTGGCAATGTCTGTTTATGGCGATTTAGATATTTCCGTAATCGATGAGCTACCGGCAGGAAGAAAGCCAATTAAAACTGTTCATCGCTATGATACCAATCGACTAAAAGTTATTGGTTTTATTAGGGAAGAAATTGCAAAAGGACGACAAATTTATATTGTATATCCATTAATAAACGAAAGTGAATCCTTAGATTTTAAGGACTTAATGGATGGCTATGAAGGCATAGTTCGTGATTTCCCAATGCCAAAGTATCAAGTATCTATGGTGCACGGTCAAATGAAACCTGCAGATAAAGAATTTGAAATGCAACGCTTTGTAAAAGGGGAAACTCATATTATGGTGGCCACAACAGTAATTGAGGTAGGAGTGAATGTACCCAATGCATCGGTCATGATTATTGAAAGTGCCGAACGTTTTGGATTATCGCAACTCCATCAGTTAAGAGGACGCGTGGGACGTGGAAGTGAACAGAGTTACTGTATTTTAATGACCAGTCATAAATTAGGGGAAAATAGTAAAACACGCATGCAAACGATGGTTCACTCTAGCGATGGGTTTGAAATTGCGGAAGTAGATCTTAGACTACGTGGCCCAGGAGATATGATGGGGACTCAACAAAGTGGGATTTTAGAATTGAAAATTGCTAATATTGTTAAAGATAAAGACATCTTGTCCTTAGCGCGGCATTGGGCTAAAAAGGTGCTTGTAGCAGATCCTAAACTCAGCGACCCAAAACACCAACCCATTACACAAACGTATATTAAAATGGGTAAGTATAAAAACATATGGAACTACATTAGTTAATTAGATATTGTTAAACAAAATATTTTTATTGTTTATCAATAATTTTATTAGATTTGATACAAATTAATAGTTCCATGAAAAAATCTTTCCTTTTCAAATCACTCGTCGATTATTTATACATTCTTAATGTTGGTGGTTTTCTATTACTGCTTATTACTATTTCTTTTGGTTTTGTTGAAATCAATGAAATAAAAGGTAGTGATGAAGACTGGTCAGTACTAGTAATTTCAATTAGTTGTGTTAGTGCTTTAACTTGTATTGTCTTTTTAAGAGGGGTGTATTATTTAAGGAAAATTGCTCGACATTTATTGACTAATAAGTATTTTTCTAACCAGATTATAAAATACCTGAAAATATCTGGAACCCACTTTTTATTAGCGGGAGTTATGTTTGTGGTTATTATGATTTTGAGATGGATTGGTAAATTACGTGTAGGTCTTTTAGAATTTGTATATGATACTAATCTAATGGTCCCTTTGTTTTTAATGATCATTGGTTTGTTTTTCATGATTCAAAGTGAAGCCCTATTAGTGGCCAAAAATTTTAAAGAAGAAAACGATCTAACAGTTTAAACGATGCCTATAATAATCAATCTTGATGTGATGCTTGCCAAGAGAAAAATGAGAAGTAAGGAACTATCAGAACGCATTGGTATTACCACTTCTAACTTGTCTATTTTAAAATCGGGTAAAGCAAAGGCCATTCGGTTTTCTACTTTGGATGCTATTTGTAATGCTTTGGAGTGTCAGCCAAAAGATATTCTAGAATACATTGACTCTCCGCCTAATTAAGAGCTGAGGAAGGAATTACTGAGCGTTTGTAGCTCTTTGAAAATAATTCTAAAGTCTGCCTCAAAAAGGGCATAATATGCTCTTAGTTCTTCTCCAGCGGTATCCATCCCAGACCTGTTTTTGGTTCGGCGATTCATACCTGCCAACACCCGATCAATTCCTTCAAGTTTTGAATAAATCAAAAGCCAGTTTCCTTCCATCATAATAGGAGCCATTTTTTGAATATTTTCTGGGAGCTCTTCAAAGTTATCTCTCAGTAGTTTATAAAATGACTGAATATAATCTTCTAAGGGTGTGAGGGAATAATCAGTCCAGTTTTTAGCTAAAAAATGATCATAAAATATATCGACTATAATACCGGAATAATGTCCGTATTTTTCATGGAGCCGTTTGGTGCTTTTTCTAAAAGCAGGATGCGCATCTGTAGCTGTATCTATTTGGCGATGGAGTAGGATTCCTTTTTGAATTTTGGTAGGATAGTTGAGGTATTTCTTTCCTTTGATGCTATCTGCTATAAAATTACCAATCATGATGTCGGGTTGATTTCCTGAAAGATAGATATGAGCTAAATAATTCATGAGACAATAATATGAATACATTTTAATATAATTGATTTGAAGTCTTATATTTGTCACAAAATTTATTCTCATGACATTAATAAAATCTATTTCTGGAATCAGAGGTACCATTGGAGGGTCTGTTGACACCAATTTAACGCCTATTGACACTGTAAAGTTTGCAGCTGCATACGGTACTTGGATCAAGGAGCAACGAACCAAGAAGTCTTACCGTGTCGTGATTGGTCGAGATGCCCGAATCTCAGGGGCGATGATTCAAAACTTGGTCATGAATACACTAATTGGAATGGGAATAGACGTGATTGATTTAGATTTATCAACCACACCAACCGTTGAAATTGCGGTGCCTTTAGAACATGCAGATGGTGGAATTATTTTAACGGCGAGCCACAATCCAAAACAATGGAACGCTTTAAAGTTACTTGATCACAATGGCGAGTTTTTAAATTCTGATCACAGTCAGCGCGTTTTAGACATAGCTGCGGCGGATTCTATGGAATTTGCTGGGGTTGATGATTTGGGAACTATTACTATAAATCAAGCGTATTTTGATATCCATATAGATGCCGTATTAGATTTAGAACATGTAAATGTAAAAGCAATTGCAGCCTGTAAATTTAAGGTGGTTGTCGATGCGGTGAATTCTACTGGAGGAATTGCAATACCTCTTCTCTTGGAGCGTTTGGGCGTTGAACCGGTTAAATTACATTGTGAACCTAATGGTCATTTCCCTCACAATCCAGAGCCTTTAAAGCAACATTTAACAGATTTGTCTGAAAAAGTAGTCGCTACTGGTGCTGACTTTGGAATTGCTGTTGACCCCGACGTTGATAGGTTGGCTTTTATGGACGAAAAAGGAGTGATGTTTGGTGAAGAATACACCTTAGTCGCTTGTGCTGATTATATTTTAAGTCATAAACCCGGAAATACAGTCAGTAATTTAAGCTCTACTAGAGCCTTAAGAGATGTGACTGAAAAATATGGCGGTACGTATACAGCGAGTGCTGTTGGTGAAGTTAATGTGGTCAATGCTATGAAAGCAAGCAATGCTATTATTGGAGGTGAAGGTAATGGTGGTATTATATATCCTGAATCTCACTGTGGACGTGATGCCTTAGTTGGAGTTGCTTTGTTTTTAAGTTTACTAGCTGAACGCAAAATAGCGGTTAGTACCCTGAGGGCAAGCTATCCGTCTTATTTTATGAGTAAAAAGAAAATTGATTTGAACCATACGATTGATGTAGATGCTATTTTAGTGGCCATTGAAGCAAAGTATTCAAAAGAAAAAATATCTACTATTGATGGCGTTAAAATTGATTTTACAAACGAATGGGTTCATCTTAGAAAAAGTAATACAGAGCCTATTATACGTATTTATACAGAAGCACCTACTCAACATGCCTCAAATGCGTTAGCGGACAAAATAATCAATGAAATTAGGGAAGTAGTGGGTGTTTAAGCTTTTCGATGTTTCCATCGTTTATGAGTCCATAAGTAGTATTCTGGAGCCTCGTTTATTTGAGCTTCAACAAGTTTAAAAAATTGGTCTGTAATTTGATAATCTTTAAATAATGTAGGTTTTTCTGCTAAGGTTTGAAACGTAGCTTCATAGTAACCTCTTCTCATACGTTTTACAGAGAAAAAAACAATTGGCATATCTAATTTTTTCGCCAGAGCTTCTGCTCCAGTATGAACAGGAACATTGATTCCCATAAAATCTATCCAATAGCGAGCCTTATCTTTTTTTGGAGACTGATCTGATGCAAATCCACTCATTGATAAGATTCCATTTTTCTTTGCATCTTCCATTACAGAAAACGTTTCTTTAGTGGTGATTAGATAGCTATTGTAGCGTGCCCGAATTGATTTTACTAAACGGTCAAAATATTTGTTTTGTAGCCGTTTGTAAATAGCATAACTTCGATGAGTTGTATAAGTTTGAAGAATAAAAATCCATTCCCAACTTCCATAATGAGCACACATAAGGATGATGCTTTTGTTTTGTTTCTCAAAGTCGGTAATGATATCTAGGTTATTAAATTTATAACGGGCCTTCATGGAGTCGATCGAAATATTCATTGACTTAATCGATTCCACAATCATATCACACAAGTGGTGGTAAAATTTTCTTGTAATGATCAGCAACTCCACTTCTGATTTTTCTGGAAATACTAGTTTTAGATTTTCCTGAACAGCTTTTTTCCTATAACCTATTACATGATACATTAAGACATATAATAGGTCAGAAATAGCATAAAGTAGCCTAAATGGAAGAATGGAAACAAACCACAAAATAGGGTAAATTAAAATGTAGGCTAGTAATTGCATTTAAAAAAATTAAATTTACTTTCGCAAAGATATAGTTTATTTAATATTTAGTCCTTATGAACATTAGTATTTATCTTCTTATTGTTATTGCCATTAACGTTATTTGTTCCTTAAAAGGATTTAAAGATCGTTCTTTTTTCGAGTCCTATAAGTTTAATGTAGGTGGGGTCAAGCGAGGGGAAAGACTTCGTTTATTAGTTTCTGGGTTTTTACATGTAGACTTACAGCATTTGTTATTTAATATGGTTACTCTATATTTCTTTGCCGATATCGTATTGGCTAGTGTAGGTCCATTATATTTCTTTTTAATTTATTTTGGAAGTTTAATTTTTGGAAATCTTTTATCCTATTATTTTCATCAAAATGAATATTATTATTCAGCAGTTGGCGCTAGTGGTGCTGTGACGGGAATCCTATATTCGGCTATACTGTTATACCCTGGAATGGAACTGTATTTGTATTTCATTCCTATCCCTATTCCGTCTTATGTTGTGGGTGTTGGGTATATGTTGTATTCGATTTATGGTATGAAGTCTAGACAGGGGAATATTGGCCACGATGCGCATTTTGGAGGCGCTATTGGGGGTTATATCTTAACTTTATTAATCGTTCCTCAAGTTTTAAATACGCATTTGTGGATGGTTATATTGTTAGCAATTCCAATCATAATATTGTTTGTAATGCACAAAAACAATAAAATTTGAAAAAAAATTAAAATTATTACTTATCTCATTATAAGTAATATTAATACTTTTGTAAAAAAATAATTATTTTGCTTCAAAATGATACTATTATAGCTTTAGCTACTCCTTCTGGGTCAGGAGCTATTGCAGTAATTCGACTTTCTGGACCTGAATCTATCGTAATGGTTGATGCTTTTTTTAAGTCCATTCACGCAAAAAATTTGGTTAATCAAAAATCTCATTCGATTCATTTAGGAAATATAGCTGAATCTGATAGGGTTTTAGATGAAGTTTTAGTGTCTGTTTTTAAAAACCCCCAATCTTATACTGGAGAAAACGTTATTGAAATTTCTTGTCATGGAAGTTCTTATATCCAACAAGAAATAATACAATTATTTGTACGTAACGGAGCACGAATGGCTAATCCTGGTGAGTTTACATTGCGTGCTTTTCTTAATGCTAAACTAGACTTAAGTCAGGCAGAAGCAGTAGCAGATTTGATTGCGAGTGAGAACAAAGCATCTCATCAAATAGCCATGCAGCAAATGCGTGGCGGGTTTAGTAATGAAATTAAGTCCTTGAGGAACGAGTTATTAAATTTCGCCTCTCTAATAGAACTAGAACTTGATTTTTCTGAAGAAGACGTTGAGTTTGCTGATCGTAAACAATTTGAAGAATTGCTACATAGAATTATTAAAGTACTAAAGCATTTAATTGATTCTTTTTCAACAGGTAACGTGATTAAAAATGGTATTCCAATTTCTATTGTTGGCTCACCTAACGTAGGTAAGTCGACATTGTTAAATGCACTATTAAATGAAGATAAAGCCATTGTGAGCGATATTGCAGGAACTACTCGTGATGCGATTGAAGATGAAATTACGATAGAAGGTATTAAGTTTCGATTTATCGATACAGCTGGTATTCGTCCTACTGAGGACACTATTGAAAGCATCGGGATTAAAAAAACATTTGAAAAAATCACTCAATCTCAAGTCATATTGTATTTATTAGATGCTTCTAAGGTTAAACCAGAAACAACAGCAGTTTTTAATAACGACATCCGACAAATTCAAGAACAATACCCTAATAAACAATTAATAGTAGTAGCCAATAAGATGGACCGATCTGATAATAGATTTATAAAAACCTCTTTTGCTCATCCCCATGTTTTATATACGTCTGCTAAAAGTGGGGATGGAATTGCGTCTTTAAAAACTAAGTTGTTAGAATTCGTAAATACTGGGGCTTTGCGTAATAATGATACGATTATTACTAACTCTAGACATTATGATTCTTTATTAAAGGCCTTGTCAGATATTCAAAAGGTTCAGAATGGTATGGACTCTCAGCTTTCAGGTGATTTATTGGCAATTGACATCCGTCAAGCTTTGTATCATTTTGGAGAAATTACTGGAGAAATTACTTCTGATGATCTTTTAGGAAATATTTTTGCTAATTTCTGTATTGGTAAATA
>CAJXDP010000025.1 GCA_913052445.1 uncultured Formosa sp.
CAGAAACGGCATTTCCATCACCATTCTCTACAAAAATAAGTGCAGGCTTTTTATCTTGGTCTGCTGGCTGTGAGAACGAGTAATTACATGTAGATACTACAGCAAGTATTAACGTTAATTGAATTAGTTTTTTCATCTTTTGATTATTTTAAAGTTATTAATATTGTTATTTGAGTCTTTAGCACTTAGAATATAAGTTCCTTGATCTAAGTTTGAAATATTGATTGATTTAGAATTAGAACTCATTACTAGTTGCCCCAATAGATTAAATAAGGACAATTGTAAGTCTTCACTATACTCTACGTTTAGGATTGAAGAGGATGGGTTTGGGTAAATTCTAATACCATTAGCAATTTCGCTTTCAACAGACAGACTGTTTGGAGCTCCCACTGTCACCATGTTAATTTGAAGTGGGGATTCGAACGTGCTTGTAACTTTGAATTCTGCAGAATCTGAATCTAAATATTCTGCCCAGGTTGAACTTGCAGTATCAAAAACGTACATAGATGCATCGTGTGTAAGTTCGTTCATTTCACTCTCTTCATAGTTGAAGGTGATGGTTCCTAAAAAGTTTTCGATATCAGCATCTATAGAATATACTTTCCCCATTGCTGGTGTTCCATTCAAGGATACTGCTGTCAACTCTTTGGAAACTTGTGTTTCGTTAATAGTGTAATCTGTACTTGGATTTAACTCCAGTCCAGAGACGTTTAGAGTCCCCCCACTATTAATTGTTAAAGCGCCACTTGACCCTACAGTTAGTAGAGTGGTCTGTGCCTTTAAATTAGAAACAGAGCCAATAATTAAAAGAATTAAAAACTTTTTAATAATGGGTTGTTTTTTTTTAAATGTAATTTTTATCATGAATCATTTTTAATTAAATATTTGTGGCTCTCACAAACTTATTTTTATAAAGCATTAAGCTAAACTTAGTTGAAATTTCAGATTAATAACTTTAAAATGTATGTTTATATTTAACACATATTAAATATACCATGTATCGATTAACGCTTCGGTTAATAATCGATTAATAGTCGATTAATTTTTAACAACATTCATTAATTAGTAATTTATTAACGTAATATAGCAATAATTCGCAATTAAAATATAGTTCATTTAACTACATTTACATATAAGCCTTCTTTAAATTGTTTAAATTTACGTAAACATTTCCGATACAAATGATTAACAGTTCTATAAATACTTTTTTCAAAAAATCTTTATATGGGTTTTTATTACTCACTCAATTTTGTTTAACTGCTCAACAAAAAAACATAATTTCAGGAAATGTTCGTGATGTTATTAATACACCCATCCCTGGAGTTAATATTTTAGAGGAAGCTAATTCAAGAAATGGTACTGTAACAGACTTTGATGGGAACTTTTCAATTTCTGTTGTTCCTAACTCCATACTAACTTTTAGTTATGTAGGTTATGAGACTCAAGTTATTAATGTTGGTAAAGAAAAGAATTTAAGCATCATAATGAAGGAGGACCTTTCATCGCTAGACGAAGTAACAGTTGTAGCTTATGGAAAACAAAAAAAATCAAGTGTGATTGCAGCAGTTACAACGATTAACCCAGCAGATCTTAAAACCTCATCAAGTAACTTAACCACTGCATTGGCAGGACGTGTAGCTGGAGTTATTGCATACCAAAGGAGTGGAGAACCAGGTAGAGATAATGCAGAGTTTTTTATTAGGGGAGTTAGTACATTCGGATATGCAAGATCCCCATTAATTTTAATAGATGGAATAGAGACGACCTCAACTGACTTAGCTCGCTTACAACCAGATGATATTGCTAGTTTTTCTATCATGAAAGATGCTACAGCGACTTCACTCTATGGTGCAAGGGGTGCAAATGGCGTTATTCTAGTAACCACAAAAGTGGGTAAAGAAGGAGTCGTTAGAGTTAACGTACGCTATGAGAAATCTTACTCAGCCCCAACACGTTCCCTAGAAATAGCTGATCCAATCACCTACATGACATTACATAATGAAGCTTTAGTCACTAGAAATGCTTTAGGTGGTAGAATTTATTCCTTGGAAAAAATACTAATCTCTAAAAATCCTAACAGAAACAAGATGGCCTACCCCACGGTTGATTGGTTTGATGAACTACTAGAAGATTATACTTTAAATAGTAGATTTAATTTCAATATTAGCGGGGGTGGTAAAATTGCTAGATATTATTTAGCGACTACTGTAAATAGTGATAATGGTAACTTAAAGGTAGACCCTCGAAATAATTTTAATAACAACATTAATTTTAAGCGAATTTCTCTTAGATCTAACATCAATGTAAATCTAACCCCTACTACGGAAGTAGCTCTTAAATTCAATGGTAATTTTGATGATTATATAGGGCCTATTGATGGCGGCGAAGCAACATATAAAAAGGCAATGCAAGCAAACCCTGTGTTATATCCTAAATTTTATGAGCCAGATTTACAATTTCAAAACTCATCTCATGTACTATTCGGAAATGCAGGACAGTTTGGAGAGTATTTAAATCCCTATGCTGATCTTATGAGAGGTTACAAAGATGAAAGTTATAATAACTTTTTGGCAACTGTAGAGGTTAAGCAAAACTTAGACTTTATTACAGAAGGATTAGACGCTAGATTATTAGCAAATACATCACGGTATTCATTTTATAATTTAGAAAGGCGTTACAATCCATTTTACTATTCCCTTGGAAATTATGATTTCCAAAGCGACCAGTACACGTTAGTGGCATTAAATCCAAACCAAGGAACTGAATATTTAGAGTACAACGAAGGCAACAAAATTATAACGAATTCCACCTATTTTGAGGGATCAATAAACTATAAGAAAACCCTCAATGAAAAACACGAAATTTCAGGTATGTTAATAGGAATTTTAAGGGAACTCAAATATGCTAATGCTGGAAACCTTCAAAGCTCGCTACCTTACAGGAACATAGGGCTTTCAGGAAGATTTACTTACGGATTTGATGACAGATATTTTTCTGAGTTTAATTTTGGTTACAACGGATCGGAGCGGTTTGCAAAATCAGAAAGATTCGGATTTTTCCCATCATTTGGATTTGGATGGTATGTGTCTAACGAAGAATTTATGAAGCCTATTTCAAATGCGATTACCAAATTAAAATTCAAAGGTACCTACGGTTTAGTTGGTAATGATCAAATTGGAAGCGCCGATGATCGATTTTTCTATATTTCTCAAGTTAACTTAAACAATGGATCAATGGGGTCTAGTTTTGGGCAAGAATTTGGGACCTATATTAATGGTGTTAGTATAGATCGTTATGCAAATGACCAAATTACTTGGGAAAAAGCAAAGATGTTAAACGTTGGAGTTGAACTCGGTCTATTTGGGGTTGTAGATATCCAAGCAGATTACTTTACAGAATATCGTTCAAATATTCTAATGGATCGAGCACAGATTCCTGCAACTATGGGACTACAAGCTCCTCTGAGAGCTAATGTTGGTGAAGCTTCTTCAAAAGGATTTGAGTTTACCATAGACTATAAAGACAGTCTTAGTGATGACTTCTTTGTCTCAGCAAGAGCTAATTTTTCATTTGCAACTAGTAAATATGAGGTTTATGAAGAATTAGACTACAGAAATGCTGGCTTACCATGGCGCTCAAGAATTGGCCTGAATTTATCCCAACCATTTGGGTACATCGCTGAGCGTTTATTTATCGATGAAGCTGATATTGCAAATTCTCCACTACAGACATTTGGAGATTATATGGCCGGTGACATAAAATATAAAGATATTAACAATGATGGGCTTATAGATATTAATGATGAAGTTGCGATAGGCTATCCAACAACTCCAGAAATAATTTACGGCTTTGGAATTTCTAGCTCATATAAAAGCTTTGATTTATCATTCTTCTTTCAAGGCTCTTTAAAATCTTCATTTTTTATAGATGCATATAACACATCTCCATTTATTGATACAAGTGGAAGCGCTATTGGAAATAATGCACTTTTAAGTGCATGGGCCAACGATCATTGGTCCGAAAATGACAGAAATCTTTATGCAGCTTGGCCACGGCTTTCAGATCAGTTGATAGATAATAACAATCGAAATAGCACTTGGTGGCTTAGAGACGGCTCTTTTTTAAGGCTCAAATCTGTTGAGTTTGGTTATTCTATCCCGGATCGTTTAGCGTCTCGAGTTAATTTGTCATCTGCACGGGTTTACATTACGGGTTCAAATTTGCTTACTTTTAGCAAGTTTAAATTATGGGATGTGGAAATGGGCGGTAACGGACTAGGTTACCCAATACAACAAGGGGCTAACATTGGTGTAAATTTAAATTTTTAAAAACGTATCATGAGAAAAATCATTATAATTTTCATTTTAATTTTCACGTCTTGTGAAGATGATTATCTTGACGTTGTGCCAGACAATATTGCGACTATTGATTTAGCTTTTAACACTCGTTCTACAGCTGAAAATTTTCTTTCAACATGCTATACATATATTCCTGAGCATGCACATGTAGAGCAGAATTTTTCTATGCTAGCAGGGGATGAGGTTTGGTATTATGCTGAAAATGATTTTTACATGAACAACGAAACAAGTTTTCGCGTTGCTAAAGGAATGCAAAATTCTTCCAGTCCTTATTTGAACTACTGGGAAGGAGGTAGAGGAGCTCCGCGCAGTCTATTTAATGCCCTCAGAGATTGTAATATTTTTTTAGAGAATTTAGTGGCTGTTCCAGGCCTTGAAGAAGAAGAGCGTATTCGTTGGCTTGATGAAGTAAAGGTTCTTAAAGCATTTTATCACTTTTGGCTTATGCAAATGTATGGACCAGTTCCTATAGTTGACACTAATATTCCTGTTAGTGCCCCATCTTCAGAAACGAATGTATATAGAGCCTCTATTGACGAAGTTGTAGCTTATCTAATAGAACTATTAAATGAAGTTATTGAAGCGGATAACTTACCCGGACTAATTAATTATGTTTATACTGAACAAGGTAGGATCACCATGCCAATAGCAAAAGCATTAAAGGCTAAGATTTTAATGCTAAGTGCTAGCCCTATTTTCAATGGAAATACAGACTTCAGTAGTCTTATTGATAATCAAGGTAATAGTTTAGTTAATCAATCTTATGATCCTCAAAAATGGGTCTTGGCAAAAGACGCCTTAATAGATGCTATTGAAAGTGCCGAAGCTAATGGGCATTCCTTATTTCAATTTAATCAGCAACTTCCTATAAATGGCGGTATTAATGATCAAATAACGCAAGAATTAAGCCTTAGGGCAGCGATCACTGAACCATTTAATTCTGAAATAATATGGGCATTTTCTGCTGATTGGACAGGCGAATTGCAACAATGGTGTCAGCCAAGATGGTCTGCAGACCACTCAGCACTGTTTGGTTATACCAAAAAATCACATGCTCCTACCTTAAATATGGTTGAAACTTTCTATACTCGAAATGGAGTTCCAATTGACGAAGATATTTCATGGGAGTATGGAAATCGATTTGATGTTGTTCAAACACCCATACTAGACGCTGACAATGAAAATTATCATGAGTTTTATATAGAAAATGATTATGCTACTGCAAAGCTCCATACTTTTAGAGAGCCTAGGTTTTACTCTACTTTAGGATTTGATGGAGGTAAGTGGTTTTCATTAGAGACTGAAAATATAAATTTCATACCACATTTGAATGCCAAAGCTGGGGCACCTTCAGGTAAACAAGGATTTGAAATTTATTCAATTACAGGCTATTTTGCAAAAAAACTTGTTCACTATGAAAATATAATCTCATTAGAAGGTTCTACAATAAAAGGGTATTCATTTCCTATAATTAGACTTTCGGATTTATATTTAATGTATGCTGAAGCTTCAAACGAAACAAAGTCAGCACCCGATGCCGAAGTCTATGAATACATTCAGAAAGTGAGAGATAGAGCAGGTTTAGACGATGGTGGTGATTTGGTTACTACCTGGCAAATGCATTCTGCAAACCCAAGTAAACCTACAACTAAAGACGGCATGAGAGCAATCATCCACCAAGAAAGAATGATTGAACTTGCTCTTGAAGGGCACCGCTACTGGGACTTAAGACGCTGGAAACTCGCAGGTGAATATTTCAGCAAGCCTATTAGAGGATGGAACATATTTAAACCTGATGTTGAAGGCTTCTACGAAGTTGAGAATATATTTTATAGAAACTACTTAACTAAAGATTACTTGTGGCCTATTAGTCAAACAGAGTTATTGAGAAACCCTAACTTAATTCAGAACCCAGGATGGTAAAGACAACTAATTTTATTAAACGAAATATCAGCATAGTGAATTGGCTTATTTGTTCATTCCTAATCTTAGGTTGTACAGAAGAGGAACACAGCGCTTATGGATCTGATGGGACTCCCCCTGATGCCGTTGTAATTAATTCTGTGGAAAACAGACCTGGCGGAGCAATCATTCGATTTACTCCACCAACAAACCAAGACTTATTATACATAAAAGGGGCTTATAGTGACGAAAATGGTATTTCAAAACAAGTAATCGTTTCCTCGGTAATAGATACTTTAAGCATTATTGGCTTTGGACAATCTGGAGATTACAATGTCGATGTTACTGCTGTAGATACTGGTGATAATGAGTCGGAAGCTGTCACTACTACAATTTCTCCTTTAGAAGCTCCAATACATGCGATATTAGAATCTATTGAAGGGGCTCAAGATTTTGGAGGTATAAATATTTCTTATTTAAACCCTACTAGAGCCGAGGTCTCATTAAATATGTCTGTTATAGATTTGGAAGGAAATCAGGTATTTAAAGAGTCATTCTACACAAGTCAAGCAAATAGCTCATACAGCTTTAGAGGTTATGATCCTGTTCCAACTACTTTTATTATTTATGTTGAAGATCGTTGGGGAAATCAAACTATAACAAAAACTTTAGAAACGACTCCCTTGCAAGATGTATTTTTAGATAAAGGCTATTTTTCAATACAACCCATGCCAGGAGATGAGAGCTTTAGTGAGTATGGATTTTCCGCAAATCAAATGTGGGATGGATCATGGAGCAGTCAATGGAACTGTGGGCACACAAATTTTTTAGCCCTTCCTCACCAATTAACAATTAGTTTAGGTCAAACAGTTAAATTGAACAGATTTAAGCTATATCAGAGAGGTGGGACCGAATTATATAAACATGGGAATCCAAAGAGGTTTCAAATTTATGGCCGTGAGAATCTTGATAATTTACCTATTTACGATCCCTCAAATCCTGGAGATGGTTGGATACTTCTAGGAGAATTTGAATCCTTTAAGCCTTCTGGACTTCCACCAGGTTCTAATACGGAAGAAGATTATTTATTCCAAGATAACGGAGAAGATTTTGTTTTTGGCTATGATGCACAACAATACAACATTAAGTACATCCGATTTGTAAACTTGGAGTCCTGGAACAATCAAATGGTATCAGTAATTGGAGAACTCTCGTTTTGGGGAGGCCTCGTTGAATAACGATATATTTAAATCATGAGAATATTTAAAACAAAACCATATTTATCAATTCTGCTCTTAGTCTTGCCGCTGTTCCTGCTACGTTGCGGAGATATAGATTCCATACATAAACAGTATTTAAATGGAGAAATTATTTACGCAGGAAGATTAGATACTTTGACGATCAGACCTGGATACAACAGGGCACAGCTAGAGGGATATACCCAATTCCTTGGCAATTCAAATCAAGTAATCATAGAATTTAATGGAACAATTCAAACGTTTGCCATAAACAACGTTGAAGAAATTTATGCTGTAATATTACCTGATTTAGAAGAACAAAGCTACGAGTTTGGTGTTACTACCCAAGATCCTGATGGTAATTTATCGATCCCACAATTTGTAGCGGGCTTTGCAATAGGAGATGAATTTATTTCAAATCAGGACCCCAGAGAAATTACTGGGTATAGTTTTGATTCCGATGGTAATTATGTAAACTTTAGTGAAAATGCCGAATCTGAATATGTGATTTTCACCACTGTCGATTACGAAAACGAAGCGAATGAAATCGTAAGAGACACTGCATTTTTTGAAGACAATAGAATAAAACTAATAGACTTTAGTCCTTTAGGAAATATCTCGGCAAGATCTTACATACAGTCGGGATTAAGAGGAATTGACACTATTCCCTTATCCAGCTCTGACTACACCCTGCCAGACGTACCATACAGTGAACTTGAAAAAAGCTTTTTTCAACTTGTTCAGATGCCAAGTGATAACTTAGGTACTTACAACAATGCAAACCCAGAATTATATTTATTTGATGGAGATGGCTCATGGTCTGGCGATGACACCTTCTCTTTTTATTCAAACCCAGGAGATATGCCCCATCACTTTACTTTAGACTTAGGGGTTAAAACCACGCTAAGAAAGGTGAAACTAGAAATGCCTACCCCAAGTCTGTCGTCACAAAATAATGCAACTGAAGTTCAAGTATGGGGTCGTGATAATCTTGAATTTGCAGAAACAAATTCTAATACTGATGCTGCATTTAATAATGCTGGTTGGAGTCTGCTATACGAAGGAAATATTGATGGAGAAACATCCGCTATTAACAGTTTTTTGGTTAGTCCTGCAAACCAAGTACGATATATAAGATATCGAGTCTTGTCATCAGTTGGAAACACAAATTCACAGTTAACAGAAATGACTCTGTATGGTCAAGATAGTGAACCTATAGTTCATGATAAATCTTTATTTTCCATGTCATTAATGCCTAGCGACAATCCAGGTACTTCTTATGGAGGGAATCCTTCTAATTATTTGTGGGATGATAACTCTTTGTGGTCTGGAAATGATGCCTATGGGTACCATTCAGGAGAAGACGCAGTCCCAGGCCATTTTACAATAGATTTAGGAGTTATGACTCAACTATCAAAATGTAAATTGCACTTTAGAGATCCCAATAACTTTTCTGGAAACAACCCAACTCAATTAGAGATCTGGGGAAGGCCTAATTTAGAAGATGCAGAAACGTTGCCAGCGTTTCAATCGATTGGAAATACGGTGCTTTCTGACCCAGTTACAACCGAAAGTTTTGAAAATGCAGGCTGGCAATTACTTGTCAATGAAAGTATCGATGGAGGGAACCTCCAATCTGTTGAATTTGATATCCCTCCTGGACCTTTATCAAAATACATTCGTTTTCGATATACTTCAACTGTTGGAAATCAAGCATTTCAATTAATAGAAGTAGAGTTGTCTGGTTATGGAGCAAGTACATATTAAACACCCGACTAATTCTAATCATTTTGTAGTTAAATAATAATAAATAATAAGAAAAAAATATAATCAACTAATAACAATTATAATTTAAAATGAAACATCTTAATTTCAAAAACATAATAGCCATAATATCCATCGTGTTAATAAGCTTTGGTTTTAAAAACATGAAGTCTAACGACTATATAAAATATGTTGATCCTTTTATAGGCTCTGGTGGGCATGGACATGTTTTTGTAGGAGCTAATGTGCCATTTGGCGGAGTCCAAGTTGGACCAACAAACTTTAACAAAGGATGGGATTGGTCATCATCTTACCACCACTCTGACAGTATTGTTAAAGGATTTTGCCATTTAAACGTAAGTGGTACCGGAATGTCAGATTTAGGTGAACTCACAGTAATGCCTGCTACTGGGAAATTAAAAATTAATGCTGGTACTCAGGATAGACATCTAAAAGGCTACGCTTCATTATATTCCAAAGACAAAGAAAGTGCGAGCCCTGGATACTACCAAGTAATGTTAGATAGGTACAATATTAAAGTTGAATTGACAGCCACTGAAAGATCTGGATTGCATAAATACACCTTTCCCGAATCTTCAGAATCAAGGATAATAATAGATTTGGGTGAAGGAAGTGCTGACCGACCAACTGAAACTTATTTAAGACAAATTAACGATACATTGTTTGAAGGGTATCGTTTCTCTTCTGGATGGGCATCTGACCAAAGAGAATTTTTCTCATTTGTGGTTTCTAAACCGATTAAAAATTTCATTATTTATGATAGAGGTAGAAGAGTCAAAAATACTGAAAAAAAGGGGGTATTTGTAAAAGGCTTTTTAGAGTTTACTACTAAGAAAGATGAAGTGATTTATTTAAAAATGGGAGTCTCTCCTGTAAGTTCAATCAATGGATTAGATAATTTAATGACAGAGATTCCAGGATGGGATTTTAATAGGGTTTTGAAGGAAGCTGAAGACAAATGGAATAAGGAACTTTCAAAGATTCATATAAAAACTGGTGACGAAGCAAAAAAGAGAGTTTTTTACACTGCAATGTACCATACTATGATTGCACCTAATATTTTTCAAGATGTTAATGGAGATTATAGGGGTACAGACAAAAAGGTATATAAAGACACCACATTTACAAACTACACCTTATTTTCTCTTTGGGATACTTACAGAGCTGCTCACCCGTTATATACCATAACACATCCTGAAAGGGTAAGTGATATGGTGAACTCTATGTTGAAAATTTTTGAGCAACAGGGAAAACTCCCTGTATGGCACTTAAGAGGAAATGAAACAAATACTATGCCGGGATATAGTGCTATTCCAGTAGTTGTCGACGCCTGCCTTAAAGGTTTTGAGGGTATCGACTTAGAAAAAGTTTATGAAGCTGTCAAGGAAAGTGCAACTGGAGATCATGAACCTGGCGTTAAAGACTTAATGAAATACGGATATATTCCTTCAAATTATATGGCAGAATCAATAGCAAGTACAATGGAATATGCAATTGGAGATTGGGGAATTGCTCAGCTTGCAGCAAAATTAAATAAGCCAGAAGATTATAAATATTTTTTAAACAGATCGAAGTCTTACAAAAATTATTTTGACCCTGAAACTAAGTTCATGAGAGGTAAAATGGCTGATGGTAGCTGGCGAACTCCTTTCGATCCTAAGTCTGCTCAGCATAGAGTCAATGATTATTGTGAAGGAAATGCATGGCAGTATCTGTGGCTAACCCCACAAGATCCCGAAGGTCTAATTGAGTTGTTAGGTGGTGACAAGGGGTTCACCTCAAAGCTAGACCAATTGTTTAGTATCTCGTCAGATTTAGAAGAAGGATCTTCAATGGATATTACGGGACTAATTGGGCAATATGCACACGGAAACGAACCTAGCCACCATACCACATACATGTATGCATATGCAGGTGAGCAATATAAAATACCTGAAAATATTAGGTATATTACTAATAATTTGTATTCTGATAAGCCTGATGGTTTAAGTGGTAATGAGGACTGTGGACAGATGTCGGCATGGTATATATTTTCTTCTATGGGCTTCTACCCTTTAAACCCTTCAAACGGCGCTTATGTCTTTGGAAGCCCCCTGTTTGACGAAGTAGATTTAAATTTAGGAGATGGTAAAAGCATGAAAATTATCGCGGAGAATAACTCGGACATTAATATTTATATTCAAGAAGTAATTCTCAATGGTGATGAATATAAAAATTCATACATAACGCACAAAGATTTAGTTAAAGGAGGAGTGATTAAGTTTGTGATGGGGCCTAAGCCTAATTTAGAGTTTGGAAAAGATAAAAAATATAGACCTAAATCTATAGTTTACTAAGATTAAATCTCTGTATGAAGTATTGGAGATTAAGATAATTTATTAGTTTACCTAATAAGTATTACCATTTCCTTTTAAAATAAAAGCTTTTGTTAAACTTAAGAAAGTTATACAAATTCACTTAGATCACTTAATTAGTTGTTGCTGTATTTATACTAGTTAATTCTAATGAATTATATTTTTATAAAGAAAATTCAATTTATATTCATGATTGTCAATACAAATTTTAAAATAACTCAAACTATCAAAAATCAATCAAGTTTTCTTGTTTTTTTTGTAATTATTGCTTTTAATTTCTCATCGATTCGCGCACAACAATTATCTAAAGTTGTCGACCCACAAATTGGTTCTCAAGGTAGTGGATTGGGATGTGGTTATAATTTCGTTGGAGCAACCTATCCCTTTGGGATGGTTCAGTTTACTCCAAGCTTTTTTTCACCTCAAAAGGGTTTTGTAATCAATCAGCTAAGTGGAGCTGGATGTCCTAACATGGGGAATTTTCCTGTACTTCCATTTGCAGGGCCGATAAAAAACTCTCCAAGCAATATGGATAGTTTTAAAAAATATCAATTGATAAATGAAGCTCATGCTGGGTTTTTATCTCTTCAAATGCAAGACCATACAACTGCCAACCTAACAGTCAATAAACGTTCAGGAGTAGCAAACTTTATGTTTGATAAAACATCAAAAGTAGGTACAGTTATAATTGGTTCAGGAGTTAGTTCTACGAATGTAACCAATGCAATGGTTACAATTACTTCAGATTCAAGTTGTGAAGGCTTTGCAGAAGGTGGTGATTTTTGTGGCTCCTCTGTAAATTATAAGTTGTATTTTGTAGCCGAGTTTGATAGAGCCTCTACTTCAAGTGGTTCCTGGGCTAAAAATACATTATCAGAAGGGGTGAATGAAGCATCTGGAAAAAATTCTGGAGCCTACTTTTCATTTGATACGACCACAAATAGTGAGGTTAATTATCGGATCTCAATCTCTTATGTTTCAATAGAAAATGCCAAAGAAAATTTAAAGGCTAGTAGTATTGATGGTGGCTTTAGTGCTTACAAAAAAAATGCAGAAGCCGCATGGGATTCTAGCTTATCAAAAATTACAATAGAATCCCCAAATACAGATCGTAAAACTCAATTTTATACCCATTTGTACCACTCTTTGATCCATCCGAATACCGTTAGTGATGTAAATGGGGACTACATGGGGGCTGATTTTAAAGTTTATAAAACCAAACTAGATGATCAATACAGCTCTTTTAGTGTTTGGGATACCTACCGTACACAAGCCCAGTTAGTCGCCATGTTATACCCTGGACGGAGCAGTGATATGATGCAGTCTTTAGTTGATTTTGCAGAACAAAGTGGGGGGTATGGACGTTGGATTCTAGCAAATATTGAAACAGGTATCATGCAGGGGGACCCGACTCCGATTCTTATCTCAAATTCGCATGCTTTTGGAGCTACCAATTTTGATTTAAATAAAGCATATAATTACATGAAGCGTGGAGCTACTATTCCACTTTTACGGTCTCAAGATCAGGAAATACGACCTTATTTAACGGAATACATGAGAGATGGTCATACGTTTGCGTCAATGATGTTGGAATATACTTCGTCAGACTTTGCTATTGGTCAATTTGCACTTCAAGCATTAAATCTTAAAGAGGATGCTTCTTACTTCATAAATAGATCTCAAAATTGGAAAAATATTTATAATCCTAAAAATAAATGGTTAAATTCTAAATACCCCAACGGTAAGTGGAAAGACATTGAGTATGATTGGAGAGAAGCAACCTACAAGAATTATTTTTGGATGGTACCCTATAACCTAAAGGAATTAATTGATACCCTTGGAGGATCTAAGTTCGCTGTAAAACGCCTGGACACTTTTTTTGAGCGTTTAGATGCCTCATACGATGATGCCTGGTTTGCTGCTGGAAATGAGCCGGACTTCCAAGCGCCATGGACTTATAATTGGACGGATAGTCCCTATAAGACATCAGAAGTTGTTCACCGAGTTTTTAATGAAATGTATACAAGCGAACCAACAGGACTTCCTGGAAATGATGACTTAGGAACTATGGGGGCATGGTATGTATTTGCTTCAATAGGAATTTACCCAATGATACCAGGAGTGGCAGGATTTTCTGTTAATACGCCTCAATTTGAAAAAGCAATTGTTAATTTACCTCAAGGACCATTAACTATTACTGGGGGTTCTACAGAAACCCCTTATATTAATTCCTTAAAAATTAATGGGAAGAAATACAAGTCTACTTGGATTGATTGGGGTTTTATTAAAAATGGTGGCACCATAGATTTCGAATCTTCTAAGACACCAAATAAAACGTGGGGAGAAAATACAGAGCCACCTAGTTTTAACTAAGTTGAATTATTAATCGCTAACGAGTGTAAATAAATATAGTAAATGAAAATAGTAAGAATTTTATTCAGTTTTTATGTGTTAATATGCATATCAACAAACGCTTACAGTCAAAACCAGTCTGTTAGCCTAGTAGACTTCGTAAATCCTTTAGTAGGATCTGACTCCGCTTTTGAATTGTCCAATGGTAACACATATCCTGCAATTGCAACTCCTTGGGGCATGAATTTTTGGACCCCGCAAACGGGCGAAATGGGCGATGGATGGGGGTATACTTACGATGCGTATAAAATCAGAGGTTTTAAGCAAACACATCAACCAAGTCCCTGGATCGGCGATTATGCCGCTTTTTCGTTGTTTCCTGAAACTGGAAAGCTTGAAATTAACGAGGACAAACGTGCTTCATGGTTTTCACACAAAGCAGAAATTAGTAAGCCACATTACTACAAAGTATATTTAGCAGACTATGATGTCACAACCGAAATAGTTCCAACTGAACGTGGTGCACAGTTTCAATTTACATTTCCCAAAACAGACAATGCCCATGTTTTAGTAGATGGGTTTTTCAAGGGTTCTATGGTAAAAGTATTCCCTAAAGAACGAAAAATAGTAGGATATTGTCGCAATAATTATGGAGGTGTTCCCAAAAACTTTCACAATTATTTTGTGATTTATTTTGATAAAGATTTTGAAGCCTCACAGACATGGAAAACCGTTGAAAAATCTAAATTAACTAACAGTAGATTAAGTAAGGCATTAACTGCAAAAGGTTATCATGCCGGAGCCGCTATAAGTTTTAAAACCTTAAAAAACGAAAAAATAACAGCAAAAGTAGCGTCCTCCTTTATAAGTTTAGAACAAGCAGAATTAAACTTAAAAAGGGAAATCGGCTCAGATACTTTTGATCAAACAAAAACCAAAGCAGCTGCTCTGTGGAATACAGAATTGGGTAGAATAGAAATTGAAGGGGGCACTGTTGAACAATATAAAACATTTTATACGGCGCTATATAGAGTCTTATTGTTTCCGAGAAAGTTTTATGAGCTTAACGCTGCTAATGAAATCGTTCATTACAGCCCCTATAACGGAGAGGTTCTTCCAGGCTATATGTTTACAGATAATGGATTTTGGGATACTTTTAGAGCTGTATTTCCATTTTTCACAATCATGTACCCAGAGTATACCAGTCAGGTAATGCAAGGTTTAGTTAACACTTACAACGAAAGTGGTTGGTTGCCAGAATGGGCAAGTCCTGGACACAGGGATTGCATGGTAGGGTCTAACTCTGCCATTAATATAGCCGATGCCTATTTAAGAGGAATTCGTGGCTATGATATTGAAACGCTTTACGAGGCAATTATAAAAAACAGCAATAGTGTAGGCCCTGTAAGTTCTGTAGGTCGATATGGTGCAGAATACTATAACGATTTAGGCTACATTCCTTATGATGTTGGGGTCAATGAAAACGCCGCACGTACCCTAGAGTATGCCTTTGCAGATTGGAGCATAGCCGAACTCGGAATTGCTTTAAATAAACCTCAAATAGAGATTGATTTATATAGGAATAGAAGTTTAAACTACACTAATTTGTTTGACCCAGCGATTGGGTTTATGAGGGGCAAGAATAAAGATGGAAGTTGGGCCAAAACATTTACACCAGACAAATGGGGAGATGCTTTCACTGAAGGTTCATCATGGCATTGGACTTGGTGTGTATTCCATGATCCAATTGGATTGGCAGACTCTTTTGGTGGCATTGAAAAAATGCGTAATCGTTTGGATGAGGTTTTTACAGCTCCACCAACATTTAACGATTCATATTACGGCCAGCAAATTCATGAAATTACTGAAATGCTTGTGGGAGATATGGGTCAATATGCACATGGGAATCAACCAATCCAGCATGCTATTTATTTGTATAACTGGCTTGAACAACCATGGAAAACACAAATGCGTGCCAGAGAAATCATGGATAAACTATATTCATCTGCTCCGGACGGCCTCTGTGGCGATGAAGATAACGGACAAACCTCTGCTTGGTATGTCTTTTCAGCGATGGGTTTTTATCCAGTAACTCCTGGGACAGGTCAATATGCAATGGGAAGTCCATTATTTAAAAATATAAAATTACATCTTCAAAATGGAAATACGTTTGAAATAAAAGCACCAAATAATTCTAATGAAAATATATATATCAATTCAATTCATAAAAATAAATCATCATACACCAAAAATTACATTACTTACAAAGATATAATGAATGGTTCTGTTTTTTCTTTAAAGATGAGTATTAAGCCTAATATGAACCTAGGGACTGAGCAATCCTCAAAGCCATACTCAATGAGTCAGGATTGATGCTGCTAAAATTAATTTAAAAAGCTCCCTATGATTAATAAATTAAGCTTATTGCTTTTTTCTATGCTCTGTTATACCCTTTTTTATAGACGTTTTTCAATAGCAGTGAGTATTCTTTTTTTGAGCTGTTGTTGTACAAGAATTTATTCACAACAACTTATTAATTCATCATCGTCTGACCAAGTTAGATTAGAAACTACAGAATCTAAAATAGAAAGTATTTTATCTTTAATGACTCTTAAAGAAAAAGTTTCTATGTGTCATGCACAGTCTCAATTTAGTTCACCAGGAATTCCACGATTAGGAATTCCTGAATTATGGATGTCAGATGGCCCTCATGGAATTAGAGCAGAAATTAATTGGTCTAATTGGGATTACTCCGGTTGGACCAATGATTACATTACTGCTTTCCCTGCGTTAACCTGTCTTTCTGCAACTTTTAATCCCGATCTTTCAAATCAGTATGGAACTAGCATTGGAGAAGAAGCTCGTTACAGGAAAAAAGATGTTTTGTTAGGGCCAGGTATTAATATTTATCGAACTCCCTTAAACGGACGAAATTTTGAATACATGGGTGAAGACCCCTATTTAGCTTCTATAATGGTAGTGCCTTACATAAAAGGTGTACAAATGAATGGAGTAGCAGCTTGTGTCAAACATTTTGCATTAAATAACCAGGAGTTATGGAGGGGACATATTAATGTTGAGGTAAGTGATCGTGCGTTGTATGAAATTTATTTACCTGCCTTTTATGCTGCTGTAAAACAAGGAGAGGCTTGGTCCATAATGGGGTCTTATAATCAATTCAGGGGGCAGCATTGTAGTCATCATAAACTTCTTTTAAATAAAATTCTTAAGACAGACTGGAGTTTTGATGGGGTTGTGATTTCTGACTGGGGTGGTACACATAGTACTAAAGAGGCAGCTCTCAACGGCCTTGATATAGAAATGGGATCTCCAATAAACAACGAAACATCGCCTAGACAGGCATATGATGCTAACTTCCTTGGCACATCTTTTTTGGAATTAGTAAAAAGTGGGGAGATTGACGAGCGTATTTTAAATGATAAAGTGCGAAGAATTCTCCGATTAATAATGCGTACTACATTAGATTCAAGTCGACCGTTAGGGAAAATAAATAATATTGAACATAGTCAGGTAGCACGTAAAGTAGCCACTGAAGGGATTGTTCTTTTGAAAAATGAAGATGATTTTTTTCCTTTAAATCCAGCTAAGAAATTAACGATTGCTGTGATTGGTGAAAATGCTGTAAAGTCTATGACTACTGGGGGCGGTTCTTCAGAGTTAAAAGCTAATTATGAAATTTCTCCTCTTGAGGGTTTAAAAAAACGTTTTAAGAACGCCTCTATAATTTTCTCAAAAGGATATTCATCGGAAGCCACAAATCAAAGCCGCAAATCACTTATTAAAGATGCTTTAATAACAGCGTCTCTAGCGGATTTAGTACTTTTCATAGGAGGCCTAAATAAAAATAGAGGCCAAGATTGTGAAGCTGCAGATCGTGAAGAACTAAAGCTTCCATACAATCAAGACTATTTAATTAGTGAGTTACAAAAAGTGAATCCAAATATTGGGGTTTTATTAGTAAGTGGAAACGCTGTTAGTATGCCTTGGGTTTCTGATGTTAAGACTGTAATGCAAACGTGGTACTTAGGTAGTGAAGCTGGAAATGCAATTGCAGATGTTATTAGTGGTGATACGAATCCATCTGGAAAACTTCCTTTTTCTTTTCCTGTGAGACTAACTGATAATTCAGCTCATTTTTTTGGCGAATTATCCTATCCCGGAAACGGAGAAACACAATATTATAAAGATGATATTTTAGTGGGATATAGATGGCATGAAACTAAAAATATTAAACCGTTATTTTCATTTGGACATGGATTGTCATACTCATCCTTTAAAATCACAGATATTAAATCTGATAAGAAAATTTATGCAGCCAATGATAGTATAAATATCTCGTACAAGTTGAAAAATACAGGAAGTAAGGATGGAGCAGAAGTTGTTCAGGTATACGTTGGTAAAACAAATTCCCAAGTAAGGAGAGCTTTAAAAGAGCTTAAAGGATTTAAGAAAACTTATTTGGGATCAGGAAAACAAACGACCGAATCTATTACTATAAATATTACTGATTTATCTTTTTATGATGAATCGATCTCTAATTGGAATATAGAAACGGGAGGCTATACGATATATGTTGGGAGTGCTTCAGATAACATATCTAAAGTTTTAGGCATCAATTTGAAATAGTCACCCTTTATAATCTGGGCATCAGTGAGCGCTTTTAATTACTTACATTAATTCATCAGGTATTTCCTTAATAATATCTTTGTAGGTACTTGGAAAGTTATCTCCCATTATTTTATTATATCTAATAATATAATCATTAAACTGTTTTTTTGCCTTTAGAGTTAGTCCCATGCTGTTAAGGGTGTGTATCCGATAGTAAAAGGCATTTTCATTTAATGAATCAATACTAAATAAAATTTCTGTAAGGGCTATGATAGGAGTATATTCCTTTTTTGTGTATAATCGCTTTAGTTGATTTGGTATTATGTTTAGAACTTCATACTCAAAATCTTTCTTTATTTTATCAAAACACTCATTATTAATAGATAATAAAAATTTACCAGGGCTAATTAGATTAGTAAGCTCACTCAAATAATTATAATCAATCAAGTCATCACTTAAAGACCCTAACAAAGACGAAAAATTAAAATAATCACAATAAAACTCATTACCTAATTCCATATAATATCTACTGTTAGAGTAGATTAATTCTAACCCGTCTATATCCTTAAGGATATTTCGTAATTGACTAATAGTTACATTTTTTAAATTTTTAGCTTTTTGTGGACTGCTATCTGGCCAAATAGTAGAGTGAATTCTCTCTGAAGTTAAGCCAGAAATATCTTTTTGTTTACTACTAAAGAGTAATAGTAAAAAAAGCTGTTTTAATTTAGGGCTAAATAGGTAGGATATATCTTTTTTATTTTTACTGATAATTCTGAAAACACCAAACAAATAAGTAGAATTAGCTTTTATATCGTTTGTCTTTGGTTTATTATTAGGTTTTAATATTTTTTGAATTTGAACTTTAAATTCATCTTTTTTATGTTTTCTTATTCTATTTAAATATTTCAAGTAGTATAATACTCCTGACATCAATAGTATTATTATAATAATAACAATTTTTGAACTAGATTTTTTTTCTACAACATATATATTATCTTTAGAAACAGGTTGGCCATTTAGTGAATAGATATTTATTTTATTTGATCCATCATCTTCAAATTCTTGAGTAACACAAAAAAATTGATTCGTAGTTTTGTTTAGGTATAAATTTGCATTAGTCCGAATTTTTTCAGAGATCATAGGAATTGAATCTCCAAATACTTTGTAACTACCATCTTTAATGGAATAGTTATATAATTGCAAAAAAGTAGAAGGATTATACTCTGAATAACCAATAGTGTAAAACGAAGTTGAGTCTTTGCTAAGAACCATATTTCTTGCAGAAACCATTTTGGTGTTTTCTTGTTTAACATCCCAAAGTTTCTTTATGTTTTTTGTTCTTAGATTAATTTTGTAACAATCGTAATAATACGTTTTACCTATACTTTGTTCTCCTGTCTCATTTCCTTGGCCTCCAAATAATAATAAGTTTTGATTCCCAATTTCAGTCATTCCAGCAAAAAATCTAGGAGAAATAATGTCACCGGTAAATGTAACGGACTCCCATTTGTCATTTTTAATATCATAAGAGTTGAAAGCATTCGTAAATCTTTGGTTGCCATAGCCGCCAAATATTAGATAACTATTTGACTTAGGATCAAAGAATCCGTTGTGGTGATGTCTTTGTTGAGATAGTTTAAGAGAACTGTTTTTAGTCCAATACTCTGGAGTGTTTAAATCAATTGATCCAATTGTTGATTTCCCCCCTAAAACATCAGAGAGCTCATAAACATATAATTTATTTTCATTTGGATCTAAGAAACTAGTTCCAAGTCGCATAGGAACAGATAATTTGTTTTTAAAACTATAAAAAGCACTCTTACTATTTGTATGGTCGTAAAAACTTAATGTGTCTGTATTTTGATAAATAAACCGATTGTTATTTTCATCAAAAGTTATAGAAGTAACTTTGTCAAAGTTTTTGTTACTTACTAATTTCCAATTATAAGACTCTGTGATTAACCAATTTGGATGATCAACTTCTCCAAAAATATCTCCATTAGAATCGTAAACATCATTCCCGTTACTTTCATTGAAATTAAAAAGAGTTTTCTTGTTCTTATTTGTAATAATAAGATCTTTAATAGCCATTAGAGGAACGTCGATGACACTTCCATGTTTTCCAAAGTAAATTTCAGGGATGATTTTGTTGTTAAATTCATTTTCTATTGATGAAAACCTCTTGTTATTAACGGTAAGTGTAATTTCTTTAGATATAGAATTAAAAGATAAAATTATTTTTATCCATTTTCTTGATCCGATAAGTTCTTTTTCTATGGGAACTGAAAGCAGTTTTTTAACCCCGTCTAGATTTAGCCTAAGTTCTCCACTGCCACCAGTATTATCGATATATGCTAATGAATACGAAATTGGATTATCTTTATCTTTAATATTAAAAACATATCCAAATATTTTTGAATCTATAATAGATAAATCAAATTCAACAATGAAATTTCCTGAAAACTTTGGCTGATTGTGTACAAAAACATTGTATGAGGTTCTTTCAACGATAGAACTTTCGCTAGAATTAAAGCGAATTCCCTGTGAAAATCCAAAAGATGGAATCAATAATATTACAGTTAATAATATTTTAAAAAAAATCTTAATCATCTATTTTATTAAAAATAAATCTAAAAATTAAAGTTAATTAAATATTTCTAATCAATGAAATGTTTTTTAAAATTAGAACTTATTAGTTTCTTTTTTAAGTAATGATTGAAACTAACAGATTCTTCGTTAAGTTATATTAGTATAATGCTAAATACAATCGCAGCATAATTATATCAATTATTGATCCCGATATGAATCAATGTGCTTTTTTACAAATCGAATTTTTAATATGGCATAGAACCTTATGAAATTAATCTTAATGGACTATATTTATATTAATTTAATCAGTGTACATAAATGAAATTTTATAAATTATATTACTTTATTACATTATTGTCATTTAGTAATTTTGCTGGATCTCAAGCTGTAGCTGTCGAAAAGTATTCTGATTTATCTTTAGACTTTGAAACAAGAGCAACAGATTTAGTTTCAAAAATGACCTTAGAAGAGAAAATATCTCAATTAGGGGCTGGAGCACCAGCTATTCCACGCTTAAAAATACAAGAGTACCACTGGTGGAATGAATGCTTACATGGCGTCGCTCGAGCTGGAATTGCTACCGTTTTTCCTCAAGCAATTGGAATGGCAGCCTCTTTTGACAAGGATGCCATGAGGGAAGTAGCCGACATCATAAGTGATGAAGCTAGAGCAAAACACCATGAAGCACAAAGAAATAATAAGTATGATATATATACAGGACTTACATTTTGGTCTCCAAATATAAATATTTTTAGAGACCCTCGTTGGGGAAGAGGTCACGAAACCTATGGAGAAGACCCCTATCTGACCGGACAAATGGGCATGCAATTTGTAAAAGGCTTACAAGGCAATGATCCAAAATATTTGAAAGTTGTATCGACGGCAAAACATTTTGCAGTACACAATGGGCCTGAACCTGTTAGACATAGCTTTAATGTTTTCCCCTCTAAAAGGGATTTATGGGAAACTTATTTACCTGCATTCAAAGATTTAGTTGTGGACGCCAAAGCTTATTCCGTAATGGGTGCTTATAATCGAGTAGATGGCGAATCTGCGAGTGCTAGTTGGATGCTATTAAATGATATCCTTCGAAATAAATGGGGTTTTGAAGGTTACGTAGTTTCTGATTGTGGCGCCATAAATGATATTTTTGAGTCTCATAAAATCGTTAATACTGAAGAACAGGCAGCAGCACTCGGAATTCGAAGAGGTTGCGATCTTAATTGCGGAAGTGTTTATCAAAGAGCACTAAAAAATGCTGTAGCTCAGGGGTTAATAGGAATTAAAGAAATAGACCTTTCTGTATATAGATTGATGTTAGCAAGAATGAAATTAGGAATGTTTGATCCAATAGAAATAGTTCCGTATGCCCAAATCCCGTTTGAGCTAATTAACAATAAATCACACGATGACTTAGCTTTAAAAATGGCTCATAAATCCATGACTTTATTAAAAAATGATGGAATCCTTCCGTTAAATAAAAAACGCATTAAAAAGATAGCTGTGATTGGACCTAATGCAGATAATATTAATGCTTTAAGAGCAAATTACTACGGAACAGCCTCTAATCCTGTAACTATTATCAATGGAATAAAAGCCAAATCCGGTTCAGAAATTGAGGTAGTATATCATAAAGGAGTTGCTTTAGTAACAAGTCAATACAAAGATTCCTTAGTGCTTTCCAAAAAGATTTTAAAAGATATTCAAACAGCCGATGTCGCTATTTTTGTTGGTGGTTTAGATGCGACTTGGGAGGGAGAAGAAAGCAATAAAATGAGATCTCGAGAGGGAGTTGATGGATTCTATGGAGGCGATCGAACAAAAATTGAACTTCCCAAAGTTCAGCTAAATGCTTTAAAGGCTATAAATAAAACTGGCACCCCAATAATATTTGTTTTGCTTGCAGGCAGTGCTATTTCCTTTAATGGTCTAGAACAAGAAATCGAAGGTATTCTTGCCGCTTGGTATCCTGGCCAACGTGGAGGCGACGCTGTAGCAGATGTATTGTTTGGAAACTATAATCCAGCTGGTAGGTTGCCTGTGACCTTTTATTCTTCCACAAATGAATTGGCTGATTTTGAAGATTACAATATGCGTGCTGGTAATGGGTTTACTTACAGGTATTATAAAGGAGATGCCATGTATCCGTTTGGTCATGGTATTAGTTATACGAAGTTTAACTATTCGGATTTGACATTGAGTAAAACAATTGTAGGAAATAATGATGAAATCCTGGTTTCATTCGACGTTAAAAATAGTGGTGAATTAGATGGTGAGGAAGTTGTACAGCTATATGTTAAGGATTTAGAATCAACTACTTGGATGCCTATTAAACAACTAAGAGAATTTAAACGTATCTCACTGAAAAAAGGAGAAGAAAAAACAGTTCAATTTAAGTTAAAGGCAAGTGAAGATCTTCGTTATTATGATTCTTTAAAACAAAGCTATGTTGTTGAACAAGGCGATTTTGAAATTCAAATTGGAGGTTCTAGTAAAGACATTCGATTAAAGAAAGTGATTACTGTAGTAAATTAATACTCAGATTGCTTACTGGAAGATATTTAAAATAATTCTGACTTTATTGATTAGCTCTTAATCCATTTACATGCACAATAAGTACTGTTTTTTATTTTTTTATAATCTTTTTTGTAATGGGGCCTTTTGAAGTATTTATTTGTAAAATATATAGTCCTGAATTTAGATCAGAGATGTCAAGACTGTTGTTAATAACCTTTCTTTTTATATTTACTCCTAGGTTATTATAAATTACAATATTTTTAATTTCTAGTTTAGGGCCGCTTTCTATTTTTATTAAATTACTACTAGGATTTGGAGTTAAAACAATACTTTTTTCTGTGTCTTCAAAATTAGAAGATGATAAAGTATCGTCAATATATTTTTGAAAAAACAACCATGCTTCTTCACCAGCATCAATATCCATATTCCCTTGGTCACCAGGCCAATCATGCCCTCCTCCAACCACTTTGTAGTACCAAACTTCATTATTGTTTATGCCATTTAAATGTTTTTCACTTATTACATAACTGCCATCAGAAGTATTAGAATTAGCTAAGGTTTCTGTCACGACTGAGGTGCATTGATTTTTATCTGAAAAATAAGAAATGGTTGAAGATATACTTGGGAAAGCTCCCCACCCATAATAGTTATCTGGATCTCCACTTAAAGGGGATACATCGTCTTGGGAGCCGTGTATTTCAAATAAGGGTATAGGAGTGCTATTGTCACAGCTGTCCAGTATGTTTTGTAAAATCATTCCAGCTACAGGTGCTACAGCTTTAAACGTATTGTAAGCTTGACAAGCAAGCATATAACACATTTCGCCGCCATTTGAAAACCCTGTTGCAAAAGTATAATTAGGATTTAGTTCATATGTAGTTTGAAGATATTCAGCTAATTCGGTTAAAAAACCTACATCATTAACTGTTTCAGATTGATGAAACGCGTATCCGACATTCCAGAACCGATCACCATTTGAATCTAAAGTACCTCTTGGATAACAAACTGCAAATCCGTATTGATCTGCAAACTGATTCATTTCAGAATAATTTCTCATACTATTTGCATCTCCAGTAAAGCCATGCATAACAAACACCAAAGGCGTGTTTTCATTTAAATTTGAAGGCTCATAATAAATATATTGACGATTAAGTCCTTCGTGTTGAAATGAATTAAATTGTGCTATTACACTTCTAGGGCAATTTAGTGTCACAAAAAATAATATCAATATCCAGTTCTTGTTTCTCACTTGATTTTTCTTCTTTTAGTTTTTAAATTTATTCTTACAGTCACAAATTACAATAAATATATTTCAATATCCAGTCCTAAAATATAAATCTTAACCTTTTGCGCATAACTTAATCTGATTTTTAAACTTTTTATTTGGAGATTTTAATAAGCTAAGGGCGTTTACCTATAAGAATAACCCATACGCATATCACCTTCTTTTGATTCCGCTATTCCTAAACCAAGTAAGTAAATAGATATTAGCTATATTTGGGTTATGAAAGAAAGCGATAACAACCCATTAGGACTTGAAAACAAACTATATACTATTGAAGAATTTGGTTCTGCCTTGAGAAATAAATTTGGAGGAGATAATTATATTTCT
>CAJXDP010000026.1 GCA_913052445.1 uncultured Formosa sp.
GTCTCATCCATATAAAATGATCGAACAGAAACAGTTCTGGTCGGAGCATCTTGAATATCGGCTATGTCATCATCAGATTTACCCATTATAAAGGCACCTCCAGGAACTAAACTCATTCCATAGGGCTTTTCAGGGTGCCATTTTTTTCCTTTAACTCCTACCAACTCTCCTTTACCATTTGATCCACAACTGGTAATAAAAGCTAGTACTATTGTTATTAAAAATATCTTTTTCATAAGCAAATTAAATCAAGGAAATTAACTCCTTAAAATTTTTAGATTGTAAACTTATCTATATATTTTCTAAAAAGCAACTTTTTTATTGTTGAATAGTGCTAAAAAAATTAAAAAATAAGATTGTTATTATTGACTTAGTTTTTCTTGTAAGCCTTATACCAACGATCAGGAATGATTCCTTTGGTAGCGCTTTGGTAATCTTCATGCATACATGATAATAACGGATGTTGTCTCGATTTAGTATTTGAATACTCTAAAAAAGGAATCTCAATCCACCACCTTCCAGTCTTTTTGCTTTTAAAAAACACCAATTCCTGATCCTCTACGAGGACTGTAAACTTTTGAAAGTTACTCTGATCATTAAAGTCATCGTCATTAACTCTACAATTAACACCCTCAATAAAATACCATAATATTTGAGCAACTAGCATGGAGGTTGCTTCATCATCTTGTGAAGGATTATATTCGTAAATACCGAAAGAACTAACCTTATTACTAATACCTATATATCTAGAGATTGCGCAAATTTCACGTCCGTCAAAACCATTTGGAGAGTGTTTTTGCTTGAGGCTAACTTCTGATGATTTAATAGATTTTAAATCTAATGTTACTATATCTGCATCTCTCAAAACAGGCTCTACCAAACTTATTGATTGTGAAATATCTCCCAAACGATAAGATTCAAAGTATAACTTTTCCATTAAATCAATCTCTTCTTGAGAGTTGAAATAGGTCTGAAAACCAATCGCAGTGTAATTAAATAAATTATACGGCTGCTCAAGAATAATTTTACCTAAATAACTACCGTTATTAATTGGCTTAGAAGAGTCACCAAGGTCAAAACTCTTATCAATGTTTACAATATTTACCATCGAGCTAATTTTGTCATATGCTCTATAATTAGCATAAGTAAGATCTTGTGACCCCCCTATAATTAACGGGATAATATTGGCGTTTACTAAACTGGAAACAGTCTGAATTAAAGCGAAATAAGTATCTTCAACAGAAGCCCCTTTCTGAATATCACCAAGATCAGCCATAACGTGTAACCAGTTGCCTGGAAATAATTTATAAAATGCTTTTCTTATTTCACTGAGATGAAATTCTTCTCCAATGTAGTCTACAGAGTTTCGGGATTCTAAAACGCCTAGAATTGCTATTTTAACACCCTCTAAATCAGGCTTATTTGTTGAGCTATGAATCATTAGTTTTTTTCCTATAGCCTGTCCATGTAGCTGCTCTATTTGATCAACGATCCGGTCTTGAACTGGAGAAAGAAAACTAAAATCAATCATTTATTTCTTTTTTTTTGCACGCGTTTTTTTCTTTGGAGCGTTTTTAGCAATTAGTGCTTTTACATCTTCCAAAGTAAGCTTAGTAGCATCTACTGTTTTGGGAAGCTCAATTTTTGTCTTGCCTTGGATGATATTATGACGTCCCCATCTAGCTTTTTCAACACGAATTCCGTCTTCTTCCCAATCATGAATAAGCTTATCTATTTCTTTTTGAATTTTATCTTTAATTAAGGTTTCAATATCATCCGAAGACAAATTGTCCCAATCATATTTTTTATTCACGTTAATAAACATGCTATTCCACTTAATAAAAGGACCAAAGCGACCTTTTCCTTTTTGAACTGGTAAGCCATCGTATTCGTGTATAGGAGCGTCAGCGACTTCTTTTTCTTTAATGTATTCTATTGCATCTTCTATTTCAACACGCATTGGGTCTACTCCTTTTGGAATTGAAATGTATTTATCTCCAAATTTGACATAAGGACCAAAACGACCATTATTTACAATAATATCTTCTCCTTTGTATTCGCCTAAATCTTTTGGAAGTTGAAACAGGTCCAAGGCTTCATCAAAAGTAATTGACGCCAATTGAAAGTTTGGAGGGACACTTGCGAAAACTTGCTTCTCTTCCTCATCGGCTAGGCCTATCTGAACAATAGGTCCAAATTTCCCTAAACGCACACTTAGTTGACGACCCGACTTAGGATCAGTTCCTAAAATGCGCTCCCCCGATTCACGGTCTGCATTTTGACTAACTTCTTCTACTTGAGGATGGAAATCTTTATAAAATGACTTCATCATTTTAGTCCAATCTTCTTTACCGCTTGCGATTAAATCAAAATCGGCTTCAACCTTGGCCGTAAAATTATAATCTAGAATAGCTTCAAAATGATTCACTAAAAAATCAGTAACAATCATTCCTATATCGGTAGGAACTAATTTTCCTTTGTCTGAACCAAATTTCTCAGTAAGTTTTTTACCGACCAATTCACCATTGGACATGGTCCACAAAGAATAACTTCGTTCATCTCCGTCAACTGTTCCTTTTTCAACATATTTTCTATTTTGAATCGTAGAAATGGTTGGAGCATATGTAGACGGTCTACCAATTCCAAGCTCTTCTAGTTTTTTAACTAGTGAAGCTTCAGTAAAGCGGTATGGAGGTCTTGAAAAACGTTCGGTCGCTGATATGTAATTATTTTCTAATAATTCGTTAAGAACCATTGCGGGAAGCATACCTTCTTGTTCCATGTTTTCTTCATCAGACCCTTCGAGGTATACTTTTAAAAATCCGTCGAATTTGATTACCTCTCCATTTGCTGTAAATGTTTCGCTATGAGTTGATGTGTTTATTTTAACATTGGTACGTTCTAACTGAGCATCGCTCATTTGAGATGCAATTGCGCGTTTCCAAATAAGGTCATACAAACGAGCTTGATCTCTTTCAATATTAACTGAATGCGTTGAAAAGTTTGTGGGTCGAATGGCCTCATGTGCTTCTTGAGCCCCTTTAGATTTTCCTTTAAAATTACGAGGCTTACTGTAAGCATCACCATATGAGGATGAGATTTCTTGAGCAGCCGTGTTACGAGCCTCTTGGGATAGGTTTACACTATCAGTTCTCATATAAGTAATTAAACCTGCTTCATATAGACGCTGCGCCATATTCATGGTTTTACTTACTGAAAAATATAATTTTCTTGCAGCCTCTTGCTGTAAAGTCGAGGTTGTAAATGGTGCTGCAGGTGATTTTTTAGCTGGCTTTTTTTCAAGACTTGATACAGAAAAAGAAGCGCTACTGTTTTTTTCCAAAAATGCTTTTGCATCTGCTTCGCTATTGAATGCCTTTGGAAGTTTTGCTTTAAAGACCTGGCCTTTTGAAGTTGTAAACTCAGCGTCAACTCGAAAGTTAGCCTCAGAACTAAAGTCTCTAATCTCACGCTCACGCTCAACAATCAGTCGGACTGAAACAGACTGCACTCGTCCGGCAGATAGTCCTCCTTTGACTTTACGCCATAATACGGGAGACAATTCATATCCAACGATTCTATCTAAAACACGTCGGGCTTGTTGTGCATCGACTAAATTGTAGTCTATAGAACGTGGATTTTTAACGGCATTTTCAATTGCACCTTTAGTGATTTCATGAAAAACAATTCTCTTAGTTTTAGACTTGTCTAACTTTAACGTTTCCGCTAAATGCCAAGCAATGGCCTCTCCTTCTCTATCTTCATCACTGGCTAGCCAAACAACCTCAGCTTTTTTAGCTAGTGTTTTTAGTTTACTGACCACCGCTTTTTTGTCTGTAGAAACCTCATACCTAGGCTTAAAATCTCCATCAACATCAACCCCTAGCTCCTTGGAAGGCAGGTCGGCAATATGCCCAAAACTAGACTCTACTTTAAAGTCTTTTCCTAGAAATTTTTCTATAGTTTTTGCCTTTGCAGGGGACTCAACAATCACTAAATTCTTAGCCATATCATGTTTTTTAAGAAGTACAAATGTAAATGATTTTTTTTTATTTCTTTCTTTTATTTATTCGACAAAACAAAAAACAGCTGTTTTACATAGCTGTTTTTCATGTAGGTCGTTATGTGTTTAATAACTTATTAGTCAATTGATTGAACCCCTTCTTTCGGTTCGTCAAATCCAATAACTTTCTTATAAATAATATATTGAGGAAGGTGTAGAAAACAACTAACAAATAAGGTTCCAAGTCCACAAGTTACTAAGGCAATTACATATATTAATATTCCATTTAAAATTAAGGTTAAAAAAGTAATTCCCCATTTTTTGTTCCCAAGAGCAAAGCTAACTTTAACAATTTCGGAGATTGACAAGTCCGGATTGTAGGTAAAAACAGGCAGTAAAAACATTAGAGGAACTATTGCATATATGATTGGTAAAAAGCAAAGCAAAACTGCCAATATACTAATAAAAAAATACGTTGCTGCAAGCCCTAAAGCCTTACCAATTGATGCGGCTTTAAAAAAGTAAAATAGATCTGAGAAAACAAATGCCTGCCCATGGTCAAGTTGTTTTACAATTCTATAAAACCCTAAATATAACACATGAGAGACTAAACTGGCCAGAAGCATTAATAAATAAATCCATAATAACGAGCTACCATAAGCATCTATTAACTCCTGCCCTAAAACTGCAGAATCTATCACTCCATTGGAACTATTTTCTAGAGCAAGTTCAAAATACGGAACATAAAAAATGATAATAAATGGGAGCATGATTAAAATTGAGAACAATTGAAGAATTAGCCCTTGAACCCATACTTTTTTAAACAATGTAACAGACTCGTTAAAAAGGTCTCCAAAATCTATAGTTGAAGCGACTTGTGTTTTACTTAATAAGCTTTGAAATGAAAACATAATTTGGTTTTGATTCATAAATATTATCCAAATAAAGGTGATTGATCATAAATTTCAAAATAAATAATCTAAATACTGACACTTTGTCATAAAAAATAAATTTATTGTATATTTGCATACTTATTGTTCAAAAATTGAACATAATAATTTTATGGAGAAAATAATTGACGAAACTATTCAAGGCGAAAAGCTATTCCTTAAGTCTAAAGCAGAAAATAAAAAAAAGCTTTTTATTGAGAGTTATGGCTGTGCCATGAACTTTAGTGATAGTGAAATTGTAGCCTCTATATTATCTAAAGAAGGGTTTAATACTACCAAAATCCTGGAAGAGGCTGATTTAGTTTTGGTCAATACCTGTTCTATTCGTGACAAAGCAGAACAAACCGTTAGAAAACGCCTAGAAAAATACAATGCAGTAAAGCGAATCAATCCAAAAATGAAAGTTGGCGTACTAGGCTGTATGGCAGAACGGTTAAAGAGTAAATTCTTAGAAGAAGAAAAAATTGTAGATCTTGTAGTAGGTCCAGATGCTTACAAAGATCTCCCAAATCTGATTTCCGAAGTGGAAGAAGGGCGTAACGCCGTTAATGTAATCCTTTCAAAAGATGAAACCTATGGTGATATTTCACCTGTAAGACTTAACTCTAATGGAGTAACAGCCCTAGTTTCTATCACACGAGGCTGTGATAATATGTGTACATTTTGTGTTGTCCCTTTTACAAGAGGGCGTGAGCGCAGTCGCGAACCACAAAGTATTATTCAAGAAATAAATGAACTCTGGGAAAAAGGCTACAAAGAAGTGACCTTATTGGGTCAAAATGTAGATAGTTACTTATGGTATGGTGGTGGTTTGAAAAAAAATTTTACCAAAGCGTCCGATTTGCAAAAAGCGACAGCAGTCGATTTTTCTGTTTTATTAGATATGTGTGCAAAATCACAACCCAAAATGCGTTTTCGTTTTTCGACCTCCAACCCACAAGATATGGCGCTAGATGTAATTAGAACCATGGCTAAACATCAAAACATTTGCAACCACATTCACCTTCCAGTACAAAGCGGAAGCAATCGTATATTAAAGGAAATGAATCGACAACATACCCGAGAAGATTATATTGACTTAGTGAAAAATATTAGAGCTCTTATTCCAAAATGCACTATTTCCCAAGACATGATTTGCGGATTTCCGTCAGAAACTGAGCAGAATCACCAAGACACTTTGAGTTTAATGGAAGAGATTAAATATAGTTTTGGATTTATGTACGCTTATTCGGAACGACCAGGAACCATGGCTGCAAGAAAACTTAAAGACGATGTTGCTTTTGAAGTCAAGAAAAGACGTTTAGCTGAAGTCGTAGAATTACAACGTTCACACGGGCTTTTCCGAACAAAACAATTCATTAATCAAACCGTTGAAATATTAATCGAAAAAGAATCAAAAAAATCTAGCGCTGAATGGTCTGGAAGATGTGCTCAAAACTCCGTAGCTGTATTCCCTAAAGGGCGCTATAAAATAGGTGATTTTGTAATGGTCAAAATAAACGACTGTACCAGTGCAACCCTAATAGGGGAAGCGATTGGTTTTTCAGAAAATAATTAATTATGGAAACAGTTCAATCTATAAAACAACGTTTTAGTATCATTGGAAATGATACTGGATTAAACCGCGCAATAGAAAAAGCGGTTCAGGTGGCACCCACGGATATTTCGGTCTTAGTGACTGGGGAAAGTGGTGTGGGAAAAGAAAGTCTACCAAAGATTATTCATCAACTTTCTCATCGTAAACACGGAAAATATATTGCCGTTAATTGTGGAGCCATCCCTGAGGGTACTATTGACAGTGAATTATTTGGTCATGAAAAAGGTGCTTTTACAGGAGCAACACAAACCAGATCTGGCTATTTTGAAGTGGCGGACGGTGGAACAATATTCTTGGACGAAGTTGGAGAACTTCCACTCACAACCCAAGTTCGACTGCTAAGAGTCTTAGAAAATGGGGAGTTTATTAAGGTAGGCTCTAGCGCTGTCCAAAAAACTAATGTGAGAATTGTAGCAGCAACAAACGTTAATATGTTTGACGCTATTGAAAAAGAAAAGTTTAGAGAAGACTTGTATTACAGATTAAGCACCATTGAGATTAACCTTCCTGCTCTAAGAAAACGAAAAGATGATATTCACTTATTATTTAGAAAATTTGCAAGTGATTTTGCATTAAAGTATAAAATGCCTACAATTCGATTGGAAGATAATGCGGTAAAAGCTCTAATAAACTACCGATGGAACGGAAATATTCGACAACTTAGAAATGTTGCAGAACAAATATCCGTTTTAGAATCTTCAAGAATGATTGACTTACAAACTCTGCAAACATATCTGCCTAATATGGGGTCAAATTTACCATCTGTAGTTGGGAAAGATAAGCCACAAAGTGACTTTAGTACTGAACGAGAGATCTTATACAAGGTTCTATTCGATATGAAGAGTGACTTAAATGACCTTAAAAAACTTACTATGGAGTTGATGAAAAATGACACTCATGGAGATGTTCAAAAAAACAACGAAAGTTTAATTCAAAAAATATACAACAAAGAGGAGTCATTAGCTTCAGAAAAAGAAACTGAAATTCTTTCACTTCCGGGAAAAACAGAAAAAGGACATCCAATTGAAATTGTTGAAAATGATGAAAATGATGAAATTGATTATCCGTATATTGATGCTGTTGAAGCTGAAGAAGAAACACTTTCGTTACACGACAAAGAGTTAGAACTTATTAAAAAATCTCTTGAACGTCACAAGGGAAAGCGTAAATTAGCAGCAGATGAACTGGGAATTAGCGAACGTACTCTCTACAGAAAAATAAAACAATATGACCTTTAAATTTTTAAAGTATTGTCTGCTATTTAGCATCCTCACACTGGTTTCTGGTTGTGGAGCTTACTCCTTTACAGGAATTTCTTTAAGCCCTGAAACAAAAACCTTTCAGGTGAATTATTTTCAAAATACCTCAGCTCTCATTGAACCTGGAATCGAACGTGACTTCACTCTATCGCTTCAAGATTTGATTTTAAACCAAACAAACTTAGACCTAGTAAAGTCCAATGGAGACATTTTTTACGAAGGAGAGATAGTCGAATACAGAATCTCCCCTACAACATCAACAGCAAGAAATACTGCCGCACAAAATCGATTAACTATTGGTATAAATGTGCGCTTTGTAAATACTAATGATGATGAAGCTGATTTTGAAAAAAGATTTAGCTTCTTCTTTGACTTTGAGGGCAGTGCGCAACTAGTAGGGTCTCAAAAAACAACTGCGATAGAAGAAATATTTGAACGCATTACTCAAGACGTTGTAAATGCCTCACTAGCAAATTGGTAGATTTATGAATACAACTGATTTTACACATTTACTGCATCACTCAACAACATTGAATAAAGTTCAGGTTGGTAATATCTCGAACGTTGTTCAGGAGTTTCCATACTTCCAATCAGCCAGAGCTATTTACCTCAAAGGCCTAAAGGATTTAGGTAGTTTTAAATACAACCAAGAATTAAAAACTACTTCAGCCTACACTACGGACAGAAGTATTTTATTTGATTTCATAACTTCAGATATATTTTTACAAAGTGATATTTCTACTAATATCAAACAGAATTTTGATCAAATAAAGACTATTAAGATCAATGAGTTTCAAGACATCTCAAAGTTAAAAATTTCAGCGAAAAACCTTGAAAATAAAGATAGAGAAAACCTAACAATATTGAAACTTGGAAAGCCATTAGAATTTGATAAAAATGAGACACACTCATTCTCTGAATGGCTAAGTCTTTCTCAAAAAAAACCTATTGACCGTTCAGAAACACTAAGTAAATCCAAGGACTCAAGAAGAGATAAAAAATTTGCAATTATTGATGAGTTCATAGCTAATAAACCAAAGTTAAAACCTCTAGATAAAGACTCTAAATTTATCAATATTGCTGAAGAACGCGTTATTGAAACTGAAAGTTTGATGACAGAAACATTAGCTAGAATATATGCAGAACAAAAAAACTATGACAAAGCGATACAGTCTTACCAAATTTTAAGTTTGAAATATCCAGAAAAAAGTAGTTTATTTGCAGACCAAATTCAAGCAATAAAAGTACTAAAAAGAAAAAATAATTTATAATGAGCACGTTTTCTATATTTCTGATTCTTATCGTAGTAGTAGCATTTCTACTTGTAGTTGTTATAATGGTCCAAAACCCTAAAGGTGGAGGGTTATCCTCTTCATTTGGTGGTGGTGGTAGTCAACAGGTTGGTGGTGTTAAAAAAACATCCGACTTTTTAGACAAAAGTACTTGGGCATTAGCTAGTTTACTACTCGTTTTAATTTTACTTTCTAATATTGCGATTGGAGAAACTGACAACACACAAGAATCTAAAGCACTAGACTCAAGCGCAGCGCCAACAACATCACAGCCAATTTCTGTGCCTGTTCAAGAACCTATACTGCAAACTGACAGCACTAAAGAATAAATCGTCTTTTAATTAATAGAAAATGCCAATGCTAAGACGCTGGCATTTTCTATTTCTGAAAGTTTGTCAGTTTAATTGTGTTGGCATAATTTTAGACTACACTTTAGTTTTAATTAACAAAATATATAATCATATGGCTTTAAAAATCAAACCTTTAGCAGACAGAGTTCTTATAGAACCAGTGCAGGCGGAAACAAAAACTGCTTCTGGAATTATAATTCCTGATAATGCAAAAGAAAAACCTCAAAAAGGAACTGTAGCTGCTGTGGGAAAAGGCACTAAAGACGAACAAATTACAGTAAAAGTTGGTGACACAGTTCTTTACGGTAAGTATGCAGGTACTGAGCTTAAACTAGAAGGAACTGACTATTTAATCATGCGAGAAAGCGATATTCTAGCAATCATTTAATTTTAAAAAAATAAAAAATGGCAAAAGATATAAAATTTGATACAGACGCAAGAGATGGACTAAAACGCGGCGTAGATGCATTAGCAAATGCTGTAAAAGTAACTCTTGGACCTAAAGGTCGAAATGTTATTATTAGTAAAAGCTTTGGAGCACCTCAAGTAACTAAAGATGGTGTTTCCGTAGCAAAAGAAGTAGAGTTGGAAGACCCATTAGAAAATATGGGGGCTCAAATGGTAAAAGAAGTTGCTTCTAAAACCAATGATTTGGCTGGCGATGGTACAACAACCGCTACTGTTTTAGCGCAAGCAATAGTAAAAGAAGGATTGAAAAATGTAGCTGCAGGAGCAAATCCTATGGATCTAAAGCGCGGAATTGATAAAGCTGTAATATCAATCACAGCTGATTTAGAAAAACAAGCAAAAAAAGTTGGAAACTCTTCTCAAAAAATACAACAAATTGCAGCAATTTCTGCAAATAACGACAATACTATTGGAGAGCTTATCGCATTAGCTTTTGGGAAAGTTGGCAAGGAAGGAGTTATTACAGTAGAAGAGGCTAAGGGAACTGACACATATGTAGATGTAGTTGAAGGAATGCAATTTGACAGAGGCTACTTAAGTCCTTACTTTGTGACAGATGCTGATAAAATGATTGCTGACTTAGAAAACCCATATATTTTATTGTTTGATAAAAAGATATCTAACCTTCAAGAAATTCTTCCTATTCTGGAACCTGTGTCACAATCTGGACGTCCGCTTTTAATCATAGCTGAAGATGTAGATGGTCAAGCACTAGCAACTCTGGTTGTGAATAAATTAAGAGGCGGTTTAAAGATTGCTGCTGTAAAAGCTCCAGGCTTTGGAGACCGTCGCAAGGCCATGCTAGAAGACATCTCTATACTTACAGGTGGAGTTGTGATTTCTGAAGAGCGAGGATTCTCTTTAGAAAATGCAGACTTAACAATGTTAGGTACTGCAGAAACAGTTACAATTGACAAAGATAATACAACCATTGTTAATGGAGCTGGAAATGCAAATGACATCAAAGCAAGGATAAATCAAATAAAAGCACAGATCGAAACTACTACTAGTGATTATGATAAAGAAAAACTACAAGAACGTTTAGCGAAGTTAGCTGGGGGAGTTGCTGTTTTGTATGTAGGAGCCGCCAGTGAAGTTGAGATGAAAGAAAAGAAAGATCGCGTTGATGATGCTTTACATGCCACAAGAGCAGCTGTAGAAGAAGGTATTGTAGCCGGAGGTGGTGTTGCACTTGTCAGATCACAAAAAACACTAGCAAAGGTAGCCGCAGTAAATATAGATGAAGCTACTGGAATTCAAATCGTTTCTAAAGCAATTGAAGCCCCTCTACGTACTATTGTAGAAAATGCAGGCGGGGAAGGCAGTGTTGTGATTAACAAAGTTCTTGAAGGTAAAGGTGACTTTGGATATGATGCCAAAAGCGATATTTATGTAGACATGCTTAAAGCTGGGATTATTGACCCAAAGAAAGTAACTCGTGTAGCTCTTGAAAATGCAGCTTCAGTTTCCGGAATGATCCTAACAACTGAATGTGCTTTGATAGATATTAAAGAAGATGCGTCTCCAATGCCTCCAATGGGTGGTGGGATGCCAGGAATGATGTAAATTTAATTTATTATTCAATCAATAAAAAAGCTCCTGAAATTTCAGGAGCTTTTTTATTAATATAGTTTTATTTACTTCAAGTATACTGATTTTATTTATGATCTTGAATAACGGATTCGTCGCGATATTTACAACATGGATACAGAGAGCCGTAAGCCTCTTTGCTAGCAACAAAAGATTTTGTGTCGTGTCCTACCGCTGTAACGTTGGACTCAATTTGCCCAATACTTGTTTTATTTTCATCAAAAATAAGCCTTAATTCATGTGTATCTACATTCCAAACAGCAGACTTAACCCCTTTTGTTTTGATACTTGCTTTTTCAATGCGCTTTTTACACATCATACAAACACCATCAACTTGAATAGAAGCTTTGGCATTTTTATTTTGACCATAGCTTAAGGTTCCTGCAAAAAGCATGGTAAATGTTATAAGTATTGTTTTCATAAATAATTATTTAGTTTAATTTAGTTTATAGCGTAAGCCTGTATAAAAAGTACTTCCAAATATAGGCCCATATACAAATGTAGTATCAAAATTTGAGCCGAATGGGTTTTCAGAGCTTAAAATTGGTGATTTTTGTGTTACGTTCGTTACGTTTTCCGCCCCTAGGTAAATCTCAAAAGAGTCAGAAAACACTTTAGTAACCTGAAGGTTTAAAGTAGAAATTGATGGGGAATACGTTGGCAACTGATAATCTTCAGGGCTCATTGATGTAGATGGAAAACGCTGCTTACCAAGCCAATTAAAAGTCGCATCAAACTTCCAAATACTTTCACCCTTTTCTGGATTTATCTCGTAAGATATATTCGCAAAATAACGATGTTGAGATGTCAATGGTTTTTTAAGTTTCCCAGAAAAATACTGAGTTTTTACATCATAAAATTTATAGGCTGTTTTTAAATCTAAATAGGCCATGAGGTTCCAACTAAATTCTACTTGAAAACTATTGGCATAACTAGCACCATCAAGGTTATAAAAACTCACCTCATAGGGGTTCTCATAATCCACTACTACTTGGTTCTCAAAATTAGTTGCGTAAAAGTCCAAAGTAAGGTCCGCTTTCCTTCCAAACAAAATAAAGCCCTGTAAAAAAGAGACTCCATAATTCCATGCAATTTCAGGATCTAAGCCATAAATGGTTCCCCCTGAACTTTGCACGTTAATTTGTCTTGAAGAGGCAAATAGCTTTTGATTTTCTGTAAAGATATTAGCTGCTCGTGTTCCGCGACCAAAAGATACTCTAAATGCTGACTTTTCCCAAGGCGTATAGCGCGCATGCAAACGGGGCGTTAAGAATGTCCCTAGCAAATTATGATAATCCATTCGAACACCAGCCGTTAAATTTAAAGCATCTAGATTATCAAAACTATACTCAAAAAAAGCCCCAGCAGAACGTTCAGTTCTGCTATAAACTTGTGAATTCACCAACTCATTATATTGATCATAAGTGGCGTTCAAACCTGTCTTAATTTTGTGTCTTGAATCACTAATAATGGAATTGTACACCACATTTGAATATATACTTTTATGACTGATATCGTATTGATTAGTTCCAAAATAGGAGGCTTGGTCGTGATCACTATAAGCCACTTGAACCCCTAAGCTACGATAAGGTATGTTTGGGTTTACATACCCAAATTTTCCAGATACCTCAAACCGTCTTGTATTAATTTCACTTCCCCAAACAGAGTTAGACAGCCGGTCGGTTTTGGGGTTAAAACTAAGCTGCCCAGCTTGCTTTTCATCATTTAGATAACGTACATTTAGAAAACTAATTAACCCTTTTTGAAGATTTGCATATTGCCAACGGTTCATTATATTAATCTGCTTCACCAAAGGCATATCAAGATAGGAATCGTTATTTCTATCAAATTTTTGAGAACGATTATCTGCATGTAAATAAAGACCGGTACTCAGCTTATCAGAAATTTGTGTATTGAAATGTGTATTTAATTCGGTGCGACCGTTTAAGGAACCATAAGCATTTACAAAAACTTGATGATCAGTCGTGGGCTTAACAAGCTCCGCGTTTATTTGTCCCGCTATGCTTTCAAAACCATTGACAACACTCCCAGCACCCTTAGTTACTTGAATGCTTTCTACCCAAGTCCCAGGGATAAAACTCAAACCATATGCTTGAGAAGCTCCCCGAATGGACGGTATGTTTTCTGTTGTAATTAAAATATACGGACTGGTTAGCCCCAACATTCTAATTTGCTTTGTCCCAGAAATCGCATCAGTGAAGTTGACATCAATTGAGGGGTTTGTTTCAAAACTTTCAGACAAATTACAACAGGCCGCCTTTAAGAGCTCTTTGCTACTTATTGTTGTGATGTTTTGAGAAGACAAGTAGGAAGTTGCTGAGGGTTTTCTTCTTGCTGACAAGGTTACTTCTCCTAAATCGTCAGAAGCTTTCAATACATGGAAAATACTTTTTGGAGTATCGATCAAAAGTGTATCTGTCCTAAAGCCAATGTAACTAATTACTAGTTTTTCGTAAGAAGTATCGTAAGGCAACTTAAAAGATCCATCAGCAGCAGTCATAGCTCCAACAGTTGTATTTAGCCAAAATACATTCGCACCAAATAGTGGCACGCGCTCGTTGTTGGAGTTCTGCTCTATAACTATTCCTGTAATATTTTTTTGTGAAAAAATAAAAAGTGGAAACAATAATATAAAGTATAAAAAAGTGGATTTCATTGTTGTTTAATTTCAAATTAACTACGAAGAGATTATTAATAACATGCCGATAAGCATCTAAAATTGCAATTAAAACGAAGAAATCAAATCAGGAAGGCCTGATACTCTACTTGGAGCTTATAAACTAGGTCAGGTGGTGTATATTTGGGGTGTGAAACAGATTGAGAAGACTGAAAATCAACAAAATTGGTAGAACTATAACTTTTCAGAAAACCATCAAATACGGATAGGGTTGGCAGATCTGACGAAGCCAATATAAGCTCAACTTGACTCAAGCCATCAATTGAAACTACTTTACCTTTACAACAGGCATTCTCAAGCCCTGCAAAAGGTCTGTCTGTTAGTGGGTTACAGCAAGATTTAACTTTGGAAGCAAGAATAGTATCCAACGACTTGACACTACATTGACGCGTTTCAACTCTAAATGAGAAAGCCGAAATCAACACAAAGAGAGCTAATACACCAGAAAAAAATTTATGTAACATTAAATTATTCACTCTACAAAAGTAACTAAACTATGCTCGCTTTGAACACATTTGAGTTAAAATTAACACAAAAAAGAGTGTTTAGAAATATTATATGGAGTAAATAATATTTTTGCTGAAAACATATATTTATGAATTTTAAGAAATTAAATCCTAAATATCTAACATAACATCAAATTCAAGTTCGCGGAACAAAATTCTAAAGAATATATGTAAATATTGGGCAACTAGACATTGGCTCAAACACCAGAGATCAATTTAATCAATAAGACAAGTGATTGCTGGAATTTGTATGCCTATCACTAGCCGAACTTATGTAGTTGTTAATAACTCTATTAATTAGTTAAAAAAAACTTCTATTTTGAGAGATTTGGTTAGAACTTCCTGTAGGTTAATTGACTATTTTTGATATTTAAATTTATACTTCAAAATGAGCCAAAACAAAAGAATTAGATCCGCCTTAATTTCTGTGTTTAGTAAAGAAGGCCTGGCGCCCATTGTAAAAAGACTGAACCAACAAGGAGTGACAATATACTCTACTGGGGGCACTCAAAAATTTATTAATGATTTAGGAATAAATGTTGTTCCTGCGGAAGAAGTCACAGAATACCCATCTATTCTTGGGGGACGTGTCAAAACATTACATCCTAAAATATTTGGCGGAATTTTAAATCGACAAGATAACACCCAAGATATTGAAGAAATGAATTCGTTTTCAATCCCTCAGATTGATGCAGTCATTGTCGATCTATATCCATTTGAAAAAACAGTTGCTTCAGGAGCTAGTGACGAAGACATTATTGAGAAGATCGATATCGGTGGAATTTCATTAATTCGAGCAGCAGCCAAAAATTACAAAGATGTCATCTGCGTTTCTTCAGTTAAAGATTATTCTGAGTTTTTAAACCTAATTAGTAGTGACAATGGAGATATTTCTATTGAAAATCGAAAACGTTTTGCCGCCAAATCATTTGACGTTTCTTCCCATTATGACAGTGCTATTTTCAATTATTTTAACAAATCAAAAGAAGAAGTTGTCTTGAAAATAAGCGAAAGCCAAGGAAACGTACTTCGCTACGGAGAAAACCCACATCAAAAAGGTTTTTTCTTTGGAGACTTTGATTCAATGTTTACCAAAATTCACGGCAAAGAATTAAGTTATAATAATCTTTTAGATGTTGATGCTGCTGTAAACTTAATGAACGAATTCTATGACGAAAAGCCAACCTTTGCAATTTTAAAACATAACAATGCTTGTGGGGTGGCACAAAGAGCCGTACTTCACCAAGCGTATATTGATGCATTAGCTGGAGATCCAATATCAGCTTTTGGAGGCGTTTTAATCTCCAATTGTGAGGTTGATTTAGCGACAGCAAAAGAAATTCATATGCTATTCTGTGAAGTGGTGATTGCTCCTTCATTTAGTTCGGAAGCTGAATCCGTTCTAAAAGGAAAGAAAAATAGAATTTTGTTAATCCAGAATTCTGTTAATCTACCAAAAACGAGCGTTCGAACTTGCTTAAATGGATTTTTAGTTCAAGAAAAAGACACTTTTACTGATAATTTATCAATCTTAGAAAACGCAACAAAATCAATTCCTATTGAAAGCGAAATTGAAGATTTATTGTTCGCTTCTAAAATCTGTAAACATACGAAATCAAATACGATCGTATTAGCTAAAAACAAACAGCTATGTGCTAGCGGAACCGGCCAAACCAGCCGAGTAGATGCCTTAAATCAAGCGATTCACAAAGCCAACTCTTTTGAATTTAACTTGAGTGGCGCAGTGATGGCCAGTGATGCCTTTTTTCCATTTCCTGATTGTGTAGAAATAGCAAAAAACGCAGGGATTACAGCAGTCATTCAACCAGGTGGATCTATAAAAGACCAACTAAGTATTGACTACTGTAACGCCAACAATTTGGCAATGGTATTTACCAAAACGCGTCATTTTAAACACTAATTTATTTAAGCTTACCCGTTACTAAAATAACTTTTATTTTAGTACATTTACAAAACAGCATATTACTTTAACACTTTCAGTAAATTTTTTAGCATATGGGATTTTTTGACTTCTTGACCGAAGAGATAGCGATCGATTTAGGAACCGCCAATACATTGATAATTCACAATGATAAAGTTGTAATTGACAGCCCGTCTATTGTTGCTAGGGATAGAGTATCTGGTAAAATTATTGCTGTTGGTAAAGAAGCAAACTTAATGCAAGGTAAAACACATGAGAACATAAAAACCATTCGCCCTTTAAAAGATGGAGTAATAGCTGATTTTGATGCATCTGAACAAATGATAAGTTTATTTATTAAAAGTATCCCTGCCTTAAAAAATAAATTGTTTGCTCCATCACTAAGAATGGTAATCTGTATTCCTTCAGGAATTACAGAAGTAGAAATGCGTGCTGTTAAAGAATCCGCTGAGCGTGTGAATGGAAAAGAAGTCTACTTAATCCATGAACCAATGGCAGCAGCTATTGGAATCGGAGTAGACATTATGCAGCCCAAAGGGAATATGATTGTTGATATTGGAGGAGGTACAACTGAAATTGCTGTCATCGCTCTTGGAGGGATTGTTTGTGATAAGTCGGTTAAGGTTGCCGGAGATGTATTTACTAATGATATTATCTACTACATGCGCACTCAGCACAACTTATATGTAGGAGATAGGACTGCAGAGAAAATAAAAATTCAAATCGGGGCCGCTGTTGAAGACTTGGATGTTCCACCAGACGAAATGAATGTTCAAGGAAGAGATTTACTGACTGGAAAACCAAAACAGGTACAGATAACTCACCGTGAAATTGCAAAAGCCCTCGATAAATCCATACTAAGAATCGAAGACTCTGTGATGGAGACCCTATCTCAAACCCCACCCGAACTAGCTGCTGATATTTATAATACGGGCATTTACCTTGCTGGAGGCGGATCTATGTTAAGAGGGCTTGATAAACGATTATCTCAAAAAACTGATCTTCCTGTTTATATTGCAGAAGACCCTTTGAGAGCTGTTGTTAGAGGGACTGGAATTGTTCTAAAAAACCTTGCTAAATATAAAAGCGTCTTGATAAAATAGATTTTAAGTAATGCAACAACTTTTTAATTTCTTCATTAAAAACAAAACATTTTTCTTGTTTTTAATGTTGTTTTCGATTGCAATCTCACTTACGGTACAGTCGCATCAGTTTCACAGAAGTAAACTACTCAACTCTTCAAACCATATCATAGCTGGCATATATGCAGCATCTAATAGCGTGAGTCAATACTTCCATTTAGTAAAAGAAAATCAACTATTATTAGAAGAAAATAGCCGACTTAAATCTGAGCAGTTTAATCGAAAAAGGGATCTTTCTTTTGACTCTATCATGGAAAAAACTTATCGCTTGATCACAGGAGTGGTTTACAAAAATAGTTACACACAAGCCACTAATTATTTAACACTCAACAAAGGCTTAAGAGATAGTGTTAAAGAAGATTATGGAGTGATTACTTCCAAAGGAATTGTTGGTGTTATTGACAAAACTTCAACCAAATACTCAAGAGTTTTATCAATACTTAACACAAATAGCAGGATTAATGTAAAGTTAAAAAACACAAAGCATTTTGGTACGTTAACTTGGGATACTAAATCAGCAGATATTGTGCAATTAAAAGACATTCAAGAACTTGTAAAAATAGCTGTTGGAGACAGCGTAATAACTAGTGGTTTTTCATCCATATTTCCAGCTAACGTTCCAGTTGGGACCATAAACTCTTTTCGCCTTAATGACACTAAAGACCTTTACGTTATTGACGTGAAGTTATTCAATGACATGACCAATCTAGAACATGTTTATATCATAAAAAATACAGATATTAACGAATTAGAGAACTTAAACGAATTCGATGAATAATATTATATTTTTAAACATCATGCGATTTCTGGGGTTACTTTTTTTACAAGTTCTGATTTGTAGTAACATTAACTTTATGGGATACATCAATCCACATATTTATCTGCTCTTTATATTACTATATCCAACTTCAAATAACAGATTAACTTTTATTTTTTGCAGCTTTTTAATCGGTTTTATTATTGATGTGTTTTTAGATTCGGGAGGAACGCATGCAGCCGCCAGTGTATTAATTGCTTACCTCCGTCCGCTGTTTTTAAAATTCTCTTTTGGAGCTGCCTATGATTATCAAGTAATAAAATTTAGCAATACTGACTTTACGCAACGTTTAATTTACTTTTCATCAATGATTGCTATTCACCACTTTGTACTTTTTTTCCTAGTAGTGTTTAACCAGAACCAGATTCTGTTAATAATTAAATATGCTTTGTACTCAAGCGCCTTCACACTATTACTTTGCTTGCTTTTTACCTCACTATTTAGTAATAAGAGGGTATGAGAAAAATTCTGCTTTTTGGTCTTGTTATTCTAACTGGAGTGTGCTTTATTGGACGTTTATTTTACTTACAAATTTACCAATCTGCAACTTACGATCTCAACAACGACAATGCAATTCGTAAAGTCTTTCATTACCCAAAAAGAGGTTATATTTATGATAGAAATGATAGTCTTTTGGTCGCTAACCAACCAAGCTATGATGTGATGGTGGTTCCTAGAGAAGTTGAGCCTTTAGACACTATAATGTTCTGTAATTTATTAAAGATTGAAAAGCATGATTTTCTAAAATATTACAATCGTGCTAAAAGATATTCACCCAGACTTCCGTCCGTTTTATTGCCACAACTTTCAAAAGAAGATTACGCATTTCTTTCAGAGAAATTAAGAAAGTTTAAAGGATTTTATATTCAAAAAAGATCGGTTAGAGACTACCAGACCTCTATTGGCGCGAATGTTTTAGGTTACATAGCAGAGGCAAACTCAAAAGATATTAACAAGGATGCGTATTATAAACTTGGGGACCTGATAGGCAAACAAGGCGTTGAAATTTCATATGAACACATACTTCGAGGTATTAAAGGTGTTAAATACATTCAAAAAGACATATATAATAGAGATATAGGTGCATATAAAGAGGGTGCTTTTGACACCCTTCCCGTCCCTGGTAAAGATCTTAAAATTACTATAGAATCAGAACTTCAGGCTTATGGCGAATTATTAATGCAAAATAAAATTGGAGGAATTGTAGCTATAGAACCTAGTAGTGGAGAAATACTAAGTCTTGTCTCTGCTCCGTCTTATAATCCAAACTTACTTGTAGGGCGTCAGCGTTCCAGAAACTACACAAAACTATATCTAGACTCTATACATCGCCCTTTAATAGACAAAGGACTTGTTAGAATGCATGAACCAGGCTCGCCTTTTAAATTGTTAGTAGCGCTTACAGCTTTACAAGAAAAAGTAATCTCAACAGAAACTAGTATATTTTGTAACGAGCAATATGTCTATGGTAGAAATAAACGAACCATGCAATGTCATTGCGGAGGTGGTTACAGGAATTTGGATTCTGCAATTAGCTATTCATGTAACTCTTATTTTGCAATGGCGTTTAGAAATACTATCGATAAATTTGATAATTCGTCCAAGTCAATGGACAATTGGAGTAACCATATAAAAAGTTTTGGTTTAGGAGCCTTTTTAGGGAATGATTTATCTGTTGGAAAAAAAGGAAATATTCCTGACGGTAGCTACTATGACAAATGGTATCCGGAATTTAAATGGGGTGCTACAACTATTATATCAAATTCCATTGGACAAGGAGAGATTTTAGTAACCCCAATTCAATTGGCTAACATGACGGCGGCAATCGCTAATAAGGGGTTTTATTTTACACCTCATATAATCAAGTCTATTAAAGATGAAGATATTGATCCGAACTTCAATATCCCAAAGCAAACAACAATTGACCCTAAATATTATCAGCCAGTTATTGAAGGCATGCATAATGTTTACAATGAGGGCACAGCCAGTTTTTTAAAGGTTCCTGGGGTTGAAATCTGTGGCAAAACAGGAACCGCCGAGAATTTCACTAAAATTGACGGTATTAGGCAACAACTCACAGATCACTCAATATTTGTAGCGTTTGCCCCAAAAGAAAATCCAAAAATTGTTATTGCAGTTCTAGTGGAAAACGGACGCTACGGAGCACGTTGGGCTGGAAGAATCGCAAGCTTAATGATAGAAAAATATATAAAAGGTGAGGTTTCTTTAAAGAAAATGGAAAAGTTAGTAATAGAAAAAAGTCTAGAAAACGAGTATCTGAAGCCCTACAGCGGTTTACCCTTTAAAATTAATGACCAATGAATGTAACTCGCTCCACTAGTTTTCAATTAGATTGGATTTCTGTAACTATTTTTATAGCTCTAGTTGTCTTTGGGTATTTCAATATTTTATCTGCCTCTAATACTGGTGAATTCACTTCTTACTTTGACATTACAAAACCATATGGCAAACAACTAATCTTTTTACTAGGCTCTCTACTTTTAATAGGCATTATATTGTCTGTAGATGCCAAATTCTACGAACGATTTGCGAGTATATTATACCTTGGGTCTATATTGTCTTTAATCGGGTTATTTATAGCTGGAAAACAAATAAACGGAGCAACTTCATGGTATGAATTTGGAGGACTCACTTTACAGCCTAGTGAATTTGCTAAGTTTACTACAGCTCTTGCGCTTTCAAAATACATTAGTGATTTACAAACAAATATTAAAGATCGAAGAGATCAGATAAGGGCTGCTATTTTGGTTGGTCTCCCTGCTATTTTAATTTTATTACAAAATGATGCCGGAAGCACTCTCGTTTTTGGAAGTTTATTCTTTGTTTTTTACAGAGAAGGTATTCCTCAATATTATCTATCATTTGGGATCTTTGTAACAATTTTAGGGATTTCAACTTTGAAGTTTTCTGCTCTATACACAAGTAGTTTCATTGGAGTTTTACTTTTACTTTATCTGTTTTTCATCAAGAAAAAAAGAAATAAATTTAAAATCATCATTGCTGTTTATCTTTGTAGTATTTGTCTAAGCTTTGGAGTTCAGTGGGCTTATAATAACTTTCTTCAAAAGCACCAGCAAGATCGTATAGGACTATGGCTTAGGCTAGAAAAGGACCCCGTAAAACTTCAAGCGATGAAGCGCAACATTTCATACAATCTGAATGAGTCTGAAAAGGCTATTCGTTCTGGAGGAGCATTTGGAAAGGGCTTTATGGATGGAACAAGAACTAAAGGAAAATTCGTCCCTGAACAGCACACAGACTACATATTTAGTACTGTGGGAGAAGAATGGGGGTTTTTTGGAAGTACTATTGTGGTACTTTTATTTGTAATGCTAATTTTGAGAATCGTTTTCCTTGCAGAGCAACACAAGTCACAGTTTAGTCGAATATATGGCTATGGAGTTGCTAGTATATTGTTTGCTCACTTTCTGATTAATATTGGCATGGTCATGGGGTTAATTCCAACTATTGGAATACCACTTCCGTTTTTTAGCTATGGAGGGTCCGGTCTTTGGGGTTTTACTATATTGGTGTTTATATTTTTGAAGCTAGACTCAAACCGTCTAAATGTGTGGTAGACTACTTTTTAGCAAGGTCTAGTTTTTCAGCAAAATAGTCGCAAAAATCTTTCATAGTATCAGCCATTTTTTCGTCTTGAGTTGCTTTTAAGTAAGTATCACTCATAGTTACCAAAGTTTGATGAAAGAAAAGCTTCATTTCATCAACTGGCATATCCTTTGTCCACAAATCAACTCTAAGAGATTCCTGTTTTTTTTGGTCCCATACAGATAGCATTATAGCTTTAGCCTCTTCGTTAGAAACACCGCCATCTTGAGCAGTCCAACTTAACTTTTCTGGAATTCGATTATCATCTAACCCTACTGTAATTTGTATTTTTGAGGTGTGTGTATTTGCCATTATCTTTTGGGTTTAAATTTTGCATTACTAAAAATTTCTTGCGGAGTCATTTGCAGCATTTCAAGAACTGACTTGGGGTTATTATTCATGTAAGACTTAACTATTTTCCAGCCTATATATTGACCTAGTCTTCCAGGTGATTCACTGTCTAAATCTAAATTAAATCTGGAGAAAGGAGCCGCTAGAATAAATCTTCCTAATAATTTTCGGTCTGTTTGATAAAGTAATTCATTCTCAACAAAGTACTGCCATATATAAAACTCATTATCTTCAGACCACTCATACTCTGAGACTGAGTACCCAATTTTTTCATAGTTAGCCTTAAAAGGAATCCATAAATCCTTCAAATACAATTGCTTTCCAAAATAGATCATTTCGTCTAAGAAGGTCACCCTATTTGGTTGGTATATCATTTGTTCAGCATATGATGTTGCTAAGTCTGGAACTATTTGTCTTGGATTCAAGTTTTGTTTGATATAATCATAAAAACTGGTATAAAACTCATGATCATTCCCAAGATAAGTGTCTAAAGCAATAAGTACAACTGTGTCTGTTACTGCTATTTTGTTTCGGTAATCTACGTCTGACAAGACCGTGATTAATCGAGGTACTTTTAAAGGCTTGTTATAATATTTAAGGTGTTGGTAAAACAATTCGATTTCTGCTTCTATTGGTTTAAAGTCAACGTATACACTGTCTACAGCATCCGCTAACATTGCTTGAATTGGATCTTTCATTCGACGAGTCCAAACAGAATCAGGAAATTTTTTTGAAAATAAAAATGGATATGATTCTTTTAAAACAGTAAGGTCCGAAGGGGAAGAAGATGCAAAGAGTTGATCAAACCGTTCTATAGTAATATCAATATCTATAGCTGAAATATCACTTTCTACTTTTGATGTTCTTTGGCATGAAAAAATAGCGAAAAAGATTATAAAAACTACTGTCTTCAAAATATAAAACAACTGCAACGATTTACGATCTGTTCTCAAAATATAATTTAACCTCATTATAAACACAAAAGTAATTAATCTAATTTTTCTAATTTCAATTCTGTTGAAAAATTAAATATTAATAATTAAA
>CAJXDP010000027.1 GCA_913052445.1 uncultured Formosa sp.
AACTCGCGACCCCCACCTTGGCAAGGTGATGCTCTACCCCTGAGCTACTTTCGCAGTTTAATTATGAACGTTATATATATACTTATATAAAGAGGTGCAAATTTAACACAATTCTAATAATAGCAAAGTTTTTTTAACTTTTTATGCTCATTTCTTTTCTGTTAGCATGCGCTTTATTTCATTCAATTTCATTAAAGCTTCAACCGGAGTTAAAGTATCAATATCGATCGCTTCTATATCAGACTTTAAGGCTTCTAATATTGGGTCATCTAAATTAAAAAAGCTAAGCTGCATTTCGCTACCAAGATTTTTAACTCTCTCTGTTAGCACATCACTAGAATGAGATTTTTCAAGTTGTTTAAGTATTTTTTTGGCACGCATTAGTACTTGTGGGGGCATTCCGGCCATTTTGGCAACATGAATCCCAAAACTATGGTGGCTACCACCCTTAACTAGGGTTCTCAAAAACAATACTGTATCTTTTAATTCCTTGACCGCTACATTGAAGTTTTTAATTCGATCGAATGTTTCTGTCATTTCGTTTAACTCATGGTAGTGCGTAGCAAATAAGGTTTTGGCATGCGACGGATGCTCGTGCAAGTATTCACTAATCGCCCATGCGATTGAAATCCCATCATAAGTACTGGTGCCACGTCCTATTTCATCTAATAAAATCAAACTCCTGTCCGATACATTGTTTAGTATTGAGGCCGTTTCATTCATTTCCACCATATACGTTGATTCACCCATAGAAATATTATCGCTCGCACCGACCCTTGTGAAAAGCTTGTCAATTAATCCTATTCTAGCACGAGTTGCTGGAACAAAACTTCCAATTTGGGCTAGCAACACAATTAAAGCTGTTTGGCGTAAAATAGCAGACTTTCCAGACATATTAGGCCCTGTAATCATAATAATTTGCTGAGTGTTCCGATCTAAAAATAGGTCGTTTGCAACGTAGCTTTCCCCTAAGGGTAATTGTTTCTCGATCACAGGGTGACGCCCTTGTTTGATCTCTAAATCAAATGAGTTATCAATCTCAGGATAATTATAATTGTTTTGTTTAGCCAAATTTGCAAATGCCCCCAAACAGTCTAACTGAGCTATGAGTTGCGCATTTTGTTGCACTTGTAAAATATAAGAATGCATCCAAGAAACTAGCTCAGAAAAAAGTGTTTGCTCTATAACTAAAATCCGGTCTTCAGCTCCTAGTATTTTGCTCTCGTACTCTTTTAATTCTTCCGTAATATACCGCTCGGCGTTCACCAAAGTTTGTTTACGTATCCAGTTTTCAGGCACCTTATCTTTATGAGAATTTCGAACTTCAATATAATACCCAAATACATTATTTGAGGCTATTTTTAAAGACGTAATTCCTGTAGCTGTGCTTTCGCGCTCCAGCATTTTATCTAAATAATCTTTCCCAGAAAATGCAATCGCTCTTAGGCTTTCTAATTCATCAGAGGCTGAAGACGCAATACTATTTCCTTTTAAAATATTGACTGGTGCCTCCTCGTTAAGGGTAGATTTAATTTTTTCTCTTAGAACTTCGCAACTTTTAATCTGCTCACCAATACGTTTTAAATCAGCATTCTCACATTCCGTCGCTAAGGCTTTAATAGGCACAATCGCTTCCAACGAGTTTTTAAGTTGGACCACTTCACGCGGATTGACTTTGGCCGTTGCAACCTTAGAGATTAATCGCTCTAAATCCCCTACTTGTTTAATATATTTTTGGATTTTATAATTCGTGTCTTCCTGGTTCAAAAAGTACTGTACAACCTCATGACGTGCTTTAATTTTTTCTAGTGACTTGAGAGGGAACGCTAGCCAACGCTTCAACAAACGTCCGCCCATGGGAGATATCGTTTGGTCAATTACATCTATCAAGGTAACTGCATTAGCATTGTTAGAATTGTAAAGCTCTAAGTTACGAATGGTGAATTTGTCCATCCATACGTAGTCTCCTTCCAAAATACGTTCAATTGCCGTGATATGATTTAGCTTATGGTGCTGCGTTTCTGCCAAATAATGCATTACCGCTCCTGAGGCCACAATTCCTTGCGCTAAAGCATCAATTCCAAACCCTTTCAATGTTTTACTTTGAAAATGTTTACAAAGAGTTTCGTTAGCATAATCGTGCTGAAATACCCAGTCTTCTAAGTAGAATGAGTGAAAGGATACTCCGAAAGTTTCATTAAAAGTCGTTCGTTTTTGTTTTTCAATTAGAACCTCACTTGGATTGAAGTTCTGAAGTAGCTTCCCTATATATTCAGGAGATCCTTGTGCCGTTAAAAACTCGCCAGTAGAAACGTCTAAAAAAGCAACGCCTATTAATTTTCCAAAATAAACAGCTGCTAAAAAATTGTTAGATTTAGAACTTAAGACCTCATCATTTAAAGCAACCCCAGGCGTAACCAGTTCGGTAACACCACGCTTTACGATTGTTTTGGTTTGTTTAGGATCTTCCAACTGGTCGCAGATCGCTACACGCTCACCTGCCTTTACTAATTTTGGTAAATAGGTGTTGAGTGAGTGGTGTGGAAAACCTGCTAGTTCAGTCTCACTTTCACTTCCTGCGCCACGTTTAGTCAAGATAATGTCTAATATCTTAGAAGCCTTTACCGCATCACTACCAAAGGTTTCATAAAAGTCACCCACACGAAATAATAACAAAGCATCTGGGTACTTGACCTTGATTGCGTTGTATTGCTTCATTAAAGGTGTGACTTTCTTAGTTTTTTTGACCAATGGATTTTTGATTTTTATGCCTTACTTTTGTGTAAAAGTAAGATTGCTAAAGTAATTAAATTTAGTCTTTTTATAAAACCTTAATTATTAAGATTTAAAAGTAGGATGCGAAAGTTAGAAAACAGCGAATTGGATCGCTTATCAGTAGACGGGTTTAAGACCATTACAAAAACACCTATCATTGTGATTCTTGATAATGTCCGAAGTTTAAATAATATTGGAAGCGTGTTTAGAACAAGTGATGCTTTTCGAATTGAAAAAATATACCTATGCGGCATCACTGCAACTCCCCCACACAAAGACATTCAAAAAACAGCCTTGGGAAGTACGGAGTCTGTTGATTGGAAATACGCTGAAAGTACACTCGCACTGTTGAAAAAATTGCAAGCAGATGGCACCCAAGTACTATCAATTGAGCAAGCAGATAAAGCCACTATGTTAAACGAATTTAAACCTAAAAAAAACCAGACTTATGCCTTTGTTTTTGGCAATGAGGTCAAAGGAGTTTCACAAGAAGTGGTCAGTTTTAGCGATCAAGTTATTGAAATACCTCAGTATGGCACAAAGCATTCTTTAAATATTTCAGTGAGCTGTGGAGTTGTCCTTTGGGATGTGTTTAATAAATTAAGAACAGATCTGATCTAAAATCCAAAGATAATCGATGCGGTTTTTTATAAAATCTCTGTTAGAGATGTCAATAATTTTGATATTAAATTCAGGATGTTTTTTTATAAACTCTAAGTAACCTATGTTTATTTTATCCAAATAGCTGGACTCAATTGTTTGCTCATAATCACGACCTCTAAGTATAATGTTTTCCTGTAAACGTTCGGAGTTTTGGTATAGATAGATATAAAGATCAGGTCTTGCAACATCTTTATAAACTTGATAAAAGAGTTTTCTATACAGCACAAACTCATCATCACTCAAGGTTATTTTTGAAAAAATAAGCGACTTAAAAACGTCATAATCACTAACAATAAAATCACTAAATAAATCTAACTGTGACAAGTCATCAGAAATCTGTTGGTAACGATCCGCCAAAAAAGACATTTCCAGTGGAAAAGCATAGCGAGGTGCATCTTCATAAAATTTGGGTAAAAAGGGGTTGTCAGCAAAACGCTCGAGAATTTTTTTAGCATTAAAGTCATGAGACATCATATGGGCCAAACTTGTTTTTCCAGCACCGATATTACCTTCAATAGCTATGAAATTAAAATTTGAAAAATTAAAATTCTGAATTGGATTTGTTAAACGGGCATCCAAAGGAGTTAAGACACTTTTATCATCACACATATTCAATAAAGCCTCTATTGTTTTATTTAAAACTGGGTGTAAAAAATCAGGGGCAATATCTAATAAAGGCTGAAGCACAAAAAGACGCTCATGTCCTCTAGGATGTGGTAATTCTAGATCCTCAGATTTTGAAATTAAAGACCCATAAAACAAAAGGTCTAGATCTATTGTTCTAGAGTGATAGTGACCATCATTATGACGTACACGTCCTAACTTCGTTTCAATAGCCAATAATTTTCCTAATACTTGGGTGGCGTTTAGTTGTGTTATCACTTTCATGCACCCATTTGTAAAGTCATTGCCTTCAAAACCCAAGGCAGGTGTTTGATAAAGCTTCGAAATTTGATGAATACTTCCTACTTGCATATGAATGGCATCAACAGCCGCTTGCAAAATATTTAGCGTATCGCCTGTGTTACTTCCAATTCCTATTAATATGGTTTGTCCTTTTGTCATATGAATTAGCAAAATAAGTAAAAGAAAAATTAATATTATATCTTTACTAAAAAAATTTATTGATATGACAAATAATACTCAAATTATGTCTGAAGCAAGAGCTTCACTAGATGGTAAATGGCCTCTAGCTATTGGTACATTTTTAATACTTTTATTAATCTCTATGGGTGCAGCTTTAATTCCATATGCTGGACAAGTAATTACAATTTTGATGGCAGGCCCTTTAGCTGTAGGTGCTGCCTTTTTTGCATTAAACATAGTTAAAGATCAAGCAGCTAAGACTGATGATTTATTTTTTAGTTTTAATAATAACTTAGGAAATTCAATATTAGCATATCTATTAGTTTTAGTTTTTGCTTTCATAGGATTTATTTTACTTATTATACCAGGGATAATTGTTGCTTTAGCCCTTTCTCAAACATGGTTTATTTTAGCAGAAAACCCATCAATGGATTCTTACGATGCTATCATTAAAAGTAAGAATATGATGAAAGGCTATAAGTGGCAATATTTTAAAATTGGATTAAGATTGTTTGGTCTTGGATTACTATGCCTACTAACCTTAGGAGTAGGCTTCTTATGGTTAATCCCATATCAGTATGTAGTCTATGCTAAGTTTTATGAAGAGGTTAAAGCAGCAAATTAATAGTATTTAACAGAAGAATTTATTGATAATTTTCATGACACTAAGAGACAAGGCTTTAGCTCATCGTATTTATTTAGTACTCGGTATTTTGTTTGTCACTTCTTTAGTAGTGTCTAATTTAATTTTTAAAAAATTCTTCTACTTCTACCCAACAGAAACGCCTGTTCTTGGAGTCAAATTATTTGAAGTTTCTGTGGGAATTCTTCCTTATCCAATCACATTTTTAATTACTGATTTGATTAGTGAAATTTATGGGAAACAAAAGGCAAATGAGGTCGTAATTGGAGGTGTAATTGCATCCTTCTTTGCCATGGGAATTATTTATGTCGCAGCAATTGTACCAGCAACCGATTGGTCGCCAGTGTCTGATGGCATGTTTAACAACGTATTTGGTAGTACTGGAGTGGCTGTTCTAGCTAGCATGTTAGCTTATTTATTTGCACAGTTTATAGACATACAAATCTACCATTACTGGAAACATCTCACTAAAGGAAAACATCTTTGGTTGAGAAATAATTGCTCTACCTTTTTATCTCAACTTGTAGACACAGCAACGGTGCTAGTGCTTCTCTGCTTGTTTGGAGAGATTTCATGGGAACTATTTACAGGATTGCTTGTCGCAGGTGTAGCTTTCAAAATAATAATAGCAGCAGTTGACACCCCTTTTTTATACTTGGGCGTATTTCTGTTTAGGAAACGGTTTAAACTAGGAGTAAACGAAGAAATTCAAATCGACTAAGACACGTCCAATCCAATAACTAGTCCTTCATTACTTCGGACATTAAATACAGTATTATTTTCAAAAATAAGATACTGCCCCTTGATTCCCTTAAGAACTCCCGAATATAATGGTGTTTTACTAAGGTTTAAGCTTTGAGGTTTTTCAGGATGTTGGTGAACAGGAAATTCAATGCCGAGCGGTTTTTTATTTGCTAAAAAATAGGGTTTTGTTTCCTCAGGAATATGTACCAATAGACGCTGTCTCCAGTCTTCTAAACTTTCGTCTAGAGCGGTGCCTTTGAGCATTTCTCGCCAATTAGTTTTATCACTGACGTATTTTTTAAGTGCAACTTCTGTTAGCCCGGCCAAATACCGGTTGGGAACTTCCACAATTTCTAATGCTTCTTGAGCTCCCTGATCAATCCATCGTATGGGTACCTGCGTTTTTCGAGTCACTCCAACTTTTACATTGCTGGAGTTTGCTAGGTACACAATATGAGGTTGTAACTGAACACGCTTTTCATATTCCAAATCTCGGTCTTCGATATTAAGGTGTGCTTTACTTAGCTCTGGACGCATAATCCAATCAGCTGCTTGAGGTAATTCGAAAAAACACGACTTACAAAACCCTTGTCTGAAAATAGGCGTTTCGGAGTTGCAGTTCAAGCATTGGTACTTTAAAAAAGAGAGTGTCAATTTCTTATTTAACAATTGATTCACATTAAGTACATCATTTTCTAGTACTAAAAAGTATTGAATTGGCTTGGAGAATTCTGTTTCCATTTTAGTTAAAACCCCTTGGTACAGCATTAGTAGATTTTTATTACATTTATAATTGTAAATATATACAATTATATGGCAATTCCATTAGTAAACTCTGTGGCATCATGGTTTTTAAAGAAGCGATTTCATCAAATTGATTTGTTTCTTAAATACCCGAATGAAGTCCAAAATGAGCTACTTATTAACCTATTGTCCATATCCAAAGACACTGAGATTGGAAAAAAGTTTGATTTTAAATCTATTCGTGATTATAGCGAATTTGCTCGACGTGTTCCTGTATCCAGCTACGAGAATTACCAAAATTTAATTGAACGCTCTATGAAAGGAGAAGGAAATATATTTTGGCCAAAGCCTATAAATTGGTTTGCAAAATCGAGTGGTACTACCAATGCGAAAAGTAAATTTATTCCGGTAAGTACAGACTCCTTAGAAGATTGTCATTATGCAGCTGGAAAAGATTTACTATGTATGTATTTAAATAATAATGAAAATTCGAACCTATTTAACGGAAAGAACTTACGACTTGGAGGAAGCAAAGAACTATATGAAGAGAATGGAACCACTTTTGGAGATTTGTCTGCAATATTAATTGACAACATGCCTTTATGGGCTGAGTTTAGCAGCACTCCTAGTAATAAAGTTTCACTAATGAGTAACTGGGAATATAAAATGCAAGCAATCGTTAATGAAACTATTAATGAAAATGTAACGAGCCTCGCAGGTGTTCCCTCATGGATGTTGGCATTGCTTAATAATGTACTTGAAACTACAGATAATAAAACCATTTTGGACATTTGGCCTAACCTAGAAGTCTACTTCCATGGAGGTGTTAGCTTTCTTCCTTATCTTGATCAGTACAAGTCTATTATTCCTTCAAAATCCTTTAAGTATTATGAAATTTATAATGCCTCTGAGGGCTTTTTTGCTATTCAAGACAGAAACAATTCCAATGAGCTTCTACTAATGTTAGATTATGGAATATTTTATGAGTTTATTCCAATGCAAACACATGGAGCTAATACAGAAACATTAATTCCTTTGTCTCAAGTTAAAAAAGGGGAAAACTATGCTATTGTAATAACGACAAATTCGGGTCTCTGGCGCTATAAAGTTGGAGACACTATAATGTTCACCTCTACAGACCCTTATCGAATAAAAGTAACAGGAAGAACTAAACATTTTATCAATGTATTTGGTGAAGAGCTTATTATTGAAAATACGGATAAAGCTATAAATATAGCAACTAAGAAAACCAAAAGTGAAATTGTAGACTACACAGTAGCTCCAATATTTATGGAAGGTAAATCCAAAGGAGCTCATGAATGGATTATTGAATTTAAAAATCCCCCTAAAGATCTTAACTATTTCGGAGAGCTTTTAGACAATTCATTGAAATCATTAAACTCTGATTACGAAGCAAAACGCTACAACAATATAGCTTTGAATAAACCAAAAATACAGTCTGTAAAACAAGGTTTATTTTATAAATGGATGAAGCGTAACAATAAGCTAGGAGGACAACATAAAGTACCTAGACTTTCGAACTCACGACAGTTTTTGGAAGAACTTTTAAAAATTGATTAAGAGGCAGCTTTAAGACGTTTAATCTCGGTTCTAGTTAAGTGTTTTTTTGCATAAGGTTTATCTATAACTAAAGCTGTATCGTCATTACTTGGCATCACAAACATAGCATCGGTCAAAATCTCTTCACACAACGATCGAAGCCCTCTTGCACCTAGTTTGTAATCAATTGCTTTTTTGACAATAAAATCTAATGCATCGTCTTCAAATGAAAGAGCTATTTCGTCCATTTCAAACAGTTTTTTATACTGCTTAACTAAGGCATTTTTTGGTTCGGTAAGAATTGCTCTTAGAGTTGCTTCGTCTAACGGGTTCATGTAGGTCAATACAGGTAATCTCCCTAAAATTTCAGGTATTAAACCAAAATCTTTTAGATCTTTCGGAATAATGTATTGCAATAAATTCTCCTTATCAACTTGATCTTCATCATGTGCTGCTTTATAGCCAATGGCGGACATATTAAGTCGTTTTGATATATGACGGTTAATCCCATCAAAGGCACCTCCTGCAATAAATAATATATTTTCAGTATTTACTTCTATGAATTTTTGATCTGGATGTTTACGTCCGCCTTTAGGGGGTACATTAACTACGGTTCCTTCAAGTAATTTTAACAGTGCTTGCTGAACGCCTTCACCAGAGACATCTCTTGTAATGGAAGGGTTGTCACTTTTTCGTGCAATTTTATCTATTTCGTCTATGAACACAATTCCACGCTCTGCTTTTTCTTGATCATAGTCAGCAGCCTGAAGCAGACGAGTTAACATACTCTCAACATCTTCACCCACATAACCGGCTTCAGTTAGCACCGTAGCATCAACAATCGCTAGTGGTACATTTAACATTTTTGCTATGGTTTTAGCTATAAGGGTCTTACCAGTCCCTGTTTGCCCTACCATAATAATATTACTTTTCTGAATTTCAACATCATCCTCAGAAGTAGCTTGTAGTAGTCGTTTGTAGTGGTTATAAACGGCTACAGACATTACTTTTTTAGTTTGTTCTTGACCAATAACATAGTCATCCAAAAAGGCTTTAATTTCTTGAGGCTTTTTAAGCATAACATCTGAAGAGAAATCAGTGTCTTGCTGCTGCTTAGATTCTTCAATAACAATGCCGTTTGCTTGCTCTATACAGCGATCACAAATATGGGCGTCTATACCTGCAATTAGTAAGTTAGTGTCGGCCTTTTTCTTGCCACAAAATGAACAGTCTAATTCTTCTTTTTCCATAAATAGTTTGAAGAGTATTTAGCTTCTAGATAGAATTTCATCAATCATACCATACTCCAATGCTTTATCAGATTTCATCCAGTAGTCACGATCACTATCTTTGTAAACTTTATCATAATCTTGGCCCGAATGCTTACTTATAATTTTATAAAGTTCTTCTTTGAGAATCAAGATTTCACGAGCAGTAATTTCAATGTCACTTGCTTGACCTTGCGCACCTCCTAAAGGCTGATGAATCATCACTCGTGAATGGGTCAATCCACTCCGTTTTCCTTTGGCACCTGCACATAGCAACACTGCTCCCATAGAAGCAGCCATCCCCGTACAAATTGTCGCAACATCAGGTTTAATCAGTTGCATAGTGTCATATATTCCTAGACCCGCATAAACACTTCCTCCTGGTGAATTGATATATATTTGTATGTCTTTAGTAGCGTCTGTACTTTCTAAGAACAATAATTGAGCTTGAATGATATTAGCAACTTGATCGTTGATGGCAGTTCCCATAAAAATGATGCGATCCATCATTAACCTTGAAAAAACATCAAAAACAGCAACATTCATTTGACGCTCTTCAATAATATTTGGCGTCAATCCCATAGGGGTCATGCTGCTAACTATTTTGTCATAATAAAGGCTGCTAATCCCTTGGTCATTAATGGCAAATTTTTTGAATTCATTTCCGTAATTCATGCTAATTTTCTTTTGATTTTAGTAATGTACTATAAAACTATCTCTGACTTAAACCTTGTCTAAAGGTATAAAAAAAACACTTCCTAAGAAGTATTTTTTATTTAATTTATTTACCATAAACCTCTTTAACAAAGGATTCATAGGCTAACTTTTTATCTTTATAGCTAACACTTTCTTTGTAAAAGTCTAGTAATTTTTGGCTTGTTAATTGTTCCGAAATTCGCTTCACTTCATCTTGGTTTGAAAGCACTCGAGCAACAATATCTTCAATTTCTTTTTCTGTAGGGTTCATCTGGCCAAATTGAGCCATTTGAGTTTTTATCATTTCTGAAGTGTAGGCTTTCAAATCATCGAAGTTTACTTGAAGATTATTTTCCACAATAAGCTTGCTCTCGATTAATTGGTAGCGCATACTCTTTTCAGACTTTTCATATTCTTCCTTAGCTTGAACAGCATTCAATTTTTCTTCACCAGCCGTTTGAATCCACTTTTGAAGGAATTGGGTTGGTAAATCAAACTTTGTGTTTTTTACCAAGTATTCCGTGACATCATTTAAGAATTTTTGATCTGCTTGTTGGATAAATTGCTTTTCAGCATCCTCAGTTATTTTCGCTCTTAATTCAGTAACAGATTTAACAGTTCCAACCCCAAATAATTTATCAAAAAGTTCCTGGTCTAATTCAGCTTTTTCTCTAGTATTAACTTCGCTAATCTTAAAAGTCACTTCAATGTCAAGTCCCTGTGCTGTATCATGATCTACTTTTAGGTAAGTCATCAAATCGTGTGAATCTTCGAATAAGCCTTTTGTTTTAAGAGTCAATACGTCATCGACTTTTGCTGCTGTAAAATTACTAAGATTCTCTTTTCCCTTTAACTTGTCAAGAGTTAATGTCGCTGTTGCTTCAATACCTTCTGAATCGTTAAAAAATACACCTGTAACTTCGTCTTCTTTATCAATAACTGTCTTAGGAGTCAATTTTCCGTATTGCTTTTGAATATTGACTATTTGGTCGTCAATCATTTTTTTATCAGCAGTGATAGTATATTTAGTAATTGCTTTTTTAGCCTTTAGTTTAATGTCAAACTCTGGGCTTAATCCTATTTCAAATTCAAAAGAGAAATCCTCAGCATCCCAGTCGATATCGTCCTTAAATTTTGGCAATGGTGATCCTAAAACGTCTAGTTTTTCATCTGTAAGATACTTTCCTAAGGAGTCCTGAAGAATTTTATTAACCTCATCGGCTAAAATAGCTTTTCCATGCTGCTTTTTGACAAGACCCATAGGAACCTGTCCTTTTCTAAAGCCAGGAATGTTGGCAGATTTTCGATAATCAGTCAAAATTTTCTCTACCTTTTCAGAATAATCAGCTTTCGTGATTTCTATCTTAACTACAGCGTTTAGCTTGTCAATACTTTCTCTTGTAATATTCATTATAACGAAATAAAAATTGGGTGGCAAAAATACAATATTTTTAATGCCTCACAAACATTTTTAACCTTATGTGTTTCATACGATAAACGAACAAACGCTTTCGTAGAATTCTAATGGATTTTCTGTATGGAGCCAGTGTCCGGCATTTGTAATTGTTTTAACAGTAGAATCAGTGAACTGTAATCTTATCAAAGCTTCATCTTCAATTGAAATATATTCGGATTTATCACCTCTCAAAAATAAACTCTCCTTGGTGAACTTTAAGTTGGATGATAAGGCTTCTCCAACTTCTGATACATGAACCCTTAAGGCTGATAGGTTAATTCGCAAACCTAAAACACCTGGAGATAACCAGTAGATATTTTTTAATAAAAATTGTCGGTTAGCCACTTCTTGGACGTAACCCGAAAGTTGTAAATCTGCCTCTTTTCTTGTCGTTATTATCCGAAAATCTAAAGAGGATAATCCTTCTAAAATCGAATCATGGTGAACTGGATAAAATCTCGGCGCAATATCTGCTATGATTAATTTTGAAACCAGTTCCGGGTAAAGTGCCGCAAAGAGCATTGCTGTTTTTCCACCCATGGAATGCCCCAAAAGAATACAGTTTTTTAGACCATAGTGTTGACAATAGCGCAAAAGATCAGATGCCATAGCCTCATAGCTAAATTCAGGATCATGAAAACTTCTGCCATGATTACGCTGATCAACTAGGTGTAATTCAAAGCCTAAACTAGAAAATTGTTTTGCAAGAGATTTCCAGTTATCACCCATTCCTAAAAACCCGTGAAGTATAATAAACGGCTGTCCTGAGCCAATTATGTTAGAGTATAATAACATTATTTCAACTTATTCAAGTACATGTTTATAACATTATCTATTCCTAGATATAAGCTCTCTGAGATCAAGGCATGCCCAATGGAAACCTCTAGGAGCCCTGGTAAATTTTGTTTAAAAAACTGAATATTCTCTAGCGACAAATCATGACCTGCGTTTAGTCCGATATCTAATTTCATGGCAAGTTCAGCACAGTCAGAATATGGAATTATCGCCTCTCTATTTCCTAAAGAATAGTCATGAGCATAGGCTTCTGTATATAATTCAACCCTATCCGCTCCTATGGCCTTAGCTCCTTCAACTTGATTTAGAATTGGATTCAAAAACACAGAAGTGCGTATATCATTTTGCTTAAACTCTTTTATAATATCTGTTAAAAATCCTTTGTGCTTAATTGTGTCCCAGCCGGCACTAGAAGTAATGGCATCTTTAGCGTCGGGGACTAAAGTTACCTGCGTTGGCTTAATTTTTAATACCATATCAATAAAGTCAGGAATTGGGTTTCCTTCAATATTATATTCAGTATAAACTACTTGCTTAAGGTCATATACATCTTGATATCGTATATGGCGCTGGTCTGGTCGAGGATGAATTGTAACTCCCTGCGCTCCAAATTCTTGAATATCTTTGGCAAACTGAACAACATTTGGGGTGTCGCCGCCTCTTGAATTTCTTAGGGTGGCAATCTTGTTGATATTAACGCTTAAGTTAGTCATGAAAAAATAAATTTGCAACAAAAATACAAAGTAGTTTACGCTTAAAGTATATTATTTTTGATTAATTTGCATATAGCTTAGAAACGCACTCATGCCTTTAAAAAAATTTGTTATAAACGACCTAACTCCCTCAAGTACAGAAACACTTATTGGAGATCTTCATGATGTTTTTAAAGGATTGACTTATTCCCATGTTCCTATTGTAAAAGAAGGTGTTTACTTAGGGTGTTTGTCAGAAACAGATGTTTTATGTTTTGAACCCACGTGTAGCGTAAATGAAGTTATGTATGCAATTGAAGATTTTTATGTTCGAAATTCTACTGTATGGCTTACTGTTTTAGAGGCGTTTGCTGAAAAGGACAGCAATATAATGCCCGTTCTCGACTCTGATAACAAATACTTAGGCTACTATCAACTAAATGACATTATTTCAATGTTTAATCACACTCCATTTTTTTCAGAACCTGGAGGAGTGATTTTAGTTGAGAAAAGTAATATTGATTTTTCGTTCAGCGAGTTAAGTCAAATTATAGAGTCCAATAATGCTAAGATGTTAGGCGCATTTATATCAAAGATAGATGGTGAGTTAACTCAAATTACAATCAAAATTGGAGGATCTAGCTTAACCCATATTTTTCAAGATTTTAGGCGTTACGGATACACTGTCGTGTCTAGCCATGAAGATGATGAGTTTTTGCAAACTTTGAAAGAGCGTTCCGCTTATTTAAACAACTACTTAAATCAATAAGTAACAAAATCAATTGAAATGAAAATAGCCGTTTATGGCCCCTCATATAACGAACGCTCAAAAAGTACAATCAAAATTTTGATTGATTATTTAAAAAATAAAAAAGCATCTGTGTTTTTTGAAAGAGACTTTTATGATTCTATTATAACAAATTCTAACATTAACATAGAGTCTTTTAGCTTTGAAACTTTTAAGATATTAGATACTTCTTATGACCTACTTGTTAGTGTAGGAGGAGATGGAACAATTTTAAGAGCTATTACCTTTGTCAAAGATTTAAATATTCCAATTGTAGGTATTAACACGGGCAGATTAGGGTTTTTAGCAACGATCCCTATGAACAAAGTAAAAAAAGCACTAAATGAAATTTACGAAGGAAATTATCGAATTTCTAAACGAAGCTTATTAGCTATAAGTATTGATGGAAATGAAACTGCATTTGAGCTAAACTTTGCATTAAACGAAATTAGTGTTAGCAGAAAAAACACCACTTCTATGATTTCTGTTGAAACTTGGCTTGATGACGAATATCTTACGTCTTACTGGGCAGATGGATTAATCGTTTCTACCCCAACAGGTTCGACTGGTTACTCTTTGAGCTGTGGAGGCCCTGTAGTTATGCCGGAGTCAGACAGTTTGATCTTAACTCCAATAGCGCCCCATAACCTAAATGCTCGGCCCTTAGTAATCTCGAGTGATAAAGTTATAAAGCTAAAGGTTAGCGGAAGAGAAAAAGAGCACCTTGTGTCCTTGGATTCAAGAATTATAACATTAGCAAATAACACTAGTATTACCATTGAAAAAGCACCCTTTAATGTACATATGATCGAACTAAAAGATGAACGTTTTATTGAAACATTAAGGAAAAAACTGTTATGGGGAGCAGACCAAAGAAATTAAACAATAATAAAACAGATTTAAAGTTTATAAATTAGCCTGTCCATAAATTATATCATAGATAGGTAATTTACTATATTTGCATCCTTTAAAGTTCCAATGAAAACAATTTTATCAACCATATATGTTCTGTTTATTTCTAATTTGGGGTTTTCTCAAATTTATGAAATTGGTGGATTTGTAGGAGGAAGTAACTTCATTGGAGATGTAGGCTCTTCAACATTCGTAAATCCCAACTCATTTGCTGTAGGTGGAATTCTAAAGTGGAACAGAAGTCCTAGGCATTCTTACAGAGCTAGCTTAACATACACGGCACTTTCTGCAAATGATAAATTCTCAGATGATCCCAAAAGAATACAACGAGGCTATTATTTTAATAATAAAGTTTTGGAATTATCTCTTGGATTAGAATTTACTTTTTTTGATTTTGACTTACATTCTGACACTGCACAATCAACTCCATATATATATACTGGGATTAGCATGGCTAATCATCCAAACTTTTTCTTCAACAATGATATACTTATTGACGAAAACACTAGTAGTATTGCTTACGGGATTCCTATCACTCTAGGATATAAATCTACAATTACTAATAATATTATTGTTGCTATTGAGGTTGGAGCTCGCTATACATTTTCTGATGAACTGGATGGTAGTGAGCCAGACTCAGAAGAAAATAAAATTGCACGTTTTGGAAATTTTAACAATAATGATTGGTACGTGTTCAGTGGCTTAACACTAACTTACACTTTTGGAAGAAAACCTTGCTATTGTAACTTTTGATTATGAGTTTAAAAACTAGTATAGACTTAAAAAAATTACCGAGACATATTGCTATAATAATGGATGGTAATGGACGCTGGGCTAAAGAAAAAGGTTTGATAAGAGCTCTTGGTCATGAAAGTGGAACGACCTCTGTTCGAACAACTGTGGAAGCCTGTGTTGAACTAGGCGTAGGAAACTTAACGCTTTTTGCATTTTCAACAGAAAACTGGAATCGTCCAAAATTAGAAGTTAAAACATTAATGCAGCTTTTAATTACATCGTTAAGAAAAGAAATGAACACGATGCAAAAAAACTCGGTTCAACTAAAAGCAATTGGAAATATTAATCATCTTCCAGAAAAAGTTCAAAAAGAGCTTCTTCACGTAATTGAAGCTACCAAAGAAAACACAAAAATGATATTAACCCTTGCGTTAAGCTATGGTTCTAGAGATGAAATTGTGAACGCTACAAGACAAATATGTGATAAAGTTAAAAATAATATAATTTCGATAGAAAAAATTGACGATGAGCTAATAAATCAGCATCTTTACACACGAAATTTACCAGATGTAGATTTATTAATAAGAACAAGTGGTGAAAAACGCATAAGCAATTTTATGTTATGGCAAATTGCCTATGCAGAATTATACTTTACAGAAGTGTTTTGGCCAGATTTTAAAAATGAAAACCTCTATGAGGCAATCATAAATTATCAAAAAAGAGAACGACGATTTGGAAAAACAACTGATCAGCTTAAGTAAAAAAGCTCTTAAATATAGTCAAAAATCACTCTACTTATACTTACTTTTAGTAGGCTTTACTGTTCTTTCTCAAGAAAAAAACCCCGTAATTAATGAATTTACAATCGCCGATATTTCTGTAAGTGGAGAAACAGTGTATGGGTCTGAAACTATTATAACTTATTCTGGGTTAAAAAAAGGGGATGCCATTAAAATGCCTGGTGGAACTAAAGTCAGTGACGCAATAAAAAAATTATGGGACTCCAACCTGTTTAGTAGCATTGACGTCTTCGTCAGTAAAACGGTAGGAAGTGAAATATATTTAGAAATTGATTTAAATGACCTGCCAGAGTTAAAAAATATAAAGGTATCAGGGATTAAAAAAAGTAAGGTAAAAGAAATAATAAAAGAAAATAAGTTAATTAAAGGGGTTAAAGTAACTGAAAATTTAATCACAACTACAAAGAATTATCTCGAAAGTAAATATCGAAAACTGGGTTTTCTGAATGCAAAAACAACTATTACAACTACCAAAGTTGTTGATTCAGTTCAGAAAACAAGGGTCGATATGCAAGTAAATATTGATAAAGGATCAAAAATAAAAGTAAAAAGTATTGAGTTTACAGGCACTAAAAAAATCAGCAAAAGAAAGCTTCGTAAAACCATGAAAAATACGAAACAGAAAAATCTACTCCGTATTTTCAAACGCTCAAAATATATAGAGGCTGATTATTCCGAAGACCTACAAACCGTTATTGATAAATACAAAGAGAAAGGATATAGAGATGCTAGAATAGTGTCAGACAGTTTAACTAAAAACAATGACAATACAATTTCTCTAACCATAGATATTGAAGAAGGAGAAAAATACTATTATGGTTCTATTCAATTCTTAGGAAATACAATATATTCGGACGAACAACTCAACCAAGTCTTAAAAATCCAAAAAGGAGATACTTATAATGGCGTTGAGTTAGAAAAAAGAATTGCTGATAACTCAGACCCAGATGCTTATGATTTGACAAATCTATATCAAAATAATGGCTATCTGTTTTCTACAATCACTCCTGTTGAAGTTAGTACAGACGGAAATATAATCGATATGGAAATCAGAGTTACAGAAGGTAAACCTGCTTATTTTAAAAATATTACTGTCTCTGGAAATGATAGGACTAATGACCATGCAATTTATAGAAACTTAAGGACACGACCTGGTCAGCTGTACAGCAAAAAGAAAGTAGTAAGAACCATAAGGGAACTGGGGCAGCTACCGTTTTTTGATGCTCAGCAAATTTCACCAGACATAAAAAATGTAAACCCAACAGATGGCACACTTGATGTCGATTACAGTTTAGTTGAAAAAGGGTCAAGTCAAATAGAACTTCAAGGTGGTTACGGCGGCGGCGGTTTCATAGGAACACTTGGGCTTTCATTTAATAATTTTGCTGTAAAAGACCTATTCAATAAGCAAGCGTACAAACCATTTCCCATGGGAGATGGACAAAGTTTAGCGCTTCGATTACAAGCGAGTCGATTTTATCAAACCTCTAGTTTCTCATTTACAGAGCCATGGTTAGGGGGAGAAAAACCTGTTCAATTTTCAACTTCTGTTTCTCAAACTAAACAATTTTTATACAATCCATTAACAAGAAATGCCGATAGAAATAGGAGCTTTAATATAACAGGTGTCACCTTAGGAATTGCAAAAAAACTTACTGTGCCAGATGATTATTTTGTACTATCACAAGCATTAAGCTTTCAGTATTACGCACTGAATGATTATAATACCGGATTATTCACTTTTGGTAATGGGAACTCTAACAATCTAGCATATACAGTTGGATTAAGCCGAAATAATACATTTAATGACCCAATATATCCGATTGGTGGTTCTAGCTTTAGCTTGTCAGCAAAATTTAGCTTTCCTTATTCATTAGTTAGCGATGTAGATTATACAGAGCTAAAAAATGAAAGAGATGCTCAAGCAGACATAATCTCCCAATATTCAACTAGTTCAAGCCAAACTGAAATAGACCTCAGAAGTGCTGCCAGCGAAAGGATAGGCGAGATTGACCAATTACGATACAGATGGTTAGAGTTTTATAAAATTAAATTTAAAGGCGAATGGTTCACCAAAATTGTGGGTCAATTAGTGTTAAAACCGACATTTGAGTTTGGGTTTTTAGGAGCCTACAATAATGATCGTGGAGTAATTCCGTTCGATCGATTTTTCTTGGGAGGAGATGGAATGGGAAACTTTAGTTTAGATGGCAGAGAAGCAATTGCATTAAGAGGATATCCTAACCAATCTCTATCAAGCCAGGATGGTGGGTCAATCTATAATAAGTTTTCTTTAGAGTTAAGACATCCTATTACACTTGCTCAACAAACAAAAATATTTGCACTTGCGTTTTTGGAAGGTGGAAACTCTTATAATGAATTCACTAACTTTAATCCATTTAATCTTAAAAGATCGGCAGGAATTGGCTTACGTATCTTTATGCCTGCATTCGGACTGCTTGGGATTGATTTCGGTCACGGTTTCGATCCATTGCCTGGTGAAGCTAACAAGAGTGGGTGGCAAACACACTTTATTATAGGTCAGCAATTTTAATGTTTGAGGATAAATTCAACAGCAATAATAAATGAAACGCATGGAGTTTCAATTTTTAAAAATTATTTCGTTAATTTGAAAGAAATATTTCTAATAGAAAACTCTTGAATCCATTTAAAAAATGAAATATTTAAATCTAAAATCGTCAAGAACATCAATTCTTAAGAAATTAAGTCTGGTCTTGATGATGTTCTTAGTTGGCTCTTTTTTGCATGCCCAAAAAAGTATAAGCATAGGATATGTAGACACTGAATATGTGTTAGAGAATATTGAAGAATATTCAAATGCAAACTCGCAATTAGACACTAAAGCAACACAATGGAAAGCTGAAATTGAAAAACAGTTGAGTTCACTAGATGATGAGAAGAAAAAACTAATTAATGAACGTATCCTTCTAACAAATGAGCTTATTGCAGAAAGAGAGGAAGACCTTCAAATAATAGAGAATGAAATTATAGATTATCAACAAAAACGATTTGGTCCAGGTGGTGACCTTATGATTCAGAAGAAACAATTGATTCAGCCCATTCAGGATCAAATTTTTGCCGCAGTTCAAGAAATTGCAAGCTCTAAAAAATATGATATTATATTTGATAAATCTGCTGATGTTATTATGCTCTACTCAGCCGATAGATATGATATAAGTGATCAAGTTTTAAGAACTATAAATAGAGCTTCCAAAAGAACTCAGTTGCAAACTAAAAAAGAACGAAAACAAGCTAAGGAAGAGGAAACAATAGTTGAGGTAGATTCAGGGAAAAGTGAACGTCAGAAAATTTTAGATGAACGAAAGGCTGAGCGAAAAGCACTTCTAGACAAAAAACGTCAAGAACAAATAAAAGCTAAAGAGATTAGAAAAAAAGAACTTGAGGATAAAAAAAGAAAGAAAATAGAACAACGAAATAAAAATCAAAAAACAAAAGAGAATAACTCATTAGATACTTCATCAAAAACAAAGGATGGAGATCCTAGTTCTGAAAAAATATTAAGTCCAAAAGAACAACGTAAGAAAGAACTTGAAGAACGTAAATTACAACGAAAAGAGCTGTTAGATAAAAAGCGCGAAGATCAACTCAAAGCTAAAGAAACTAGGAAAAAAGAGCTTGAATCTACAAAACAATCAAAAAATCATGCAAATACTGAAGAACAAAAACTATCTTCAGAAACTTCTGCACAGGAATCTAATCAGGAACCCTCAATTGATACAAAACTAAGCCCGAGAGAAAAACGCAAAAAAGAACTTGAGGAACGAAAAAAAGCCTTGAAAGAAAAAAAAGAGAAAGAACTTGAAGACCGTAAATCTCGATTAGAGGCACAAAGAAAAAAAAGAGACAGTATAAAGAATAATAAATAAACAATAAACACAATTCAAAATGAAACATTTAAAATCAATCTTATTTGCAACCACTTTATTTTTAGCAACTAGCTTTACAGTTCAAGCTCAAAGCAAAGTAGCACATATAAACACTCAAGAGTTAGTGGAAGCAATGCCAGAAATGCAAAGTGCAAAATCTGAACTAGAAAAACTAGCCAAAACTTATGAAACTGATATTCAAGCGATGGCAACTGAACTTCAAAATAAGTACAAACAATATGAAGCAGAATCTAGTACAAAAACAGATGAAGAAAATGGAAAGCGCGCACAAGAACTTCAAGGAATGGAGCAGAGTGTACGTCAGTATCAATCACAAGCACAGCAAGACTTGCAGAAAAAAGAGTTTGAATTACTAAAACCAATAACTGAAAAAGCTAAAAATGCTATCCTTAAAGTTGGACAAGCTAAAGGCTTTGATTATGTACTTGATGCTTCACAAGGGCAGGGAGTAATTTTTGCAGGTGGTTCAGATTTAATGCAGGACGTAAAAACAGAACTAGGCTTCTAATAAATAAGTCTATTAAATAGTTTATAAAAAGCTGCTTGTATTAAAGCAGCTTTTTTATTTTTGCATAACATGAGTTCAAAACCAATTGGCATATTTGATTCAGGAGTTGGAGGTCTTTCGATTTGGAAAGAAATTCGACAATTGCTTCCATTGGAGTCTACGCTTTACCTCTCAGATTCTAAGCATGCTCCCTATGGTCCAAAAGGCTCAAAAGCTATCTTAGAGCTGTCTATAAAAAACACTGAGTATCTTATAGACAAAGGCTGTAAACTTATTGTAGTCGCTTGCAACACTGCTACAACAAATGCGATTGAATTTCTAAGAACTAACTATAAAGTCCCATTTATCGGAATTGAACCAGCTATCAAACCGGCAGCACTTCAAACACAAACAAAAAGAATAGGGGTTTTAGCCACTAAAGGAACCTTGAGTAGCCACTTATTTCACAAAACCTCACAGCTTTATTCAAATGAATTAGTAGTTGTTGAGCAAGTCGGAAATGGTATCGTAGAGTTAATAGAACAAGGTCAATTATACTCAAAAGAGATGAGAGATCTATTGAGTATATATCTAAGTCCAATGATTAAAGCAGAAATAGACTACTTGGTTTTAGGTTGTACCCACTATCATTTTTTAATGCCAATTCTTAAAAAATTATTACCTAATAATGTCAATATTATTGACTCCGCAGAAGCAGTAGCTAGACAAACGAAGTCTGTTTTAAAATTGAACAAATTATCGAATAGTGGAGTAGAGAAAGGCAAAAGTCAATTCTATACTAACGGAACACAATCGGTCATCGCTAACCTTTTGAAATTTGAAACGGTTACACTGAAAAAATTAGATTTTTAATTGACACTTGGGCAATTACAGTCATACTTTTCTCTTTTACAACCAAAGTTAAGTCCTAAAGTGATCTGGTGAAAACCCCCGTTATTAAACACAACAGAATTTGACTGATACGAGTAGGTGTATGCTAGCATGAAGTTATTATACTCTGCTCCTACAATAGGAGTAATGTATTGAAGCTTTTGACTGCTTATCGCTGAACCACTGCTAAATTCAGCGCCGTCAAAACTTCTTCGGTAAGAAATGCCTGCAAATGCGCTTCCGAAATCTAGATCCATATAGGTTTTAAAATTAATATCAATAAATGACTCTTGAGTGCCATCTTTGTAGGAATACATAATAGAAGGTTCATAACTGAAATCACTTCCTAATTTAGAAAAAACATTTCCAGCAGAAAATAAATAAGTTCTTAAGTTATCATAAACAACCCCCTGTTCATTTATATTTATTCCTTCATTTTTTAAAACATTCTTTACCGTTACGTGAGCATAAAAATCTATAAAATGATAAGAAAAACCAAAGTCAACATTAAAATCTGAAGAGCTTTGTTCTATACCGGCTATAATAGGATCAAATTCTAAAAAAGCAGTTTCGTCTAATTTATATTGTATCATTCCAGCACTTAAACCAAATGAAAGCATATTTAAATCAATTCTATTTCGGGAAAACATAATATGGTGAGCATACGTTAAATAGGCTCCAGATTGAGAATGATATCCATTTTGGTCATTGAAAACAATAGCACCAACTCCAGATGAGCTTTCTCCTATTCGTGCATTAATACTCATAGTCTGTAAGCTAGGAGCGTTTTCGTCACCAAACCACTGCTGACGACCAGTAGCTCTTAATTTATTACAACTAGAGACTCCCGCCATAGATGGGTGTAAAAGATAAAAGTTATCAGTTAAATAGTCTGAGTATATAGGTAATCCTTCTTGAGAATTAATATTCTGTGTCATTAAAGCTAAAATTGCTACAAACACTATATTTTTAAATGAAATCATAAATTATCTTTTAAGCGTAAAGTGAGATTTAAATTCATTAAAATCTCCAGTTATTGGATCTGTATAGTCTAGAGTGAACCAGTAGTCACTTGAGGGTAGTTGTGCCCCGTTATAGGTCCCATCCCATCCCGTTCCTGACGGACTGATTTGTTTGATTAGTTTTCCAAATCTATCAAAGATTAAAATCT
>CAJXDP010000028.1 GCA_913052445.1 uncultured Formosa sp.
TTAAATACTAACCAAAAATTTTCAAACATCACTTGGCTTCCAAACAAAGATTATTCAAATACTAAAGAGTTATACAATGGTCCATGGATTACTGGTTTAAATAATAACATTGGAGCGCTAAGCTTTCATAATAGAATAATAAACAAATAATCGTACAAGTTTTAAAAAGAAATAAGAAATAAGAAAAATGAAAAAATTACTATTAGTTCTATTCTTTATTCCACTTATGTCTATTGGACAAGTGGTTGAGTTAACCGCACTAAGACTTAGTAAGAACTTTTCAGAACCCAACAGAGTTTTGAAAACAACAATTTCTGATAAATCTTTGTTTCAACAAAATTATAATAATACTAATTTAACACTTGATTATGTTATTAGGTATCATTTTTACACCTCAATTGATTTGAATGCTGAAGAAAATCAATTAATAAGTATGGATGGTACTAAATTTAATCTTTCTTCAAAAAATGCTCTGGATTTAACAAATGAAGTCATCTCACTAGTAAGTAGGATGTATTTTGGTAAAAAAGAATTTATTGAGTTTAAAGAACTAAATAAAAAATGAAAAAACTACTCTTACTCTCCGCTTTATTAATCTTCGCTTGTTCAAGTGATTATGAAATTGTTTGTGTTGATGATGTTAATTTATCTACATTACCAGCCACTAATATAACCAGAACATCAGCTACCTTAAATGGTGTTATATTTAACACATCATTGAACTGTGATGTTCCTGCTATTGCTAATCAAGGGTTTGTTTATTCAACATCACCCCAGCCCACCATAGAGGGATCTAGCGTTAACGTGGGTACAGGTTCTGTAAATACAACAATAGAAAATCTTGAGTCTAATACAACTTACTATTATAGAACGTTTTTGACTAATGCTTTGGGTAATTTTTATGGGGTTGATCAGAACGGAGATGAAGAAGTAAGAAGATTTACGACTCATGTAAATTACGAGCCTACTAATTGTGATGTAGTCTATTTAGGCGAAAATGGAATAACCATAAAAGCTTGTGAATCTGCTAATATAGGAGATGTAGGGACTATTAATGGAACTGAATATACTGTTGTGAGCGAGCCTGATCTTAGACAAATGATTATCAATAATGCAGATATTTCTTCTGTATGTACTTCGAGAGTTACATATATGGAGAAGTTTTTTTATCAAAACTATGTATTCAGTCAGGATATTTCCAGTTGGGATGTAAGTAACGTGACAAGTATGTCTCAGATGTTTGAACAATCTGCTTTTAATCAAGATATTTCAAATTGGGATTTAAGAAATTTAACTGATATGTATGCAATGTTTAAGGACAACTCATCTTTTAATCAGCCTCTAGAAAATTGGAACGTCAGAAATGTGTCCAAAATGGCAAGAATGTTTGAAAGTAATTCAGCCTTTAATCAGCCCATAAATAATTGGGATGTAAGTAATGTAAATGAGATGTGGTATATGTTTTTTAATGCTTCAAATTTTAATCAACCTATGGGAGATTGGAATGTAAGTAGTGTGACTAATATGTATTCAATGTTTAGTGAGGCTTCAAATTTTAATCAATCTTTAGGAAATTGGAATGTAAGTAATGTTTCCGAATGTGGTGGTTTTAGCTTCAATGCCACTCAATGGACACTACCTCAACCGAACTTCACAAACTGCACACAATAATTAATACACTTCAAATTCTGGAGTATTCTACATTGATCTATTGTATGACAGACTGTATTTTTTAGCATTTAATTTATCGATATGTTTGTTTTCATTTTTAAAGCAATCTTAAATCCCAGTATCCTCAATTTCTTGTTCTCTATTATATTTATCAGAATCTGTATAATGCAATACGCTTCTTTCATAATCTAATTTTTACGTACTTTTGTTTTTAAACAATTCACAAGCTTCATCTTATGATTTTATTTTTTAAAGCAGCCTTAATTATAGTAGTTTTTGTCACTCTGTTATGGGTATGGAGTGTGTTTATTAAAAACGTTAGTATTGTAGATATTTTTTGGGGCTTAGGCTTTGTTATTGTTAATGTATTTTATGCATTTATGTTTGGAGATTTAACAGAAAGAAAACTGTTAGTTTTAATCCTAGTATGCATTTGGGGGTTCAGGCTCGCGATTTATTTAGCAATCAGAAATATTGGTAAAGGAGAAGATTTCAGGTATCAAGAGTTCAGAAGAAACTATGGCCCTAAACGTTATTGGTGGTTTAGTTTTTTTCAAACATTTTTATTACAAGCTGTTTTAATTATGATCATATCACTTCCTCTTTTAGGAATTAATACCAGTACTAGTTCTGGCTCTTTAAATGGTCTGGATTATTTAGGAATTGTGGTTTGGGTTGTCGGAATTGTTTTTGAAGCAGGCGGGGATTATCAGCTGATGCGCTTTAAGAAAAATCCAATAAATAAAGGAAAGATTTTAGATATTGGATTTTGGAAATATACCCGCCATCCAAATTATTTTGGAGACTCAGCTGTTTGGTGGAGCTATGCTATTTTTAGTATTGCCTCCGGATGTTATTGGCATATAGTGGGTTCCATTATAATGACCTTATTAATCCTTAAAGTTTCGGGGGTGAGCTTGCTTGAGAAATCGTTAAAAGAAGAAAAGCCTCTTTACAGAGATTATATTAAAAAAACCAGTTCCTTTTTACCATGGTTTTCTAAAAAATAATTATACATGGATATAAGTACCAAAAATATTATGTTTTTAGTCTTTATGGCTTGGGGGTTTCCACTTGGATATTACAGGAGCAAATTTCGAAAAATTGTCTATCAGACTGACAGTTGGACCATAAATATTAAACCCCTATTCTTTAAAGAATTGAAAGGACTATTTGGAAATATATACCCTGATAGCTTAAAGTATAAAAAATATAGGAATTTTTATTTATTTTATCTTATAATATACTTGCTATTGTTAATATCTTACCTAACTGTTTGATTTCAATACTAATAATTAAAATATAAAAAGAGCGTCCTGGTATTTTATCTGAGATGATAAATTAGTAGTTGTTGGACATCAGTTAAAAACCTAATTTAATCTTATGAAATCACTAAAATCATATATTCGAGACGTACCCAACTTTCCTAAGGAAGGTGTCCATTTTAAAGACATCACTACTCTGCTTCAGAGTCCAGAAGGAGTCGCTCAATGTCTAGAATTATTACTATCTCAGTTGAAAACAATGAAAGTAGATAAGGTGGTAGCTGTAGAGGCACGTGGGTTTTTCTTTGGTATGTTATTGGCCAAAGCATTAAAAGTTCCTTTTGTCCCTGTTCGTAAGCCAGGAAAATTACCAAGAAAGGTAGTTGTTCAGTCTTATGATTTAGAATATGGTTCGGATAAACTAGAAATGCATGAAGACTCTATCCAAAAAGGTGATAAAGTTCTTATTCACGACGATGTATTGGCTACTGGTGGAACTGCTGAAGCTGTCTGTAAAATGATTGAATCTACAGGAGGAGAGATTGTTCAATGTAATTTTATTATAAAAATTAATTTTCTAGAGGGAGCTAAAAAAATAGATTCCTACCCTGTTTTTGCAGCAGTCAGTTACTAGTCTAACGACTTTTTAGTGATATATAGTCTCCAACCAAATAAAGCCATTTGTAACTTATTTGCTTTAGCCAGGTCTAGTCGTTTTTTTGTTAAACTAGGCAGTAGTAGCTTATTAGCTTTCGCCAATACTTTAAAGAATATTTGTAAGTTCATTGTTCTAAAATAGAAATTCTATAACTAAATATAAGCAAATTTAATATCTTAGAATTATATTCGTTAAAAATATACGATATGGATATTATTTTGATGTTATTGGGGTTTGCACTGCTTGTAGTTGGGGGTGATTTCCTAGTGCGTGCTTCTGTGGCATTATCACTCAAAATCAATGTTTCTAAAATGGTGATAGGGTTGACAGTCGTCTCTTTTGCGACCTCACTTCCAGAACTTTTAGTAAGCCTAAACGCTGCTTTAAATGGGTCACCTTCAATAGCAATTAATAATGTAGTTGGTTCTAATATAGCCAATATAGGATTGGTTCTTGGGATTACAGCTTTGATTGGAACAATTTATGTAGATAATAAATTTTACAGACTTAACTGGCCAGTTTTAATGTTGTTTTCAATCATATTTTATTATTTTTTGAGTAATGACAATAAATTATCTGCTGTTGAAGGTGCTATTCTATTTACAGGTTTAATTATTTTTGTTATAATAGTTTTAAGAAATTCAAGTGATGCTAAATCTGATGATTCCATAGAGGAATTAACGTTGATATCAAATTTTAAAATTGGAATTTGGTTACTTATTGGTGGAGCTGCTTTGTATTTTGGTTCGGACTGGCTTGTTAAAGGCGCTGTTGTAATCGCTCAAGAAATAGGGGTTAGTGAGGCTGTAATTTCTGTATCAATTATTGCCGTTGGTACAAGTCTGCCTGAACTTGCCGCTTCTGTTATGGCTGTGGTTCGAAATGAAAAAGCAATTTCTTTAGGTAATTTAATTGGTTCAAACATATTTAATATAGGATCAGTACTAGGATTAACAGCGATGATTAAGCCTATTGTTGTTGAAGATTCTCTAATTATTTCCAGGGACTTAATTTGGATGTTAGTCTTTGCAGCAGCTCTCCTGCCATTGGCATTGATATTGAAACGAAATGAGCTCAAAAAAACGGAAGGCTTTGCCTTAGTTTTTCTCTATGGTATATTTATATATATAGTGTTTATACCCTAAAAAAATTAATTTTAAATTGTTCAACCGATTTAAACTAAATCACATACTTACGAATGTAAACAATGCGGAATGGGTGTTAAACCAACTTTTGGTAAGTGTGATACTCCTGATGGTTCGAAAGTTCAGGTGCCCAAATTTCCAGAATGTGAAGGTAAAATTAAATCGCCAATGTGTTGTGGAGATGACATGAGCTGTAATGTGTAATCTATTTTAAGTAGTTTATTTTACTCAACCTCCCTATTTAGTTTATCACGAAGTTACTTAATTCTTCTACACCACTTACCGAAGCAGAAAATGGCAAGTCATCTCCTCCACCAGTTTGAGATATAAGTGCAATTATTTCTGGCGCAAGTTCATAGCCTTGATTGCTCTCTGCTCTGAGAAGTCCAACATTAGCTCCATAGTAATATTCGATAGATAGAATGTCTTGAGAATCAATAATATTTATGTTTGAGCTAAAACCAAAAACTGTAATAGTACCGGTTACAGATAAGTTTAATCCTAGCGTGCCTTGGTAAACGTTAGCGTAGGACGTTCCATTAAGTATTTTAGATTCATATAAATTTTCCTTAGCAGTAAACAATTCAAAGTTCACGTTTATAGGAATTGTTGTACCCTGGATATCAATATTTTCAGAAAATGCACCCTCAATAGTTGAAAGTATGGCTCCGTTATCAGCACCTAAGTCAAGTAATATAAGGTCACTAATCTCCGGTGCTTGGTCAATATCGATGTCTATGGGAAGATCTAAGGCCCCACTATATTTTAAAGTTGTGTCTGTGGTTGATAGGCTTCCGCTCGTAATTATACTGTTCATACTTCCGTCTGCTCCCATTCCATTGTTAGCATCAAGACTAAAGGTTGTGCTTGAACTAGATGCAATATATAATGAATCAATTGAACTAAAGTCCATTTCTGGAAGATCTGCACTAGTGCTATTGACATTATATTTCCAGTAGTTACCCTCTGCGTTCGGGCTAAAAATTGATGCTGTCAAAACAGGTTCATTTGCTTCACTTACACTGTCATTATTAGAACAACTAATGAAAATGAATAAAAATAAAAACAGGTATAAGAACTTCATATGCTTAATTTATTATAGTTACTTCACAATATAAATATTTTAAGGTAATAAACGTGCTAAACAGAAGATATATTGAAAACAAAAAACCCACTAAAGTAGTGGGTTTAAAAATATCAGATGTTATGATAAATTATTTTTTATTAACTTCTTGAATGTATTTATTTAGTGCCATTGTCATTGATGGCATTTCAGTCGTTGGGGCCGCGACGTCAACACGAAGTCCTTTATTCTCAACAGCTTTAACAGTTGTATTTCCAAAAACTGCAATACGTGTGTCATTTTGTTTGAAATTTGGAAAGTTGTGAAACAAAGAGTCAATTCCAGATGGACTAAAAAACACTAGAATGTCATAATAGACATTTTTGAGGTCAGAAAGGTCGCTAATCACTGTTTTGTAAAAAACAGCTTGTTTGAACTGAACTCCAATATCTTCAAGTGTTTTTGGAATTACAGGTTTTAATTTATCAGATGAAGGCAGTAAGAACTTTTCGTTTTTGTATTTATTAATTAGCGGGACTAAATCTGTAAAGTTGCGTTTGCCTACATATATCTTTCGTTTTCGGTACACCACATAGTTCTGTAAATATAAAGCTACTGGCTCAGATTGACAGAAATACTTCATACTATCGGGTACTTTGAAACGCATTTCCTTAGCGATTCTAAAAAAGTGATCTACCGCATTTCTACTGGTCATAATTACAGCGGAATATATTGAAAAATCTACCTTCTGAAGTCGAATTTCTTTTGCACTTACCCCTTCTACATGAATAAATGGGCGGAAATCAATCTTAACTTTCTGCTTTTCTTCAAGATCAAAGTAGGGGGAATTTTCAATTTTAGGCTCAGGCTGGGAAACCAAAATGGTTTTTATTTTCATAGATCAATTACTCTAAAATGTTAATTTATTTCATACGAAAATAGTTTACATAAAATAATGTAAGGCCCAAATTCGAGAGTGCAAAGATACAAAATAAAATAAAAGAAATTATTGATAAGAAGTTTTTGATAGGATTTAATTGTTTTAAATAAGCCAATTAAGATAATTAAGCCCGAAATGATTAAAGTTAACGCCAACAATAGAGATTGATTTGTAGGATTAAAAATTAATAAAGCATTAAAAGGTAGCAGGAAAACCCCTAGGAAGTTAAGAACGCTAATTTTTTGAAATACATAGCTATTGCAAATGTTTCTGATATCAAAAACAAATCCTATAGTTAGCTCTAGAAGTGATTTTGTTACTAGCCCAATTAAAAGAACTGCTATGATTGTAATAATATCAATACAACTTAAATCTATGTTGAAACCGTAGTAAGTAGAATACGTAATAATTCCAGTAAGCGATGCATTAATACAGAAGTTTACAAATAATAATAAATTAAAGGAGTCAAAAAAACTATTGTCTTTAAAGTAGATTCTTAGGTAATTGGAATTCCCAATCAATTTCATAAACAGAACAAACCGATTTGGATCCAACAGCTTAGCGCTCACAATTAAAGCAAGGCTAACTATAATAATTGCGGTATACCAATCGTTAAACGTAACCTCTCTAAGCATATTCAAAGTTATGAAGAATATTTATAAATAGGGTCCGCTAAAAATAACTTACTTTTGTGAAAATTTATTCATTTAATGCAAGAGGCTTTAATCATCATACCAACTTACAATGAGATCGAAAATATCGAAGGTATTATCGATGCTATTTTTTCACAATATAATGAGGTCCACATATTAGTTGTTGATGATAATTCTCCTGATTTGACTTCTGAAAAAGTAGAGGCATGTCAGCAGAAGTATCCTGAACGTCTCTTTTTGATCAAAAGAATAGAAAAGCTAGGTTTAGGAACAGCTTACATTGAAGGATTTAAATGGAGTTTGAGTCGTTACTATGAGTTTATATTTGAAATGGATGCAGACTTTTCTCACAACCCTCAGGATCTTAAACGGCTTTACTTAGCCTGCAAAGAACAAGGAGTTGACCTAGCTATTGGTTCAAGGTATATCCAGGGCGTCAATGTTGTGAATTGGCCGTTGTCAAGAATTTTATTGTCATATTTAGCTTCATTATATGTTAGGTTTATTACTGGCATGAAAGTCCTAGATCCTACTGCAGGGTTTGTCTGCTACAGACGTACTGTTTTAGAAACTATCAATTTAGAGGAAATTAAATTTGTTGGCTATGCTTTTCAAATTGAAATGAAATATAATACTTACAAGAAAAAGTTTAATATCAAAGAAATCCCAATTATCTTTACTGACAGGCTTCATGGCGTTTCAAAGTTAAGCAAAGGCATTATAAAAGAAGCTGTTTTTGGAGTTATTCAAATGCGATTTAAACAATTTTAGGAAGCCTATAAATGTACGAAAAATCCATACTTATAAAAAATGCTCGAATTGTTAATGAAGGGATTACTCTTCTTGGCGATGTTTTAATTGAGGGTCAATATATCAAAGAAATTGCAAGCTCTATAAGTGTTAAGAATTCTAATATCACTGTTATTGATGCTGAAAACAATTACTTGTTGCCCGGAGTAATTGATGACCAAGTGCATTTTAGAGAGCCAGGTATGACTCACAAAGCTACTATTGAATCAGAATCAAGAGCAGCTATAGCTGGGGGGATTACATCTTTTATAGAAATGCCAAATACAATCCCTCAGGCAACTACTATTGATAATTTGGAATATAAGTTTGATATTGCTGCCAAAACATCTTATGCAAATTATTCATTTATGTTTGGCGGAACAAATAATAATCTTGATGAAATTTTAAAGGTAGATCCTCAAAAGGTTGCAGGTCTTAAACTCTTTCTAGGTTCTTCAACTGGGAATATGTTAGTTGATAACCCTGCAGTTTTAGAAAAAATTTTTAGAAGTACGGACTTGTTAATATCAGTTCATTGTGAAGATGAAGATACTATTAGGGAAAATACAGCTCGTTATTTAGAAACCTACGGAGAAGATATACCTATCAAATGTCATCCAGAAATTAGAAGTTCTGAATCCTGTTATATTTCATCATCAAAAGCTATTGCTTTAGCAAAAAAAACAGGTGCTCGTTTACATGTTTTCCATCTCACTACTGAAAAAGAAATGGCTTTATTTTCTAATAAGAAACCTTTAAAAGATAAGAAAATAACTGCAGAGGTTTGTGTACATCATTTGTGGTTCACGGATGCAGATTATGAGAAAAAAGGAGCATTTATAAAATGGAATCCAGCAGTAAAGTCAGCCAACGACAGAGAAGCTTTGTGGGAAGCTCTTTTGTGTGATAAAATTGATGTGATAGCTACTGATCATGCCCCACATACTTTTGAAGAAAAGTCAAACACATATTTGAAAGCGCCTTCTGGTGGACCTTTAGTTCAACATGCATTGGTAGCTATGATGGAAGTCTGTCATAAGGGTAAAATATCGGTTGAGAAAATGGTTGAGAAAATGTCTCACAATCCTGCTATTTTGTTTCAAATTGAAAAACGAGGTTTCATTAAAGAAGGATACTTTGCAGATTTAGTATTAGTAAATCCAAATAATCCTTGGACCGTAAATAAGGATAATATCTTATATAAATGTGGCTGGTCTCCTTTTGAAGGTTCCACCTTTAAATCCCGTGTGACGCACACGATTTTAAATGGTGCTATAGTTTATGAAAATGCTAACTTTACAAATGTCAATACAGCAATGCGTTTAACATTTAATAGATGAGGAAGCTATCAGTTTTAGTCAGTATCTTAGTTTTGATCTCCTGTAAAAAGCCTGGAGTGAAAAAACCAGCAAATCTGATTTCAGAAGATTTAATGGTGGAGGTTATTTTTGACATTATTCTAATAAATAATGCTAAAGGTGTGAACAAACAACTATTACAAAATAACATTCAAAACCCATTAAACTATATTTATAGAACTCATGGAATTGATAGTCTTCAGTTTACAGAAAGTAATACTTATTACACAACAAACCCTGATCAATATAAGTCAATTTATGATAAAGTAGAGCTTAAGTTAGAAGCTAAGAAATCTGAGTATAACGCTGTTATCGATGAACGAAAACGAGTCAAAGACTCAATCAAAAAGAGTCGGCAAAATCAAATTGACACTACTAAAACAGCCTCTAAAAAAAAGATTTTAACTAGCAAGATTTTAAATCCTCTAAGAAAATTTGACTCACTTCGGAAATAGTTTTTGAAATAGGCCTAAAATTGAACTGTTTTTCACAATTTAAAAACTTATTTGAACAATAGAAGTTCTTAGAGTTTAGAGTCTTACACATATTTTTTGTTAACTTTCTCTTTTTACCTAAGACTTTATTGTTAAGCCAATCTAAGCGCCAAGCGATAGAAAGCATCCATTTTTTTGCAATAATTTTTGGTGCTTTGACACCCAGAGCATTTGAAATCCGAGATGTAAATTCTGCAAAAGAAAGTGTTTCTCCCACAAGGATATACCGCTCATTAGTATGTTTGCCATTCATTAATAGCTGCATACTTTTCACCACATCATTTACATCTACATACCCTGTGATACCTTCGGTCTTATAATTTAGACCTTTATTAATAATTTTAAATAGAAGTCCACTCCCAGAATTGAAAAACCCAGGTCCTAAAATGACTCCTGGGTTTACAATAATACTAGATACACCTTCTTGAATTCCACGCCAAACTTCCATTTCAGCATCATATTTTGAGATAGCATAAACATTTTTTATTTCTTCAGATTTCCAAGTTGTTTTTTCACATATTTTAACAGGGTCAAACCCCATAGTAGCTACTGAACTAACATAACAGAGCTTTTTTATCGAATGGCTAATACAAAGGTTTACTATATTAGCTGTTCCTTCTGTATTTGTTTTTTTTAATTTAGCATAATCGTCTGGGGCAAATGAAATTAAAGCAGCACTATGGTATACATGTGTAATTCCTTTAAACGCCTCGTTTAGTCTTGGTACATCATTTAAATTGGCTTGAAACCATTGAATTTTTTTAAATTGATTTTCTGGTTTATTTGTGTAGTATGAAAAAATTTTTTTAACCTTTTCTATGGTATCACTACGTCTGTATAATGCACGAATATTTTGATCTGATTTCGTGAGTTCAAACAATAAGTGGCTTCCAACTAAGCCCGTTCCTCCAGTAACTAATATCATAATACTAAATTACTATTTTTTCTTTTCTCATCACTTATGAATCTGTTATCTTTGTTTTAATAAAAAACACTAAAATGGTTAGAAATTTTATAGAAGTCTTGCGATGGAGAGGAATGATTCACGATATGATGCCTGGAATAGAAGCACATTTATTGGAACAAATGAGAAGTGCTTACATAGGATTTGACCCTACAGCTGACTCTTTACATATTGGAAATCTTGTGCCAATTATGTTACTAGCACATTATCAAAAATGTGGTCATAAACCTTTTGTATTGATTGGGGGCGCTACTGGTATGATTGGAGATCCTTCTGGAAAATCTACTGAACGCAATTTTTTGGACGAAAAAATATTACGCAATAATCAAGAGGCTATTAAAAATCAACTGGCTCATTTTTTAGATTTTGATATCGGTGAGAAGAATGCCGCCATCCTTGTTAATAACTATGACTGGATGAAAGATTTTTCTTTTTTAGATTTTATTAGAGATTTCGGTAAACATATTACCATCAATTATATGATGGCTAAGGATTCTGTTAAAAATAGGATTTCTGCTGATAGTTCTGATGGTATGAGTTTTACCGAATTCACATATCAATTAGTTCAAGGCTATGATTTTCTTCATTTGTTTAATGCCCATGACTGTACCATCCAAATGGGTGGGAGCGATCAATGGGGTAATATTACTACAGGAACTGAACTAATTAGAAGAGTAGGGGATGGAAAAGGTTTTGCTATTACTTGTCCTTTAATCACCAAATCAGACGGCTCTAAATTTGGAAAAAGTGAAGGTGGCAATGTTTGGTTAGATGCCAACAGAACTTCTCCTTATAAGTTTTATCAATATTGGCTAAACTCAAGTGATGATGATGCAGAGAAGTATATTAAAATATTTACTTTTTTAGAAGAGAAAGCTATTCATACACTTATTAAAACTCATAAAGAAAAACCACACTTGAGGTTGATTCAAAAGCGTTTAGCTCAAGAAATCACCACGATGGTTCATAGTCAAGCCGATTTTGAAAATGCTGAAAAGGCTTCAACTATATTATACAGCAAATCATTCAAATCTGATATCCAAACCTTAAACGAGGCGATCTTTTTAGATGTTTTTGAAGGGGTGCCTACATCAGAGTTGTCAAGAGGGTTGTTAGAAACTGGTTTAGATATGATAGCGGCACTCTCTACAGAAACAAAATTTTTAGACTCAAATGGAGAAGCACGACGCGCGTTAAAAGAGAATTCAATTTCAGTAAACAAAGAAAAAGTAGGGGAGGACTACAAAATATCAACAACTGATTTGATTAATAATACATATGTGATTATTAATCGAGGAAAACGGAGTACATTTATAATACGAGTGGTTTAAATTACCATAAGATTACAACCTCTGATGTCAGATTGGTCAAATCTACCTAAAATTTCAAATGTGCCATTAGGGTGGACTTTTCCCAGGTCTTGAGTTGCAATAAAGGCACATGAATTTATATTTGCTAAGTCAATCACATTAACACCACCTGACTTGCCAATGGATTGGATTCCTAGTGCATCCTCTGGGTCTCTTGTAAGAATTTTCATCCAAGCAGGCGTTTTAAATATTCCATCTCCTTTGGAATAGGCTTGAGATAATAATTCTGTCATTCCGTATTCGCTATGAATCTGATCAACTCCAAATCCTTGTTTCAAAATGGCATGTAACTCTGATTTCACAAGCTCTTTCCGTTGCCCCTTCATTCCGCCAGTTTCCATAACAATAGTGTTTTTTAGCTTAAAACTATGAGCTTCAATTAAATTTAATAAGGCATAGGAAACGCCTATAAGTAAAGTTTTTTGCTCTTTTTTTTCAAGATTAATAAGAGTCTTTTTTAGTGCCTCTAAGTCGTGTAGGTAAAATCCACTTTCAGACTTTTTAGATTGTTTAATCATATCATTTGCCATGTAAACTAATGACGAGCCTTCACTTTCTAAATAGGTTGGTAAAAGCGCAATAACGGTATAGTCTTCAATCGCTCCATAAAACGATTTAAATCCGCGCCTGAAGCTTTGTTGGTAAATCTTTAAATCACTTAAATGATGCTTACTCAGACTGCTGCCTGTGGTTCCGCTGCTTGTAAAGGTAGCTTTAGTAGGTTGGGCATTGGATACAACTTTATGGCTTTTAAAAAACTGAATCGGTAAAAAAGGAATGTCTTTTATTTTTTTCACCTCACTCGGGTGTTTGTAAAGTAAGTCACAAAACGAACGATACACTGAGTTATTCTCAAATTGATGCTGAAAAACAGCTAAAGCTGCCGAATTAAAATTTGCATCGGATGTGATGTTGAAAATTAAATCTTTGTTAATCATATTGTTTTAAAGTCCTCTGCAAAAGTAGCTAAAAATAAAAAGAGCGCCGCTGAAAGGTAACTCTCTTTTTTAAATATTTTAAATTAGGATTTAGTCCAATGAGTTCTGGTTGGTGTTATGTATATAATAAATTTTGGTTTGTTTAAGGAAATTAAACCATTGTTATGAAAACTTTATTTTAATGTTATTAAATTTATATTTTTAGCTGCAGTATTTAATTTTTATATCTTTATAAAAATATTATAAATAACAAAATGAGTAATAATTCTATTAAAATACTATTAGTCGATGATGAGCCAGATATTTTAGAGATTTTAAGTTATAATTTGATTTTAGAGGGTTACAAGGTTATAACTGCTTCTAATGGATTGGAAGCGGTGAAATCAGCCAAAGAAAATCAACCTCATTTGATTCTTATGGATGTAATGATGCCAGAAATGGATGGTATCGAGGCATGTGAGCAAATTCGTACATTCCCAGAACTAAAAAATACGATTATTACCTTTTTAACAGCCCGAAGCGAAGATTATTCTCAGCTTGCTGGGTTTGAGGCAGGAGCCGACGACTACATTACTAAACCAATTAAACCCAAAGTACTTGTTAGTAAAATAAAAGCACTGTTAAGACGCCTTAATGAGGCGGATCTTAAAGAGAACACAGCTTTTATTAAAGTAGGTGACCTAACAATAGACAGGGAAGCTTACAAAATTATTCATAGGGGTAACGAGCTCGTATTGCCTCGAAAAGAATTTGAATTATTATCTTTATTAGCCTCTAAGCCTGGGAAGGTATTTAAGAGAGATGAAATCTTAGACAGAGTATGGGGGAATGAAGTTGTTGTTGGTGGGCGAACTATAGATGTACACATTCGAAAGCTTCGAGAAAAAATAGGAGATGATTCGTTTATAACAATCAAAGGAGTCGGATATAAGTTTACAACTTAATGAAAAATAAAATTACAAAATCTCATAAATTCTCTTTATTTACAGCGTTTTACATAACGCTTTTACAAACACTCCTGTTGAGTGTTTTTTTGTACATATTCGCAGAGCTAAATGTGAGTTTTTTATGTTATTGGGTCTTTTTTTCATTTGGGTTTTCATCTGTTTTAATTCACTTACGTCTTGAAAAATATGTTTTTAACAGTATAAAAAAGATTTACAAAGACCTTACATTGTTAGAGTCAACCTCATTCAATAATAGCCCAATCAATACCGATATGGTAACTTTGAAAATGGATATTGATAACTATGCTAAAAATAAAAAACTTGAACTCGAAGCTCTGAAGGGTAGAGAAGAATACCGAAAGGAATTTATTGGTAATGTATCACATGAGCTAAAAACACCTCTTTTTACAGTGCAAGGATATATTTCAACACTTTTAGAAGGTGCTGCTGAGGACCCCAAAATTAGAGATAAGTATTTAAAACGTGCTGATAAAGGAGTGGATAGATTAATTTACATCGTCAAAGATTTAGACATGATTACTAAGCTAGAAATTGGGGATGCAAATTTAACTATTGAAACTTTTGATATCATTGAACTAATCACAAATGTGTTTGAATTACTTGAGATTAAAGCAGAACATAAAAATATTTCCCTGCTTCTTGATAAAGAGTATTTGACTCCAATAATGGTCGTTGCAGATCAAGAACGAATTCAACAGGTTCTGACAAACCTAGTGGTTAATTCTATTAAATATGGATATAATAATGGAACAACTGAAATAAGTGTCGAAAATTTAAACTCGAATAAGCTAATTATTCGAGTTACCGATAATGGTGAAGGAATCGAAACTGCACACCTAACGCGTTTATTTGAGCGTTTTTATCGCGTTGATAAAAGTGGTTCTAGAGAAGAAGGGGGCTCTGGCTTAGGGTTGTCTATTGTAAAACACATCATTGAGGCACACGAAGAGAAAATTTATGTCGAAAGTAAATTCGGAGTTGGTAGTGAATTCTCGTTTACTCTTGAAAAACAAATCTAGTATCCAAATTTCTTTCCGTATTTTTGAAGAAAATTATTTAAAGTGGGAAGTAAAAATAAACTTAAAAGGTTCAATGAAAATGATACATTTCATAATGTGTTCCAGCCAAAACGCGAAGAGCTAGTTGATTCGTTATTTCCGTTAAAAGGGCAATGGAACCAACAGTTTTTCAAAAACAATAACCCTTTAGTCTTAGAACTGGGATGTGGAAAAGGAGAGTATACAGTAGGATTAGCTGAACTTTATCCAAAAAAAAACTTTATTGGAATAGATATTAAAGGGGCAAGGTTCTGGAGAGGGGCCAAAACAGCAATTGAAAATAAACTTTCCAATGTCGCTTTTATCAGAGCCCAAATTGAGCTTATAGAATCTTTATTTGAAGCCAATGAAGTGGATGAAATATGGATTACATTTCCAGATCCTCAAATCAAATACAAGCGAACCAAACACAGAATGACCAATGAAACGTTTTTAAAACGTTACAAAAACATTCTAAATGAAACAGGAATAATTCACCTCAAAACAGATAGTGAATTTATGCATGGATACACCTTAGGCCTTTTACACGGTCAAGGCCATGAAATTCAGTATGCGAATCATGATGTATATAGGCAGGAAGGTAGTCCAGAAGAAGTTACAGCAATTCAAACTTTTTACGAAAGTCAATATCTGGCAACTAAAAAAGCAATTACGTATATAAAATTTAAAATAAAATAAAATAAATTTTAAAACAGCTCATATTTTTTTATAAATTAGTTTATTTCTGTTATGACAGACACAACCCATTTTTTTGATAAATGTTGTCAAGTAGCCCGACAGATTCCATTTGGAAGAGTTACTAGTTATGGTGCAATTGCTAGATACCTAGGTGCTGCCAAAAGTGCAAGAATGGTAGGCTATGCAATGACTGCATCACATGGAAATGATGTCCCGGTTCACCGAGTTGTAAATCGTAACGGCCTACTCACGGGCAAGCATCATTTTGAAGGCACTAAATTAATGCAGCAGCTCTTAGAAAGTGAAGGAATTCAAATTGAAGATAGTCAAGTTATAGACTTTGAATCTGTATTTTGGGATCCTGCAAAAGTACTGTAGCGGTCAACTACATCATTTAATCTATTCCACTTCTATTTTTAAACATTTCACTGTATATTTGTACTTTAGAATTTAGCTAAATTATAAACTTTGAAATTTAATAAAAAAGATATTGAGCTAGCGCTCAAAACAATCACAGTTCCTGGAGAAGGTCAAAATATGATCGATAGCCAGGCTATCAAAAATATAATTGTTTTTGCTGACGAGGTTATTGTGGATGTCACTATTTCTAACCCTAGTTTACAAGCTAAAAAACGAACAGAAGTTGATATTTTAAAAACAATTCATGAGTTGGTATATGCCAAAGCAAAAGTTACGGTTAACATAAAAGTAGAGGCTGCAATTCAGCCAAAAAACGAAATTAAGGGTAAGTCAATTCCTGGAATACAAAATATTTTAGCTATAGCATCTGGTAAAGGAGGGGTTGGTAAATCAACTGTTACTTCAAATATTGCAGTTACCCTTTCTAAAATGGGTTTTAAAGTTGGTATACTCGATGCAGATATTTATGGTCCGTCTATTCCTATTATGTTCGACGTTCAAAATGAGAAGCCATTATCTGAAATAATTGACGGAAAGTCTAAAATGAAGCCTGTAGAAAACTACGGAGTTAAAATATTATCTATTGGTTTTTTCACTAAGCCAGACCAAGCAGTTGTATGGAGAGGCCCCATGGCAGCAAAAGCACTAAATCAAATGATTTTTGATGCAGCCTGGGGAAAGCTTGATTTTCTTTTGATTGATTTACCTCCGGGTACAGGAGACATTCATTTGAGTATCATGCAGGCCTTGCCAATAACTGGAGCAGTAGTAGTAAGCACCCCTCAAATAGTAGCGCTTGCTGACGCTAGAAAAGGAGTTTCAATGTTTCAACAAGATAGTATCAATGTGCCTGTTCTAGGTATTATCGAAAATATGGCTTATTTTACTCCAGAAGAACTACCAGAACAGAAATATTTCATTTTTGGAAAGGAAGGTGCTAAGCATTTAGCAGAGGACTTACATGTACCTTTTTTGGGAGAAATTCCACTAATTCAAAGTGTAAGAGAAGCAGGAGATTTTGGCCGTCCAGCTGCCATGCAAACAGCTACTATTGTCCAAGAATCCTTTAATAAAATTACTCAAAACATAGCCCAAGAAGTCGTTCGCAGAAACTCTGATTTACCACCTACAGATGCAATAAAAATCACAACAATGGCAGGCTGTGCTGCAGTTAAAAAATAACAACTATGAGTTCAGAAGAAATTAGAATAAACGTCGAAAAAGCATTGGATGAAATCCGTCCATTTCTAGAAAATGATGGTGGAAACATAAACCTTCTTTCTATAGAAGATGATCGATTAGTCAAAGTGCAACTTATTGGTGCCTGTTCTTCTTGCACTGTAAATCAAATGACCTTGAAGTCTGGTGTGGAGTTAACGATTAAAAAACATGCGCCACAAATTGAGTCGGTAATAAATATTGAAGTATAACATGATTAATACGGATATTTTAATTATTGGCGCTGGGCCAACAGGTTTATTTACAGTTTTTGAGGCTGGACTTCTAAAGCTAAAATGTCATCTTATAGACGCCTTGCCACAACCAGGGGGGCAATGTTCAGAAATATATCCAAAAAAACCGATCTATGATATACCTGCTTATCCAGAAATTTTAGCAGGTGATCTTACAAATAAACTTTTGGAGCAGTCAAAGCAATTTGAGCCAGGATTCACCCTAGGTGAACGGGCACAAACGATTGAAAAGCAATTAGACGGTTCATTTGTAGTGACCACAAATAAAGGAACAAAACATAAGGCGCCAATAGTTGCTATAGCTGGAGGACTTGGAAGTTTTGAGCCAAGAAAACCTGCGATTGATCGATTACAGTCTTTTGAAGATAAAGGAGTTGCTTACATTATTAAAGATCCAGAGGTATATAGAGATCAAAAAGTAGTAATTGCCGGGGGTGGAGATTCGGCACTAGATTGGGCGATATTTTTAAGTGAAGTGGCTAGTGAAGTCATACTTATTCATCGTCGTAATGAGTTTAGAGGTGCTCTGGATTCTGTCGATAAAGTTCAAGAGTTGAAAGACAAGGGCTTAATTAAACTCATTACACCAGCAGAAGTAACAGCTGTTTTTGGAGACAGTAAACTAGAAGCTATTGAAGTGACTAAGTTAGGCGAGCCTCCCCTGAGGATAAAAACCGATAACTTTATTCCATTGTTTGGATTGTCTCCTAAGTTAGGTCCAATTGCTGATTGGGGTCTTGAAATTGAAAAGAATGCAATTAAGGTGAATAATGCCCTGGATTATCAAACTAATATTCCTGGTGTGTTTGCGATTGGTGATGTAAACAACTACCCTGGAAAATTAAAACTTATACTATGTGGCTTCCATGAAGCCACTCTTATGTGTCAAGCAGCTTATAAGATTATTAACCCTGGTAAACGTTACGTATTAAAATACACTACAGTAAGTGGGATTGATGGATTTGATGGAACTCGTAAAGAAGCCCCCAAAGCTGTTGTAAAATCTATTGATTAGTGACTCAAGACATACACATACAAATCATCGATAGAGACGGTACTCCACACAATGTTCAGGCGCCTACAGATATGGCTTTAAACTTGATGGAAGTAGTTCGTCTTTTTGAATTAGCTCCTGAAGGAACAATAGGGATTTGTGGTGGAATGGCTATGTGTGCTTCATGCCAGTGCTATGTTCAATCTAATCATAAGCTTACCGAAAAGTTAGATGATGAACATGCAATGCTTAGTGAAGCTTTTAATGTAAAACCTACTAGTCGATTGGGTTGCCAAATTCAGATAAGTCCGGAATTAGAGGGTCTTAAAATTGAACTTGCTCCAGAAGATTAGCAGGTTCAAAAATCAATAATTTACTATTCTAATATATTTAAGGCTATTGGCAAAATTCGTTCTACGAATTTAGTATAAGCTAGTGTTGAAGGGTGTAAGTTGTCAGAAGCTACTAGTTCGGGGTTATTGAGCCCTTCCTGTGTGATATCAGTTATGTAGACGTAATTCAATCCATTATCGTCACAATAAGTTTGCGCGAAGGTATTATATAGCATAAGTTGTTCACTTATGTAGTTTGGGTTATAGTTTTGACCAAAAGGCGTGTAGGCATAGTCTGGTATAGAAACCACTATTAGTTTTGAGGAATCTTCATCCACTAATGAAATAGCTGTATTTACAAGTTCTACAAATTCGGTTTGATAGAGGCTAAAGGGTTTATTTTGATATTGGTTATTGACTCCTATTAGAAGTGTTACTAAGTCAAAGTTGGCAGATGGTTGGTTTGTTGCAATTGCACTTTTCAGATTTGATGTGGTCCATCCTGTCTGTGCAATAACTTCAAGGCTGAGAGAGTCCTCTTCAGAAAAATAGGTTAGTAAACTATCCCTTAACTGTACTGGAAAACGACAATCTTCGCAAACACTCTGTCCAATAGTATAGCTATCCCCTAAAGAAATTAGTTTAAAGCTTCTTGGGATGTATTCAATAGGCTCGTCGGCAACATCATAAATGGGAACATTTGGAATTTCTGACTTTATATTACAGCTAACATTGATTACAGATGCTATTAAAGTAAGTGTAAGTATTTGTAAGCTAATTTTCATAAAAAAATTTTACTTGAATGCGTTTAATCCAGTAATGTCAAAGCCAGTTATTAATAGATGTATGTCGTGAGTTCCTTCGTAAGTAATAACGCTTTCTAAATTCATGGAGTGGCGCATAATGCTATAGTCTCCGCTAATTCCCATGCCGCCTAATATTTGGCGTGCCTCACGGGCTATTTTTATAGCCATCTCCACATTATTTCTTTTAGCCATTGAAATCTGAGCAGTTGTAGCACGGTCTTCATTTCTTAAAACCCCTAAGCGCCATGTCAGTAATTGAGATTTGGTGATTTCGGTAATCATTTCTGAAAGTTTCTTTTGTTGCAATTGAAATTGACCAATTGGTTTTCCGAATTGGAGACGTTCTTTACTATATCTAAGCGCTGTATCATAGCAATCCATCGCTGCTCCAATAGCACCCCAAGCGATTCCATAACGTGCGGAGTCTAAACAACCTAAGGGAGCACCCAGTCCTGATTTGTTTGGAAGTAAGTTTTCCTTTGGAATTTTTACATTATCAAATATAAGTTCTCCAGTCGAACTTGCTCTTAGGGACCATTTATTATGTGTTTCAGGAGTTGTGAATCCTTCCATACCACGCTCTACAATCAATCCATGTATTCGACCTTCCTCATTTTTAGCCCATACCACAGCCAATTGTGCTATTGGTGAGTTAGAAATCCACATCTTAGCACCATTTAATAAATAATGGTCACCCATGTCCTTGAAGTTAGTAGTCATCCCTCCAGGATTACTTCCATGGTCAGGCTCAGTGAGTCCAAAGCAGCCAATCCATTCACCACTTGCTAATTTAGGGAGATATTTTTGTCGTTGTTCTTCATTTCCATATTTCCAAATAGGATACATAACTAATGAGGATTGGACAGAAGCTGTGCTTCTAACGCCGGAATCTCCACGTTCAATTTCTTGCATTATAAGGCCATATGAAATTTGGTCTAGACCAGCACCACCATATTCAGTTGGGATGTAAGGTCCAAAAGCTCCAATATTAGCTAAGCCACCAATAATTTGTGTTGGGAACTCTGCTTTTTGAGCATAGTCATTTATTATAGGGGAAACATCTCTTTTTACCCAATCACGAGCTGCGCTCCTAACGAGTTTGTGTTCTTCGGAAAGTAAGTCGTCTAAATTGTAATAATCAGGTGCTTCAAATAAATCTGGTTTCATTGGAATTTTTTAAAATTAAATCAATTTTGTCAACTATAAATGATAATACATTAAATTTTATACAAATTTACTTAATCTACGTGAAAATTCTACAATTTTAAATAAAAATCTTTAGTGAGATTTATGTACTCATCTGTGTATTGATGGCGGGTAATTTCGATAGTGAGTTCACTTATTTCAACATTCTTTTCTTGGAGTGTAAAGCACATTAAACTGCGTTTTACAGGACTTTCTTTTTGCCCCCTAACTCTGAGGATTCGACTTGGGTAAAGGCCTTCTTTTTTAGCAAGAGTTGTGAATTTTACCTCTTCACAAAATGGAATAATCACGTTTATTTTCCCCGTTATGGATAATAATTTCGCTGCCGAAGACAGTAGCTCTTCAAAAGGCATAGCGTCTTCAAACCGTGCTTTATTACGTGTTTCATTTCCAGATTTATAACTTTCTGTATAAAAAGGTGGATTGGAGATGATCAAATCATATGTATCGTTAATTTCGTCAACAAATTCTTTTAAAGAAGAATGATAACAAAATAATCGATCTCCCCAATCTGAGGACTCAAAATTATGAACGCATTGTTCGTAAGCATAGGGGTCAATTTCTAGTGCATCAATAAGTTCTGCTGCACTTCTTTGTGCCATCATAAGGGCTAGGATTCCAGTACCTGTTCCAATGTCTAAAATTGTTTTGGGCATGTGGTCCAAAGCCGACCAAGCTCCTAGCATTACGGCATCGGTACCCACTTTCATAGCGCAATTATCTTGTACGACACTAAACTGCTTAAATTGAAATGGTTTAGCCATTACTTTAAGTATAGTTCAATTAGCCCTGGGGGCGTATTTACTATAATGGTTTTATTGATTTTGTCAAGTTTTATTATAAAATCATCATTTACAGGTATCAGTATCTCAATCCCGTCACGATCAACTTCAAATAAGGCCTGGGCTGTTGTGTCATTTACTCCTTTTACGTTGCCAACAGGGCCAAAGTTTTCATCAATAATTTGAAAATTAATGACTTCATGAAAATAAAATTTATTTCCTTGAAGTTTTGGAAGTAAATCTAAAGGCAAGTAAAGATCACTCTTAAGTAGTGCATCAGCATCCGCTTCACAAGATACGTCTTCAAATTTTAGTCGTAGTAAGTCAGACTTGTGTAGTTGTGATTTTTCTATAAAAAAAGGAATTAAAGTACCATTAACATCAATGAATATAGTATCTAAATTTTCATAAATATTAGGTTCATCAGTATCAAGTTTAGCTAGGAGCTCACCTTTGAAGCTATATTTCTTTACGATTTTTCCTAAGTAAAAACAGTCCTTTGTTGTCATGATTTAATTCATAAAAAAACCTGACAGTCTTGCCAGGTTTTAAAGATATAATTTTTTTCTTATTTCTATTTGTC
>CAJXDP010000029.1 GCA_913052445.1 uncultured Formosa sp.
TCGTAGCTAACCCCTTTTTGACGGGCTAACGCGCGGGCTTGGCTTTCACTAATTCCATTTTGCTGTAGTGCATTTTGAACTTGAGATTTAGTCTTTATATTTTGAGCCTTGGCAGTATTGAGCGCTTGATTAACCTCCGCATTATTAGACTGTGAAAAGCCGAAAAAACAAAAAAAGGTAAATAGAATAAATAGTCTCATAGATTTAATTTTATGTAAAATTATAACGCTTAAAAAACATGTTTATTTTGCACTATAATTAGTACAAAATTACAACCTTATTTAAAACTTACCAATTTAATAACTATTTAAAAGAAGGTAGTTACACGAGTGGAACTGGAAAAAAGCACTTAATTGATGTGAACCGAAGTCAATGAAAATATGAGTGATTGTTATAAAAATATTAATTTATTAAGTTATACTTTAAAAAAAGACGGGCTGTATTCGCTCCAAAGCATTTGACAGAAAATATTATTCCAGAATAAATTCACTATTTTTGATGTGTTAAAACAAACAAACCAATGTCAAAACAAAAAGCAATTATTGTAAGTGGCTATTTTAACCCCTTACACAAAGGCCATATAGAATATATAAATACCGCCAAAACCTTGGCAGACGTCTTGTTTGTTATTGTGAACAACGACCACCAACGCTTACTAAAAAACTCTAAGGAGTTTCAAAAAGAAACAGAACGTCTTTTTATTGTCAGTAATTTGAAAGCTGTCGACCACGCCCTTATCTCAATTGATTCTGATCGCACGGTCTGTGCTACAATTACTAAGATTGCAGAAACATACGGAGAAACCTATGAACTAGCATTTGCTAATGGTGGTGATCAAGACAACCAATCAATTCCAGAAGCTCCAGTTTGTGAAAAACTAGGCATTACATTAACTGATGGCTTGGGAGATAAAATTCAATCCAGTAGCTGGTTACTCAAAAAATAAAAAAAATCAATTTTATGAAAACTATAAACCATTTGAAACTAAATTTTTGTTTTTTCAGTCTATTATTTAGTGTTTTTTTTGGAGGACTAAACAAATCCTCAGCTCAAGTGGAAATCAAAGCCAACTTACCACTCGCAGCGGTTCTAGTTCCTAATATAGGTGTCGAATTTCAAGTAGGTAAAAAAACAAGTGTTCAGTTGGATGTTTTAGGTTCTTTTTGGGACTCTATTGATGGGGAGCCTCTTCAAATAACACAAACCTTTTTCGAGTTTCGATACTACAAAAAAAATGATACCAGTGGTTGGTTTGTAGGTGGACACCTTGGGTTTGGAATGTTTACCATGCAAAAGCCATATAAAATTTTAATTTATGATCAGTACAGCGATCAAAGCAATCCAGATGCTGATGATTATACTCACAAATCTGGACGTGCTGTATTTCATGGCATATCACTAGGGTATAAAAAACGCTTCAATGAACGCTGGGCTTTGGAAGCTTTTATTGGTGGTGGTTACACCATGTCAATGTATAAAGGCTATAACGGGACAGAGCGCATTGATTTAGATGGAGGCGACTATAAAGATTTTAACGGAAGTGGTGAAATTGCTCCATATAGGGGTGGATTGATGCTTACCTACCAATTGCGTCCTTACAAAAATAATCAATAGCAGCTAACTCTTCCTCGGGCTTAAAGAGCTCAAAATGCTCTTTGATTAAGCCTAGTTAGAGGAATCGAAAACATCAAATACACAAATGCAATTACAGTTGCAAATTGCAATTTATCAGGTTATTTAACATCTTTTTGTGAGATTAACCTAGTAAATTATATACATTCGTGATGGGAAAATTTAATTATTCATTTAATGATAAATTATAAATTTATTATAAGAATTTGCTTTTGTTTAAGTTTATTAATTGGGGCACAAAGCTGTAATAAATCTACTGAAAAAGATCCAATCTCTACTGGTAAGCAAACAACACCAGTAAATAGCTCAGATTCAGATGTTTTATCTAATCCTATTGTCATAAAAGACGTTGATCCGTCACTTTCAGAATGGATCGAGTTCAAAGAACTTAACTTATTAATCACAAACATCGCTAACGGAAAAATAGAGGTGCTTGAGGGCTCTCAAGAAATGCTAAGAGATTTATTTTCAGCCCTAGTTGTTCAAATCCCAGAATCTGTAAATTCAAATAGTATTATATCGCGTATTAAAGTTTTAGAAACTTTGGCATACAAATTGAATGTTGAGTATGGGAACAACCAAAATAACTCAATTGAGTTTGAACTTACTAGAGATTCTTTGTTGATAGCTTACTCAAATTTAATTTTTCAAATAACCAAAACACTAGAAAAAAAGTCTCAATTCATATCAAAAATAAATTAATGTTACTCACAAAAAAAATAATTTTAAAATGAAAAAATATATCTTATTATTGGCCCTGATATCTTTTGTTTTAACAAATGCACAAACTGAATTAGACACTCCCTGGATGAATGAGCTAAAACAAGCTAATCCCAACCGTCTAACTTTTGATGATATAATAGCTGCAGGTAATGCATATTGGGAAACGCACGATAAGGATGCCAAGGGAAGTGGGTACAAACCTTTTAAACGCTGGGAAGCCCAATGGGAAAATTATGTTGATAAAAATGGGTTTTTACCGTCTACTCAAGATTTATGGAATGTGTGGGAACAAAAAAAATCCCAAACACAATATCGGACAGCTAGTCAGAACTCAATGGCTGACCAAAGTAACTGGTATTCTCTAGGCCCAACGGACTTTATAAACCGATCGACTAACTATTTAAACTTAGGCCGGGTGAATTGTATCAATATTGATCCAAATAACCCAAATATAATGTATGTAGGCGCACCGGCAGGAGGTATTTGGAAATCCACAGATGCAGGTGTTACTTACGTGCCTCTAACAGATAATCTTCCTCAAATCGGAGTATCAGGTATTGCTATTGACCCAAATAATAGTAATATTATTTATATAGCTACTGGTGATGATGATGCAGGTGATTCTTACAGCGTAGGAATATGGAAATCAATTAACGGAGGTGCAAGCTGGGTACCAACAGGGCTAAACCCCTCAAACTCACCAAATAGAACTTCAGAAATCTATATTAACCCTAACAACTCTAATATGCTTTGGGTAGCTACGAGTAGCGGAGTTTATAAGACCTCAAATGCAGGGAATAACTGGACACTAACCCAATCAGGTAATTTTAGAGATCTCAAAGTAAAACCCTCTAACCCAAATATTATTTACGCATCAACTAGTTCACAGTTTTATAGGTCTACAAACTTTGGGGATAGCTTCACTCAGATCTCTTCTGGATTACCTTCTGAAGCTGGACGTTTATTTATGGATGTAACACAGGCAAATTCAAACTATGTTTACCTGGTCGCTGCAACCACTGGATATGGATATCAAGGGATTTATAGATCAACAGATAGTGGGCTTACATTTACCCAAATGGCTAACACTACGGACCTTTTTAATGGGGTATCACAAGCTTGGTACGATTTAGCCATTTCTGCATCAAATACAAATCAAAATGAAATATATGTTGGCGTATTAAACATTTGGAAATCAAACAATGGGGGTGATTCTTTTTCTCAAGTGAATACTTGGACTACTCGTAATGCTTCTTACACGCACGCAGACATTCATTTTATTCGTGATTTTGATAATGGTTTGTTTGTGGGATCTGATGGCGGAGTATTTAAATCTACGGATAATGGCTCATCATTTGAAGATTTAACAGTAGGACTATCAATAACACAGTTTTACAGAATATCAGTCTCAAAGCAAGACTCAGGAAAAATTGCTGGAGGATCACAAGATAATGGCGGATTTGGGTTTAGTAACCAATGGGCTAGTTATCATGGTGGAGATGGTATGGAAGGCGTTATTGATCCCAATAATGATAACTTATATTATGGCTTTATGCAAAATGGTAGTACACTTTACGTGAGCAATAATTCTGGGCAGCCTGGTGGAACAAATGGATACTCCTCTCCTACCAGTGGTAATTGGATTACCCCACTTTCTATCAATAAGGACAGTGAAGTGTTTGCGGGCTACAGCAGCTTATACCAATTTAATGCAGGCAACTGGACAGAAGTATCTCCAAGTTTTGGAACCAATATTGACGTTTTAGAATTAGATCCTATAAACTCAGACAATATTTATGTTGGATTAAATCAACAGATTAAAAAAAGTGCAGATCACGGGTTAACGTTCACTAGTTTAAATTCTTTCGCTAGCAACATCACATCTATAGAAGTAAACAATAATGACAATAATATCATTTACGTAACCACTAGCGGAGGAGATGGAAAAGTATGGAGATCTCTTAACCAAGGCCTTAGTTTTAGTGATATTACAGGAACTTTGCCAAATGTGACCAAAAACATCATTAAACATCAAACTAACACTATAGATAATGTTCTCTATTTAGGAACTAGCTTGGGAGTTTATCGATTTAATGATAATAATAATGACTGGCAGGTATTTGATAACAACCTTCCTAACTCCTCGGTGAGAGATTTAAGTATTAACACACTTGATAACAACATTAGCGCAGCTACTTATGGACGAGGTGCTTGGAGGAGCGAACTTCCTGCTTCAGAACTGGCTACTAATGACATTCTACTTGTTGGGGTGGAAAACCCAGCAGATTCACAAATTAATTGCGGATCTATTTTACCACAATTAAAAGTCAAGAATAATGGGCAAAACAATATAACATCCGTTAATGTTTTGTACACTTTGGATGAAAGTGAGGAAATCTCAATAAACTGGAGTGGAAATATTGAATCTCAACAATTTGCATTTATTGATTTAAACATGATTGAAGTAGAAATCGGCGCTCATGAATTAACAGTTTCAGCTACAATTATTGATGACTATTTTAGCTCAAATAATAGTGCTGAAATAACTTTTTATGCAAATAATGAAGGTACCGTTCAAGAAATAAACACTTTTGAAAACCCAGAAGATCAACTTATAATCATAAACGAAGGTAGAAGCACATGGGAGCTAGGCGTACCTAGTGGAACATTACTAAATAGCGCATCATCTCCAGACAACGTATATGCAACTAATCTTGATGGAAATCACAGAGACAATGTAAAAGGATATCTAGTATCTCAATGTTATGATTTAACAAATATTGCAAATCCTATTTTAAAGTTTGACATGGCTTTTGATTTAGAATTTGACTGGGATTTAGTGTATGTTGAATATTCAGTAGATCAAGGAATGTCATGGGAGCTCCTTGGTTCTTCAGAAGACCCTAATTGGTATAACAGCAATCGATTTGCAGGTGACAACTATGCTGATAATTGTTATAATTGCGTAGGTGGACAATGGACTGGAACAGATATTACATTGAATCAATACAGTTATTCACTTGACTCACTAAACTCTGAAACTAGTGTTATTTTCCGAATTGTCTTTCACTCAGACCAAGCTGTCAACGAGGAAGGCGTTGTTATAGATGACTTTTATGTTGATGGAACTTCATTAAGTTCCGATGAATTAGAATTAAACCAACTTGCGGTTTATCCAAACCCCTCAAAAGATATTTTTTACATTCGATTACAAAACAACAATCCTTATAACCTACAAGTAACAGATATAACTGGAAAACAATTGTTATCAAAAAAGAAGATAAATTCTTCAACTCCATTCCTACTAAATATGGAAGCCTATTCTAGTGGAATTTATTTTTTAAGGATAAGTATTGACAATCAACAAACAACACATAAACTAATTTTAAATTAATTTTTTAAGATTAAACTAAAAGTTAAAATTGTTATTTTGAAAAATATGTAACAAACCTACAGTATATTAGATCTAAATATAAATTACAGAATCATGAGTATAAGACAACTAACTTTGATAAGTGCCATTAGTATTTTAAGTATTACTGCTTGCAAAAACGATTCAAAAGAATCAGTAAACGGAAACGATAAAGTCCCAGGGATTGTCCTCGAAAATATGGATACTACAGTCAGTCCAAAAGATAATTTCTATGACTATGTTAATGGAAATTGGATGAAGACAAACACCATTCCAGATGATGAAACACGCTGGGGAGGATTTGGAGTCCTTAGAAAGTCAACACGAAAAGACGTACTAGACATTATAAAGACATCCAAAGAATTTGGAACTTATGCAGAAGGAACCGATCAGAAAAAAGCCCTATTAGTTTTTGAATCCGAGTTAGACTCTGTAGCACGAAATGAGGCAGGGATCTCCCCTATTAAACCACTTTTAGAGGCTATTAATGGCATACAAACAATTGAAGATATGCAAACTGTGTATGCAACAACAATGGGTGTTTCCGCTCCCTTTGTAGGGATTGGAGCTAATGCAGACTTAAATGATAGTAACATAAATACCGCTTGGGTATACCCTGGAGGTTTAGGTCTTCAACGTGATTACTATTTAGATCAAGATACAAAGTCTAAAGAAATTAGAGGGCAATATACTAGCCATGTGGCACGAATGCTACAATTCGTTAATTATGATGAAAAGAGTGCATTGACCGCTGCAAAACGAATACTTGAACTAGAAACACAACTAGCAGAGCCAAGACTTGATAAAGTTCAAAGTCGTGACATCCGTAACTTTAATAACCCACGCTCATTAGAAGAATTAAATGCAATGACTCCACTAATTAACTGGGATAAGTTTACTGTAGACTTAGGCATAACAGCTAAATTAGAGTCTCTACTGGTAATGCAACCTGCTTATATGGCTGCTTTAAACTCATTTTTTCAAACGACTTCAATTGAGGATATTAAAACTCTAATGACTTGGAGTACAATTGACAGTGCTGCAGGGTATTTAACTACAGAAATTGAAACCGCAAATTGGGAATTTTATAGCAAAACTCTTAATGGATCTAAAGCGCAACGTGCAGCTGAAGAGCGCGCCTTGGGAACGGTTAATGGCTCCGTAGGCGAAGCTATTGGCAAGCTCTATGTAGAAGCTAAGTTTCCACCAGAAGCTAAAGAAAAAGCACAAAAAATGATTGCTAATGTTATAAAAGCATTTCAAAACAGAATACAGGTATTGGATTGGATGAGTGCAGAAACTAAATCAAAGGCAATAGAAAAGCTAAATAAATTTACAGTAAAAATCGCCTACCCTGACGAGTGGGAAGACTATTCTGAATTACAGGTTTTAGAAGGGAATAGTTATGCTGAAAACATGATGGCTGTTGCCAATTGGAGTACAAAAGAGAATATGTCTAGAATTGGGCAGCCTGTAGACAAAGCCGAATGGGGAATGCCTCCACAAACAGTCAATGCATACTTTAACCCCCTAAACAATGAAATTGTATTTCCAGCAGCTATTTTACAACCACCTTTCTACAATTTCACAGCAGATGAAGCTGTTAATTATGGTGGTATTGGCGCAGTTATAGGTCATGAAATATCACATGCCTTTGACGATTCCGGAGCTCGTTTTGATGGAGATGGAAATGTGAATAATTGGTGGACAGATGCAGATTTGATTGAATTTGAAAAACGTGGAAATGCTTTGGCAGAACAGTACAGTGCAATAGAAGTTTTGGACAGCGTATATATCAATGGAAAATTTACCTTGGGAGAAAATATTGGTGATCTTGGAGGGGTACTCGGAGCCTATGATGGATTACAATTATTCATGGAAACCAATGGTAGGCCAGAAAATATAGATGGCTTTACAGCTGAGCAACGTTTCTTCATGTCATGGGCCACTGTTTGGAGAACTCTGACACGAGAAGACGCACTTAGAACGCAAATTAAAACAGATCCTCATTCTCCTGGTATTCAAAGAGCAACTCAACCATTAAAGAATGTTGATGCTTTTTATGAAGCTTTTGACATAAAAGAGGGGGATAAAATGTACTTACCAAAAGAAAAACGTGTTAGAATTTGGTAAATTCTATAAAATATAAACAAAAAAAGCAGCGCCCTTGCGCTGCTTTTTTATTGAAAATAAATTTATTTTGTATTTAGACCTTCTTTTTGAGCGCGAATTGCATCAATCGCTATACCAGCTAAATTAAAGTTTGGTGCAAGTAGTAATGCTTCTTCAAGCAGAACAATAGATGGGTCGTGATTCGTCTTTGGATTTTCTCTAAATTTAGCAATAGCTTTTAAATATACAAAACCTGCCATTAGAGAAACTTGATAAGGAGTTTGTGATTCGTAGTATGCCTTCATCATATCAGTAGTTGAATTTGCCATTCCATAAGTAATATTCAAAGTAGCACCTATAAGGTCGTCTGTTTTAATCTTAAGGTCCGCTAACTCATAAGCAAGTACAGGAGAAGGACTTCGCTTATATAGCACTTCATAGTGCTCAATAGCGAGTGAATTTTCATTTAATGTTTTTAAACTTATAGCTTTAATTTCTGATTCAAGATCTGTATCAGACTCATTAACATCCACTCCCAAAAGGGAAAGTGCCTGCCGGTGTTTACCTTCACTCACATACATATAAGCTAGTGTATCTTGACGCTTAATATTTGGCTCAAGAATAATCAAATGATTCATAGCATTAATAATTCCTTGAGTATCTCCCAATTGTTGCATTTGAGCATAATAAGATTTATAATGGTTTAATAAGTCAGAATTACTCTGTGATTGTATTTGCATAACAAAAGCAAATACAAAAATAATAGTGTGATTAATTTTATTCATTTTATTTAAATTTTTCCAAAAATAATAGATTTTATTTAATAACAACTAAAATAGGTGTTAGATAAAAGAATTAGTTTAATTCACAAAAAATATTATTCTCGTTTTACCAATGCATAATATTGATTTTCTAAAGGAAGATATCCTTGATCGTAAATAAAATAATATATGGTACCAGATTTTGTAGTGTAGATACTTGTAAAATAATTAAAATCAAAACCTTTAGAAATAAGTTTATCTCGTGTGGTCTTAGTTTTTTGATGCGGATTAAAAGATTCTAAAATACGCCAGTTTTTTCTCAATCGATTATTAATATTACGGATCAAATTTTTTTGATCTTTATTAACTCGATTATTATAACTATTTCGGCAACCATCACTACAAAACTTCTTATCGGTACGTCCAATTATAGGGTCTGAACACTCTGGGCATTGCTTTTTCATCAAGATAAAATTAATTCTAAGAACTTAAAGGTAATGTAAATTATTCAATTACAAACGACTACAAATATTTACAAACGAAATCAAATAGGTACTAACCGACTAATACTTTGAGTGAATCGCATATTTGCAGTGTCGAAAAATTCGATAGTAAACTGTAATAACCTTAAAATTAATAATGATGAACACACTTAGAAACAAAGTACAGTTAATTGGAAACTTGGGTAACGACCCAGAAATAATCAATTTAGATAGTGGGAAAAAATTAGCTAAATTTTCACTTGCTACCAATGAATCTTATAAAGATACCAATGGAGAGAAACAAACGAAAACAGAATGGCATAATCTAGTAGCCTGGAATAAGACTGCTGAACTCATTGAGAGCTATGTCACCAAAGGACAAGAAATTGCAGTCCAAGGCAAGCTTACTTCCCGGAGCTATGAAGACAAGGAGGGGATTAAAAAATACATTACAGAGGTGATCGTTAACGAACTACTTCTATTAGGAAAGGTAACAGACTAAAATAAACTCACAAGTTCTCTTCGTGAGCTTGTGAGTTTAATTTAAGAGGATTCTCTAACCGACAAAGTTGAACTTATTACAACTTGCTTAATGTCATTAGACTTAGTTCTTAATGATTCTACCATCATTGTTGCAGCTGAATTGCCAATGGTGTAACTATGCTGATTGATAGTTGTTAGTTCAGGAGTCAGGTTATGCGCCATCCGTTCACTAACGTATCCAATAACTGCAATATCTTTTGGAATCTGTTTACCTGATGACTTTACTGCTTTTAAAGCGGCTAATGAAGCATCTGTATCTAATGCGATGATTGCGTCTGCGGGGTTTAATTTTAAATAGTTAGTCATAACTGAAACAGCCTGCTTATCATCTGACTCTAAAAGCACTGGTGTTAAACCGGCTGTTTCCATGGCTTTTACATAACCTTGGGCACGCTTAATTCCAACATTTAACTTATGAATCGTTGATAATAGTATAATTTGCTTACGGTCTGAACTAATTAGTTTTTGAGTGGCTTCTGATAAGGCAGTAAAATCATTAGTAGTCACTTTTCCACAGTCAACAGAATCAATTACTCTATCAAACATCACTACTGTTTTACCATTGTCCATTACATTATTAAAATGATCATAATTTTGCAAGTTTTGTGTTTCTTCACAAACAGCTACAATAAAACCATCTACAACTCCATTAGATAGCATATTAAAAGTCTCCACCTCCTTGGCATGCGACTCTTTTGTTAAACATACAATGATATTAAAATTAGTATCAGAGATCATACTCTCAATCCCATACAAAGCACGAGCAAAAAAACTATTCTGAACGCTAGGAATAACAACCGCAATGGTATTGGTTTTTCCAGACTTGAGCCCAACTGCAATTTTATTTGGTTGGTAATTATGTAATTTTGCTAATTCAACAATTCGTTTTTTGGTGGAATCACTTATTTCATGACTATCATTAAGAGCTTTTGAGATTGTTGAAATTGATACCCCTAAAATAGATGAAAGTTGTTTTAAAGTAATATTTGATCCCGCCATAAAAGCTCTTATAATTGATGAAGTCTAAAGGTACTACAACCTAAGGTCTCAACAAAATTTATATTTTAGACATTGAAGGTTATTCAGGAGTCATAAACGTTTTGATAGGAATTAGTTAGACTACTAAATAAAACGTGTGTGAGAGGTAATTAATACTATTTTTAAATTCTGTAAAACAATTAAATTATTGACTAGCTAATTTTTAAGCCATTTACAGTATCATGAGCAGCATCAGGGTTTACAAAAACCAGCTCCCCGTCAGCTCTTTCAGTCATTAAAATCATTCCTTGGCTTTCAACTCCACGCAAAGAACGAGGTGCTAAGTTTATCAGTACAGTGACGCGTTTCCCAATCACATCTTCAGCAGTAAAACTATCAGCAATTCCCGATACAATAGTTCGAATATCAACGCCGGTGTCTACCTGAAGGACTAATAGTTTTTTTGCTTTAGCCATTTTCTTAGCCTCTATAATGGTTCCTACACGAAGGTCTAATTTTGAAAAATCTTCAAAAGAAACTGTTTCTTTTTGAGACTCTATTTCTTTATTATCTATTTCGTTGGCTAACTTACTTTGAGTCAATTTTTCTAACTGGAATTCAACTTCAGAATCTTCGATTTTAGCAAATAATAAATGAGCCTTTCGTATTTGGTGAGAGGACTTCAATAATGGACTCCCACCTTCAACATCTGCCCATGATAGAGGGTGCAAATTAAGCATAGTTTTTAGCTTTTGAGACGATCCTGGCAATAAAGGTTCTGAAACCACAGCAAGAGCCGCTGAAATTTGAAGCGCTACATACATAATCGTTTGTACACGTTCTGGATCTGTTTTTACAACTTTCCACGGCTCGGCATCCGCTAAGTACTTATTTCCAAGACGCGCCAAGTTCATAAGCTCTTGACTAGCCTCTCTAAATCGGTACCGTTCAATAGAACTAGACAGGATATTAGGATACGATTGAATCGCCGTCAAAGCCGCTGTATCTTCAGCAGAAAACTCGTGAGGTGTTGGAATGATGCCTTCATAATATTTATTCGTCAACACCACAACTCTATTGATAAAGTTACCGAAAATTGCTACTAGTTCATTATTGTTACGTGCTTGAAAATCTTTCCAAGTAAAATCGTTGTCTTTTGTTTCAGGTGCTGTTGCTGTTAACACATAACGTAAAACATCCTGTTTTTCTGGAAATTCTTTTAAATAATCTGGCAGCCAGACAGCCCAGTTTTTAGATGTAGACAGTTTTTGACCCTCAAGGTTTAAAAATTCATTTGCAGGTACGTTTGTAGGAAGGATATAACTGCCTTCTGCTTTTAGCATGGCCGGAAAAATAATACAGTGAAATACAATGTTATCCTTGCCAATAAAATGGACTAAGGTTGTTTCTTCATCTTTCCAATAAGGTTCCCAGTCTTTGCCCTCACGTTTGGCCCATTCTTTAGTAGAAGAAATATAGCCAATTGGGGCATCAAACCACACATATAAAACTTTTCCATCAGCACCTTCAACAGGTACAGGGATCCCCCAATCCAAGTCACGTGTAACCGCTCGCGGACGTAGTCCATCATCAATCCAGGATTTGCATTGACCATAAACATTAGGCTTCCAATCCGATTTATGGCCTTCTAAAATCCATTCTTTTAAAAATGCTTCGTGCTTATCCAGGGGCAAAAACCAATGTTTTGTTTCTTTTAAGCTTGGAGTTGCACCCGTAATTGCTGATTTTGGTTTTATAAGATCAGTGGCATTATGAGAAGTTCCACAGGCCTCACATTGATCGCCGTAGCTTTCTTCATTACCACACTTTGGACAGGTTCCGACTACAAAACGATCGGCTAGGAACTGCCCTGCTTCAGCATCATATAGCTGCGCATTTGTTTCTTCTTTAAATTCTCCATTAGCGTAAAGGGTTGTAAAAAACTCGGAAGCAGTTTCATGATGAATTTTAGCAGAAGTTCTAGAGTAATTATCAAACGAAATTCCAAATTCCTTGAACGAGGCTTTAATATTTGCATTGTAATGATCCACAATATCTTGGGGTGTGACCCCTTCTTTTTTTGCTTTGATGGTAATTGGAACACCATGTTCGTCACTTCCACATATAAAGGCCACGTCATGCCCCTTTAGACGCAGATAACGAGCATAAATATCTGCAGGAACATAAACACCCGCCAGGTGACCTATATGTAAGGGTCCATTGGTATAAGGTAAGGCGGCGGTAATGGTATAACGTTTTGACATTGTATGGTTGTATTTATATGTACAAAAATACATAATATTACTTCTATTCAGAAACAGAATTTTGGAGAAATTCCTATCTTTACAAAAAGCCCCGTAAAATGATTTTTAAATCTTTCATCTACTGCCTTTTTTTGTTATCGATTGTTGGTGCAGACGTCCCAACTGTAGAAACCTCTAAAATAAAAAAATTGATGCCTAGTATGCTTTCTAATACGATACGCCCAGCTTACTTAAAAATTGGAGACACTGTAGCTATTCTTGCTCCTGCAGGCGTATTAAAACAAGATTTTGAAGTTATTGAAAAAACAAAAATGGTTCTAAAAAAATGGGGGCTAAAAGTGGTCTTTGGGGAACATCTAGAGACAAAAAATAATCATTTTGCAGGCTCAGACTACCAAAGAGCCAATGATTTTCAATGGGCATTAGATCATCCTAATATCAAAGCAATATGGTGTGCCCGAGGCGGGTATGGATCCCTAAGAATTATTGACAAACTCAACTTTAAAAATTTTAAAAAATATCCCAAATGGATTATAGGATATTCCGATATCACAGTACTACATTCTGCACTAAATAACTTAGGCTATGAAAGTATACATGGCATGATGTGTATTAATTTAACCGAAGACACCAAATCAATAAAACAATCAGTTGAAACCCTCAAATCAGCGCTTTTTGGAGCACTTGAAAGCTATGAAATAAAAGGACATAAAGATAATAATCCAGGCAATGCTTCTGGACAGCTAGTAGGCGGAAATTTATCATTATTAACCGCTACATTAGGGAGTGAGACTAGCTTGAGCACTAAGGGTAAAATTGTCTTTATTGAAGAAATTGGTGAGTATAAATACCATATAGATCGGCAATTACAAAGCTTAAAACGTGCCGGTTACTTTAAGCAATGTTCTGGCGTAATTATCGGAGATCTTAGTAAACTAAAAATTAACAACCCCAAATGGGGGCAGACGATTGAAGCGCTTATCTTAGACATTCTACAAGATACTAACGTTCCGGTCGCTTTTGGATTTCCTGGAGGGCACGAACTAGAAAATAGAGCGCTCTATTTAGGACGTAATATTAAGTTAAATGTGACCAGGACCCATAGTATTATCTCATTTTAAGAAATCTCTAAAAATATCCTAAGATAGTATCGGCTTCAATGCTTTTAGACCGTCTTGAACTGAATTAATATTTGGAAAACTCATTAAAAGCCGAAGACCTAATCGCATTTTCTTTTCTTTTACATTGCATAATTTTGGATGAGCTTGCACGTATTGTAAAACTTTGGAGAAATGAATACTTTGATAAAAACGGCTATCTTGATCACTTACAAAATATCCAATAAGCCTGTCTTGTTTCATGACTATTTTGTCAAATCCTAAAGTAGTAGCTAACCATTTAATACGCACACTGTCTAAAAGATCTACTACCTGTGTAGGTAAAGCCCCAAATCGATCAATTAAATCGCGTTCAAACAACTCCAATTCTGATTCAGTCTTTAATGAGTTTAGTTGTGTATAAAGACTCAAACGCTCCGTAATATTATTGACAAAATCATCTGGAAACATAAGTGAGAAGTCCGTATCTACAGTAACCTCTTTTACAAATTCTTTAGTATTTATATCTTCATTATATAAATTCTTAAAATCTGTTTCTTTAAGTTCTTCAATAGCTTCATTAAGAATTTTTTGATAAGTTTCGAACCCAATATCATTAATAAATCCACTTTGTTCACCTCCTAACAAATCACCTGCTCCTCTGATTTCTAAATCTTTCATGGCTATATTAAACCCACTTCCAAGAGCTGTGTATTGCTCTAAAGCAGATATTCGCTTACGCGCATCATCTGTCATGGCATGAAAATCAGGCGTAATAAAATAACAAAAGGCTTTCTTATTACTTCTCCCTACACGACCACGCATTTGATGCAAGTCACTCAACCCGAAATTATTAGCATTATTAATAAATATGGTGTTGGCATTTGGCACATCTAACCCACTCTCAACAATTGTAGTACTAACAAGGACATCAAATTCTCCACTCATAAAATCTAGCATTAGCTGTTCCAGTTTGCGTCCTTCTAACTGGCCATGGCCAACTCGAATTTTTGCGTCGGGAACCAAACGTTGGATAAGACCAGCAACTTCTTTGATGTTTTCTATGCGGTTATGAATAAAATAGACCTGCCCTGAACGCTGAATTTCATAGTGAATCGCATCTCGAATGATGGTTTCACTTAGACGAATTACCTGACTGTCTATGGGATAACGGTTTGGAGGCGGAGTGGTTATGACAGATAAATCACGCGCGGCCATCAAACTAAATTGTAATGTTCGTGGAATTGGAGTCGCGGTAAGAGTGAGTACATCTACATTATCCTTAAGAGTTTTAAGCTTTTCTTTAACGGCAACCCCAAATTTTTGTTCTTCATCTACAATGAGAAGACCTAGATCTTTAAACTTAACCGACTTATTAACTAATTGGTGGGTTCCTATAATAATATCTAATTGACCTGATTCTAATTGCTCTAAAACTTCTTTTCGTTGTTTTGTACTTTTAAATCTGTTTACATAATCAATAGTGACTGGAAAATCCTTGAAGCGATCTTTAAATGTTTTGGCATGTTGAAATGCAAGGATGGTTGTAGGCACTAAAATAGCGACCTGTTTACCGTTGTCAACTGCTTTAAAAGCAGCTCTCAAGGCCACTTCCGTTTTCCCAAACCCTACATCACCACAAATCAAACGATCCATTGGGCGTTCACTTTCCATATCTGCTTTGATATCAGCCGTAGCAGTGACTTGATCCGGGGTGTCCTCGTACATAAAAGATGCCTCAAGTTCATGCTGCATAGAACTGTCTGGCCTGTATCTAAAACCTGTTTCTAGTTTACGCTTAGCATAGAGTTTTATTAAATTAAAAGCAACTTCTTTAACCCTTAACTTCGTCTTTTGCTTTAAGACCTTCCATGCTTTACTTCCTAATTTGTAAATCTTTGGCAGCTTACCATCTTTACCATTAAACTTAGTAATCTTATGAAGCGCATGAATGCTCAAATACAATACATCTCTTTCGCCATAAAACAATTTAATTGCTTCTTGCTTTTTGCCTTCAACATCAATTTTTTGCAAACCTCCAAATTTCCCAATTCCATGGTCAATATGAGTGATGTAATCACCAATTTCAAGCTTTGTTAATTCTTTGAGAGTAATTGATTGCTTTTTTGCATAGCCATTCTTGAGATAAAATTTATGATAGCGCTCAAATATCTGGTGATCTGTATAGCAAACTATCTTTTTATCATGATCTACAAAACCTTGATACAAAGACATAACTATAATTTGGCACTGAACTTCTTGATCTACAGTTTCAAAAATATCGTAAAAACGTTGAGCTTGCTGAGCATTAGAGCAACATATAAAATTTTGATACCCTAAATCATATTGGTTATTTAAATCTTCAATTAATAAATTAAATTGCTTGTTAAACGATGGTTGTGGACCCACGTGAAGCTCAACTTCCTGTGTCTTCTGAGTCGCTAATAAAGTATTTGTTCCAAATTCAGCAACAGAGAAATCTAATAACTGTAATTTAAAATCAGCTGACTTGCAAAATAAATCTTCTGGGCGACTGTGATTAATTGCAGAAGAAAGTTCGCCGTAGGCTTCTATTGCTTTCTGCTGTAGCGCATCTGTTGTAGCTAAAAAGCTAGGGATGTCTTTGGCAAAAATTACCGTATTTACAGAAATATATTCTAAGAAACTCTGACGTGTTTCGTTGAGTAATTTATGTTCAATATTTGGTAGGATTTGTATTTTTTTGAGAATATTAATAGACAGCTGAGATTCTACATCAAAGGTTCGGATGCTATCAACCTCATCTCCAAAAAATTCGATTCTATAAGGCTCATCATTTGAAAAAGAAAACACATCCACAATACCTCCACGAACAGAGAATTCTCCCGGATCTGTGACAAAATCAACTCTAGAAAATTGATATTCAAAAAGCACCTCGTTAAAGAAATCTAAACTAAGTGTATCTCCAACTGCCAACTTGAAAGTAGACTTTTCAAGCTGCTTTCTAGATACTACTTTTTCAAAAAGCGCTTCTGGATAAGTAACAATTAGTGCTGGTTTTTTTTGGGAATTTATTCGACTTAGAACTTCGGCTCTCAATAAAACATTTGCATTGTCAGTTTCTTCAATCTTATAGGGCCTTCGATAACTTCCGGGATAAAACAAAACTTCTTTATCGTCCAATAACATTTCAAAATCGTTTAGATAATAGGCGGCTTCTTCTTTCGTGTCGAAAATCAATAAAAAGGGTCGATCAGACGACTTAAAAATTGTGGCAATCGAAAAGGTTAAAGAGGAGCCTAAAGCACCTTTGAAATGCAGTTTTTCTTTAGAATTGGATATGAAATCACTCAGTTTTTGATGGATCAAAGACTGTTTAAATTTTTGCGAAAGGAGTGCTTTACTCAATATAAAAATTTTTGCAAAGATAGAGTATTACAATCTATTTGTGCTAAGATTAATAGACTCTTAGCAGCAATTTATTTGTGTTAAATAAAATAGTTTGGATTAAAAATATGAATTCTTTCAACTAATAATTTGTTGATTAAGAATCCCTAAATGGTTCCTCGTTTTGAACCTTGATCCAAAATCCGCATGAGCCCCTCCTGCGCCACAGAAGCTATTAAGTTTCCTTTGGAATCAAAAACGCTCCCTCTTGAAAAGCCTCTTGAATTAGAAGCACTTGGACTATCTATGGCATACAAAAGCCATTTACTTATATCAAAATCACGGTGAAACCAAATAGCATGGTCAAGACTTGTGTAAAAGACTTCTTTTGAATTTAAAAATTCGCGATGTGGCATAGAGGCGGGCCTCAAAATATTATAATCTGAAGCATAGGCTAATAACTGATGCTGAAGTGGGATGCTCTGAGCTACTTTTTCACAGGTTTTAAACCATATATTATCAAAAGGCGGACTGTTTTTTACTAGCTTAGTCAACATATTGTCGACAGGCTTAAATTCAAATATTTTAGGTAAAAAAGACTTGTATCGCTTGTAGGTATCTGGAATCACATCCTTGAACTGCTCAATTTGAGCGTGACTATTCATCAATTTTTCTGGAGGAAAAACGTTGGGCATTGAAATCTGATGATCAACCCCTTCTTGTTTTTTGTGAAAAGAGGCCGACATGTTAAATATGGGCTTTTCGTTTTGAAAAGCAACAACACGTCTTGTAGTAAAACTACCACCATCTCTAATTACATCAACTTCGTATTTAATTGGAATATCGATATTTCCACCTAATATAAAATATGCATGCATTGAGTGGGCATAGCGATCTTCTGAAACAGTTTGGTATGCTGCGTGAAGCGATTGAGCTAAAACTTGGCCTCCAAAAACACGCCCCCAAGGTGCCTGATAGTTCTTGCCTATAAAAGAATGGTCGTTAATTTTTTCAAGATTGACTAGCTCAATAAGCTCTGAGAGGGAATTCATACTTTAATATTTTTCGTCAAAAATAATGATTTGAAGTCAAAATGACTTTTTTATTACTTTAACAATCTGTTAAATTTTTGTAATATTGAATAGAACTTAATAATCAATATAAAAAATGGATCAACTTTTAATCATTTTTGCTGGACTACTAATGGTTTTAGGTCTCATTGGAAGTTTTCTTCCTATCCTTCCAGGCCCACTAACAGGATGGGGGGGGCTTTTAATTCTATATTTAATTCCCAGCATCAACCTAAGCATGACAACTATTATAGTGACACTTATCGTTGCTATTTTAATTTGGATACTCGACTATGTTATTCCTGCTATTGGAACGAAACGGTTTGGCGGCACAAAGGCCGGAATGATCGGCACCACTATTGGGCTCATTTTAGGAATACTATCCCCAATTCCAGGTGGTATTATTTTAGGTCCCTTCGCAGGAGCTTTTGTTGGCGAGAGGTTAAATAAAGCCGATACTAAAACAGCTTTAAGAGCTGCTTTTGGAAGCTTATTAGGATTCTTAACATCAGCTTTTATAAAATTTTTGGTTTCGATTGTATACTTGGGTCTTTTTGTTTCTATCATATGGAACCACAAAGCAGAACTATTTAACCTTTAGTTAGTATTTAACAAATTATTTGATAATTGTTCTATATATTATATTAAATTCGCGACATAAATTTATTTAAAATACAGCAATATGAACAATTTTGTTACTTACATATTTTGTGGTTTATTTTTTGTGTCAAATGTCCTAGATGCTCAAGAAAAACAACAGTCAAACTACAATTACAATGACGCTTTCGGTCATGATTTCTATTCCAAAAACGGGACAGCTACAAGGTCCGCTAGTGGAAAACCAGGTCACGCCTATTGGCAAAACAGCGCCGATTATACAATCGACGTTAACTTAAATGAAACCACCAAAGAAATTTCTGGGTCTGAAACGATTACTTACACAAATAACAGTCCAGATGAACTTGAGTTTTTGTGGATGCAACTGGACCAGAACTTATTCAAGCAAGACTCACGTGGTAATGCTATCATCCCTATTAGGGGTAGTCGAAACGGCGCTAAAGGCCAAAGTTTTGATGGAGGTTATGGAATTAACAAAATTCAATTAATTTACAAAAAAGGGCGTCGCTCTACTGTATTAAACACTACCTACTCAATTGTTGATACACGAATGAAAGTCAAGTTACCAAAAGTATTAAAGGCTAATGGAGGTAAAGTTGGAATACAAATTGATTTTTCATTTACGTCTCCGGATTACGGCTCTGACAGAATGGGAGTACTTGAAACTGAAAATGGACGTGTTTTCACTCTTGCACAATGGTACCCAAGAATGTGCGTATATGATGATGTAACTGGCTGGAATACCTTACCTTATCTTGGTGCTGGAGAGTTCTATTTAGAATATGGAACTTTTGATGTAAACATCACAGCACCTGCTAGCCATATCGTGGTTTGTTCAGGAGCTCTTTTAAATCCTTCAGAAGTTTATACACAAGAACAACAAAAAAGATTAAAAAAAGCAGAAGCTAGTGATACAACTATTATGATTCGCTCGGAATCCGAAGTAACAGAGTCAAGTTCTCGCCCTGATGGTGCTTCCACTTTAACATGGAAATTTAGAATTGAAAACTCAAGAGATGTTGCTTGGGCGTCCTCAGCAGCTTTTATATTAGACGCAGCACGTATCAATCTCCCTAGCGGTAAAAAATCTTTAGCGATGTCTGCATACCCTGTAGAAAGCGTAGGACAAGATGCATGGACACGTTCGACAGAGTATACAAAAGCTTCCATAGAACATTATTCTGATAAGTGGTTAGAATACCCTTACCCTGCTGCTATCAATGTTGCTGGTAATGAAGGAGGCATGGAATATCCTGGTATTGTATTTTGTAATTATGAATCAAAAACAGCCCGTTTATGGGGGGTTACAGATCACGAATTTGGACACATTTGGTTTCCAATGATAGTGGGATCTAACGAGCGTTTACACGCTTGGATGGATGAAGGATTCAATACATTTATTAACTCGCTTAGTACGGATGCATTCAATGATGGAGAATATAAAGAACCTGTTCGAAATATGCACAGATTTTCTGGAATGCTAGTTAACGATAAGCTGGAAGCAGTCTACACATCCCCAGACAACTTAAAAGAAAGAAACTTAGGCATTCTAGCCTATTACAAACCAAGTGCTGGATTAACGATATTGCGCGAACACATTTTAGGCGAAGAGCGTTTTGACGAAGCATTCACTGCATACATTGATAGATGGGCATATAAACACCCAACTCCAGATGACTTTTTTAGAACCATAGAAAATGTGGCTGGTGAAGACTTAAGATGGTTCTGGAGAGGCTGGTTTATTAACAGCTGGAAAGTAGACCAAGCGATTACAAAAGTGAAGTACGTAAAAAATGACCCTACACAGGGGGCCCTCGTAACAATTGAGAATCTAGAACAGATGCCAATGCCAGTCGTGATTGAATTTAAAACTGTTAGCGGCTCTGTAACGCGCCATACCCTTCCAGTAGAAATATGGAAAAGAAATACTTCTTGGACCTTTAAACATAACTCTACAGAAGAGTTAACGAAAGTTGTCATTGACCCTGATTATGTATTACCAGACGTAAACTCCAGTAATAACAAATGGAAATCAACAGACGGAACTGGTAGTGTCGAAATTTTATCTGATTATGTAGGTAACTACAGCTCAACTACATTTCCAATGCCTGTGACCCTGGAAGAAGCAAATTCGGTACTTGAGCTTCAACTTGAAGGCCAACCTTCTTTATCTTTAGAAAGTGAAGGTAATGGCGAATTTGTATTTCAAGAGGCTGGTCTTAAAATGAAATTTAATGTTGAAAAAACTGGGTTTAGCCTAGAAGTAAACGGTCAAACTTTCGAATTCACAAAGAATTAATAAGTAAAACTGCAATACAAAAAAAGGCGTTCCTGATGGAGCGCCTTTTTTATGCAATAATAACAATAGATTTAATCTAAATCTTTAGACTTTAAATAAAAAAAGCCCTCCATTTTCAGGAAAGCTTCTCACTGGTTTTGTCACAAACCA
>CAJXDP010000030.1 GCA_913052445.1 uncultured Formosa sp.
GGGTAGAAGTCACTGGTTCGAATCCAGTATGACCCACCAAATAAAAACCCACTCAATGAGTGGGTTTTTATTTATTAATTATTTTTAATGTTCTATTCTTAGTCCAAAATTAGAATAAAAATAAGTTGTTTTACTGATTGTAATTCTGATCGTGACTATTCATTGCATCTTCAGCAACTGTCTGCAAGTCTGTATTGAAACCTGTATCAAAAGTGTTGGTAGTTAAATCAATGTTGTAGATACCCTTTACCCACATCAGTGCTCCCGTTTGAGCAGTCATTTCTCCTTGATGACCAAATGCGTCAGTGAAAAGTGAGTTTTCAAATTCACCTATGTATTCGATGTCATCAAGAAGTAGGTCATCTTGGTACATCTGCCACAAATTGATACTTGCTTTACCCGTCGGGATTGAGAAGATATTTGTTGATGGAAATTCAGCACGTAACGTATCGATCAATGCCACATGAGCAGCTTGATAGATATGTGCTTCATACGCTTCTTGCACTGTTTCATATCCCAGATCCTGAGCCATCTGTTCCCAGTTTTCAGGGTAAACCGGAGCGCTAGTTGATAAAAATATAGTGACGCCCGGATTGTTTTGAAGGGCATACTCAATCCAGTATCGATGACCATTTAAAGACTCATTGGCGATTTGACGATCGTCAGCAGCCATTCCAAATACATCCACATCACCATTGTCAAGTATTGCTTTAATTAGTTGATTGTCAGTACCTGTATCATTCCATAGACTGATGGGTAAACCATTGGATCCTCCTTCAAAAACAAAAGTTTGGGTATGATTGACGAATCCAGCATCTATTGCTATTTCTCCTATTCTATTGGCATACGGTTTAAAGAAACTATGCCCCATTAGTAGCATGTTATATCCAGTTATATCTTCAATCGGTTCTTCTACAATTATGCCTTCCTCCTTTTTACATCCAAAAAATATAATTGATAATATTATAAAACTATAAGTTAATTTTTTCATATCACAAACTTACATAATAACTTTCTAAAAAAAGTTCGAACTAAGGACAGAGAGGCCCACCAAAAATAAACCCACTCATTTGATTGGGTTTTATTATTTATTCTTCCAAAAAGATTTAAAAAACAAACTCTTAAGACTGAACCAGAAAGCTAAAATTGCTAGTAGGTTAATTTTTGGTGACTTCCCTTTTCCAATACGTTGAATTTGGAGTTCATACCAGGGCAATTCTACACCACCAAGTTTGTCTAAAAACTTAATTCCAATTTGAGGTATTGGAGTTTCAAATCGTTCTACAGAACAATTAAAAATTTGGTTAGCTAAATTAGGATATAAGCAAAATGGCCTTGCCAAACCAACAACGTCTAAATTACCATCTTCCAAAGCTTTCTCCATTACTGAAACAGAACGAAACCCTCCAGTGAGCATCAAAGGGGTTGTAATCAACTTTCGAGCTTTTTCAATATAATCTAGGAAATACGCTTCACGCGATATTGTACTTTTCTTGCGATCTCCATTAATCATAGCTGGTCTCTCATAAGTTCCTCCAGAAATTTCAATTAAATCGATTCCTTCATTGTCAAGAAAGCGAATAACTTCCAAAGATTCTTCTTCCGAAAATCCACCTCGCTGGAAATCTGCAGAATTAATTTTAATTGCTATGGGATAATCCGATCCAACTTGACGGCGAATTTCACGATAAACCTCTAAAACAAATCGTGCCCTATTAGAAAGAGAACCACCCCATTGATCAGTTCGAACATTGCTATTAGAAGATAAAAATTGACTTACTAAGTAACCGTGAGCACCATGAATTTGACAACCTGTAAAGCCTGCTTCTTTCATGATTCTTGCGGTGTTTCCAAAGCGCTTTATAATACTCCAAATTTCTTCATCTGATAATGCTTTTGGTATTTTAAACATCTTTGAGGCACTACCCAAGCTTAATGATATCGCAGATGGCCCTACTATTTTTCTGTTAATTGCTGCAAAAGCCTGCCTACCTGGGTGATTTATTTGAGGCCAAAGTTGGACACCAGTTCCCTCAACTGATCTAGCCCATTTTTTTAACAATTCGAAATCCTTGTAATCCTCAACTACTACATTACGCGCTTCACCTAAGGCCATTGCATCTACCATCACATTTCCTGTAATAAGTAGTCCTGGATTCCCTTTTGCCCAAACCTTATATGCATTAATTAAACCTTTACTTGGTGCCTGGTTTCGTGTTCCAAAGTTTTCACTCATTGCAGATTTTGCAATTCTATTTTTTAAAACTGAACCATTTGGCAAAGTAAAAGAGGAAGCGATATTCTTCATTTATTTTTATAAAATATATTTTTTGGTGAAATTACTAATTATATACTTAAAAAGTTCGAAATAAGGACCGAGAGGTCCACCAAAAAGAAACCCACTAATCTGAGTGGGTTTTCTTTATTTAAATTAGTTCCAAAACACGTTCCAGAGCCATCCCTCTAGAGCCTTTTATTAAGATGCTAGTATTCGAAATAGTTATTTCCTCCAAATGAGATTGAAGTTCTTTAAACGTTTCAAAAAATAGAAAAGTTGAATGTGCTATTTTTTGATCAAAAAAATTAGATCCTACAAAGTAAAATGTGCATCCCTTAAATAAAACTGCTTTATTTACGACCTCTAAATGTTCTTTTGTGCCAGTGGCCCCTAATTCAAACATATCTCCTATAATGGCGAGCTTATTTGAGTTTTGAATCTCATTAAAATTCTGCAAAGCAACTTCCATACTGCTTGGGTTTGCATTATAGGCATCTAATAAAATATCGTTGGAGTTTTGATTGATGATTTGAGATCGATTATTAGATGGCACATAGGCTTCGAGTCCACTTTTGAGTTGGTTACACGTTAGATTAAAATAACTCCCAATAGCTAAAGCTGCTGCTATGTTATGGAAGTTATAAACACCTACTAAATGAGTTTTAATCGTTGTTCCTAATGTAGCTACATTCAAAAAAGGCTGAGATTCTAATAATTTTATATTAATTGAGGCTTGTTTAGATTGTGAAAAAGAAAAAGTATTTGAATACCGCCCTACTTGATTCTCCTGCTTTACATCGTCTGAATTCATAATTATCAAGCCATTGTGTTCTTTTAAATAATCATACAACTCACTTTTAGCCAACACAACACCCTGCTCAGACCCAAAGCCTTCTAAATGTGCTTTTCCAAAGTTAGTAATATACCCCACGCTTGGCTTAGCTATGCTACAAAGTAATGATATCTCCTTCGCATGATTAGCTCCCATCTCTACAATCCCAACTTCTGTTTCAGAGTTCATACTCAAAAGGGTTAAAGGGACGCCGATATGGTTATTTAGGTTTCCAATAGTTGCTATAGTATTGAATCTCTTCTGCAGGGCAGCATTGACAAGTTCTTTAGTGGTTGTTTTGCCGTTACTTCCGGTTAGGGCGACTATAGGCAAGCCTAAATAATCTCTATGAACACGTGCTAAATCCTGTAAAGTCTTTAAAACATTATCTACCAAAATAAGGTGGTCATTAATTGGCTGCACAACCTCATCAATAACCGCATATTTAGCTCCGTTTTCTAGTGCTTTGATTGCGAAATTATTTCCATTAAAGTTAGGACCTTTAAGAGCGAAAAATAATCCATTTTTAGGAATGTTTCTTGTATCTGTGGAAACTGCTGAACATGCCAAAAAAAGTTTATGAATTTGATTTAGTTCCATCATTTAAAAATAATAAAAAAAGTCCTAACAATCTTAAATTGCTAGGACCTAATATTTTAACTATCTTATAAGTTAGTTTTTCTTCTTCTTTTTTGATAATGATTTAGAACCTACTCTTGACATTGCACATCTAAAACCAATGAAGTCAGTTGCCATATCCTCTGGATAATATCGTCTTTGCGCTGGATCTAACCAATATTCTCTATCTTTCCATGATCCACCTTTATAAACTCTTACTTCATCATTTATTAAAGAGGTTCTATCGTCTGAATCATCATATTCTTTTTTATCTCCATCAACAAGGTGAAGAGGCGAATTATACATTTCACGAGTTTCATCTTTATTAGTAGAGTCTTCATCATCAAAGTCATCAAAACTCCTTGAGGATGCCCTATCGCCGTCTCTGTAATTTATGTTATTACTTTTATCAAAATTTGTTCTTAAATATGTTTCTGCAGAATCTACAGCTACTTTCACTAGTTGACCTGGAAGTCCTTTAGCTACAATTCTTCCATTTGAAAGCGTATCGTACTCAATCTCATCGATTCCAATCACTCTTACTGAGCCATCATCACCTATAGCATTTTTGGTATACACATTTCCTCTGTAATATCCAAAGTCACTAAACTGATCATCTACAATTGGTCGGTAAACATCCGCTACCCATTCTGCAACATTCCCAGCCATGTCATAAATCCCAAAGTCATTGGCCTCATAAGACATTACTTCATTTGTAATATCCGCACCATCATCAGACCAACCTGCAATTCCTCCGTAATCACCCTTACCTTGCTTAAAATTTGCCAGTTGATCGCCTCTGGTTTTGCGATCTCCAGAACGTGAGTATTGACCATCCCAAGGGTATTTTTTTCTTCCTTTATAGATGTTGTAATTTCTTAATCCAGCTAGACCGAGTGCTGCATACTCCCATTCAGATTCTGTTGGCAGTCGATATTTTAGTTGTATTGCTCCAGTTTCACGATTGGCATAAACATTAATTTCATTCCCTTCAGCGTCTGTTTGAATTTTCCGCTTACCTCCTTTTGCTATGTCTTCATTCCTACTTCCAAAAGACTGGTTGGGCGCGTTTACGTATGTATCAATATTAAAGTTCCCGTCTGCTGATGTATCTCCTGTTTCAGTTAAATTTGAATCTCTTTTCAAATACCCTTCATCTTGCAAGCCTTTTTCAGCCACACGATCTGACCTCCAATTAGCGTATTCTACAGCTTGGATCCAACTAACTCCTACAACTGGGTAATTCATAAAAGCTGGGTGGCGTAAATAATTCTCTACCATCATTTCGCTGTAACCTAATCGATTTCGCCAAACAAGGGTATCAGGGACTGCACCTGCGTATATTTTCTTAAAATTATCGTCAGTTGGTGGATAAACACGTTTAATCCAATCTAAATACTCCAAGTACATTAAGTTTGTAACTTCTGTTTCGTCCATGTAAAAAGACTGAACGTGTTGTTGATTTGGAGAATTATTCCAATCATGCATCACATCGTCTTGAACCTTACCCATGGTGTAAGTCCCACCTTCTACAAAAACTAGCCCTGGAGCTGTTTCTTGGTCTTTAAAGTTTGTATTGTACTGAAAACCTCCTTCTTTAGCATTAATTTGCCAACCGGTACCTCTTGAAGAGTTTCCAGACCTAGATGATTTCTTACACCCAGTTAGCGAGGTGGATATTGCTACAATTAGTAGCAGTCTTAATGTTATGATGTTTTTCATATTAAAATTAAAATTGAATAAACAATTGAATTCAGTCATGCAATATACTAATTATAGATTATTATGCAATAAAAAAACAGATCGTTTTAAGGCTATTTTTTTGATGAATTAATTTATATTACTTTAATTTAAAACGATGAGATTCAGAATTTATTATCGTAATTTTGAGATTAGCTTTTGTTAAAACATACTAACACCCCTAAGACAGCGTTTCTTAACTATGAAAAGTCTAGTACTGTTCCTTATATTTATTTGTTCTTTTATGGGATTTTCTCAAACAAAAACGTTTGACATTAACTGGGAAGAATCTAAATTAATGGGTACCTCAAATAAATCGATTGAGATTCCCTCTTTTAATGTTAAAAATCACAACTTTTCATTTGAAAATGGACTTATTTTTTCTGAGCAATGGGCGATCAATGGAACAATTGATAAAACTTCTGCTAAAATTATTTCTATTGAAACTATTGAAATATCTAGGGCAGACCTAAAGCAACTACCTCTAAACACCATAAAAGACGGACCTCAACTGAAAGTTACCAATTCCCAATCAAGAAACAACACAAACGGAGCTGTTGAAATTCATCCGATTTTTTATGATAATGGGGTTTTATCAAAGATCATTCGATTCACTATAGATTATCGAATGATAACACAGCGAAGAACAGCACTAAATTACATGTCGTCATCTAGTTCTTCTTTAAAATCAGGGTTATGGTACCGATTTGCAGTCGATACTACTGGAGTTCATAAAATCAACAAAAACTTTTTGAATAATTTGGGGGTTAATACCTCTACAATCAATCCAAAAAATATAAAAATTTATGGCCACGGAGGGAAATCGCTCCCATTATTGAATTCCGAAACCTTATCAGACGACTTAATTGAGAACTCAATCCAAGTAATCGGTGAGAACGACAACGTATTTGATGATGAAGATTATATTTTAATGTATGCTGTTGGCCCTAAAAGATATAATTTAGACAATAATTCACACATTAACCCTTACAGTGACGATGCTTATTATTACATAAACATCAGCTCCGGAAACGGCTCAAGAATGAGCTTTGCAGCCGAACCAGATGGGTTAGCAGATGTGATGTTTGAATCCTTTCATGACTATAAGTTCGTTGAGACCGATCAATATAACATCGCAAAGTTAGGCAGGCGATGGTTTGGTCATCGATTTTATGTTGAAAATGTAAGGGAATTTGATTTTAACTTTCCTAACCTAATTATCAATAGCCCTCTAAAACTAAAAGTCTATGTTGCTGCGACTGCCGAATCAAACACCTCCATGCAGCTTAAAGTAAATGGATCTGAAGTCGACAACTTCTCTTTTAGCTCAATTGACAGTCAATTATTGGCATCAGAAGATTTTTTTAATGGCTCATTAACAAGCAATTCGGAAAATATTTCTGTTGAATTATTGTATAATAACAATAGTAACCCATCTGCGTCAGCCTATTTAGACTATATTTCTATTGAAGCTGAACGCGCCTTAACAAGTTTGGGAACTCAATTTGAGTTTAAAAACACTAATACCGCAACTCAATCTGGAGTTGGAGCGTTTACAATTTCAAATGCAAGTTCGATTTCTCAAGTTTGGGATGTTACCAACCCTTATGAAATTAAGTTTTATACAAACCAAAATGCAGAATCTCAATTTAGCTTCAAGATTAATTTAGGATCTCTAAGAACCTACCAAACTCTAGGAAGCGACTTTTACGTTCCTAGAAAAACCAATAACACGATCGTAGATAATCAAGACATTAAAGGAACAGTGTTTTTAGACAACCAAGGTCAATTTAAAGATGTTGACTATTTGATAATTGCACCTAGCTATTTAGTATCACAAGCAGAACGATTAGCAAACATAAATAGAACTCAAAATAATTTAAATGTAAAGGTTTTCTCTTTAGAATCGATTTACCAAGAGTTCAGTTCTGGAATGCAAGATATTGCAGGCATTAGAAATTTTGTAAAATATGTATATGACAACGCTAGCGAGCCATCAAAAAAACTAAAATATTTGTGTTTATTTGGAGATGCATCCTTTGATTATAAAAATAGAATATCCAACAATACAAATGTCGTACCATCTTGGTATTCTATAAATAGTATTAGTCTAACAGGTTCATTTTTATCTGACGATTTTTATGGAATGATGGACTCCAACGAAGGTACAATGTCGAATTCAGACAAACTAGACATCGCAGTTGGACGAGTTTTAGCTAATTCAAATCAACAAGCGAAAGAAATGGTTGACAAAGTAGCCTCCTTTTACAGGCCTGAAGCCTATGGAAGTTGGCGGAATAATTTCTTATTGATTTCAGATGATGTTGACGAATTTAGTGACCGTCTAATTCAAGAAACTACAGATTTTATTGGAGAGGATGTAAAGCTCGAAAAACCTTTTTTAAATGTCTTTAAAATTCATTCTGATTCGTATGTACAAGAAACAACTTCTGGAGGAGACAGATACACCTTAGTTAATAAAGCAATATTTGACGCTCTCGAAGTGGGAGCTGTTGTGGTTAATTATTTTGGTCATGGTGGAGAAGATGGGTTAGCTGTGGAACGAATTTTTGATAAAATAAATGCGCAAGAACTTAAAAACCCAAACAAACTCAACTGCTTTGTAACAGTTACTTGTGAGTATACAAAATTTGATAACCCCTTAAGAGAATCTGCCGGAGAGTTTCTATTTTGGAATAAAAGTGGAGGCGCAATAAGTCTCATAACAACTACCAGGCAAATTTTTGTTAACGTAGGGATCCAATTTAACACATCTCTTAGTAAGTATTTATTTTCTTATGATAATGTTGAACCCATAAGTATTGGTGAAGCTCTAAGAAGAACAAAAAATGATCCCATGGTCACAAACATCAGTCAACGTCGATTGGTTTTTTACATTGGAGATCCTGCACTAAAACTTCCAGTGGCTGAGCCAGATGTTAAGGTAACTAAAATAAATGATGAAGATATTGCTACAACCAACCAAGTTTTGAAAGCCTTAAGTCCTGCCAAAATAACTGGAAACATAACGGATAGTCAAGGGGTTATTCGAACAAATTATAACGGCATTTTAACAGCAACTATTTTTGATAAAGACTTGGAGCGAACAACAATTGGAAATGATGGAGTTACAGACGGAACGGATTTGATTTTACTAGATTATGACTCTATGGGAGAAGTTATTTTTAGAGGTCAAGCAAGTGTTACGAACGGAGTTTTTGAATTTGAATTTATAGTTCCTAGAGACATTAAAGTTGCTGAAGGTAATGGAAAAATTAGTTTATACTCCAAAACTGAGGTGCCATTATCTGATCAAAGAGGGTTTAGCTATGACATAACAATTGGTGGAGTTAATCTAAATGCCCCTGAAGACAATACAGGCCCAACCATTAATTTATTTATGAATGATGAAATTTTTGTTTCAGGTGGTATCACTAATGAAAATCCGACACTCATAGCAAATTTATACGACGAAAACGGAATTAATACAGCTAGTGGTATTGGCCATGATATCGTAGCCACTTTGGACGGAAATGAAACAACTGTTTATAAGCTGAATGATTACTATACAGCATCTGTTGACGACTACAAAAATGGAAGCTTGAGTTATCCTTTTAGAGATCTCACACCTGGTCTACACACTATGAAGCTCAAAGCATGGGACGTTTACAATAATGCCTCCATTCAAGAAATTGAGTTTATTGTTTTTGATAAGGACGAAAGTTTAAAGCTTACTAATGTTTTAAATTACCCCAATCCATTTATTAATTACACTGAATTTTGGTTTAACCACAATAGTTCGGACATATTAGACGTTTCTGTACAAATATTTACAGTTTCTGGAAAACTAATCAAAACACTAAACGGGCAAACAAATAACGGCTTAAATGCCAGTGCTTCTACATCAAGGGATATAATATGGGACGGGACTGACGATTTTGGAAGTAAAATAGGAAAAGGTGTTTACGTTTATAAATTAAAGGTACATTCAAAAGGTACCGGGATGAAAGCAGAGAAGATTGAAAAACTTGTAATACTTTAATAAAAACTTATATTTGTTAACATATAATCTAAATATAGAAATGATTAAATTGAAAAAAATACCCCAAAAACTAACATTTAGCATGTTGTTCTTGGTTGGCTTAATCTCAAATAGAATTGAGGCTCAAACCACTATAATCCCAAATCTTGATAGCCGCGTTATCACTACAGGAGTCCCTTTTTTATTAATTGCATCTGACGCACGTGCAGCTGGAATGGGTGACATGGGAGTTGCAACTTCGGTAGATACTTATTCACAACAATGGAATCCTTCTAAATACGCTTTTTCAGAAACAAAATCAGGGTTTGGAATTAGCTATACCCCTTATCTAAGCAAATTAGTAAATGATATTTTTTTAGGAAATATCACATATTTCAATAGAATAAATGAGCGAAGTGCGTTTGCAGTCAGCTTTAAATACTTTTCACTTGGTGAAATTGAATTACGCGAAGACGAGTTCCAAACTCCGTTGATTGAACAACCTAATGAGCTAACTTTAGACGTCTCTTATTCCTTACGACTTTCAGACCAATTCTCAATGGGAGTTGCTTTACGTTATTTACGTTCCGATTTAAAAATATCTGCTATTGATCCAAGTTCTAAAGCAGCAGGTTCTATTGCGGTCGACATTTCAGGATACTATCAAAGTGAAGAAGAGGCATACTCTGATTTTAATGGCCGCTGGAGAGGTGGATTTGCCATTCAAAACTTAGGACCAAAAATTAAATATGATGATGCGGGTAGAGAAAATTTCTTGCCGACTAACCTAAGGCTTGGAGGTGGATTTGATTTTATTTTTGACCAATATAACCGAATTAATGTAACTGCAGAAGTTACAAAATTACTAGTTCCAACCCCTCCTATTTATGGTAATGAATATAGCTATACAGACACTGATGGTAATGGAGTTTTTGACCAAGACATTGACACTAGAGGCTCATTAGTTAATAGTAATGTAATAATTGAAGGTCAAGACCCAGACGTAAATTTTATGTCAGGTATTTTTCAGTCATTTAATGATGCTCCAGGAGGCTTTAGTGAGGAGTTAGATGAATTTACTTGGGCTTTAGGTGCAGAGTATTTATACCAAGATTCTTTTGCTTTAAGAGCAGGCTATTTTAATGAAAATGAATTTAAAGGCGCACGAAAATTTTTCGCATTAGGAGCTGGTTTTAAATACACTACAATCGATATTGATTTGTCGTACTTATTTTCAGCTGCTAAAGTACAGAGCCCTTTAGAAAACACCCTTCGTTTCTCACTAGCATTCAATATAGGAGATGGCGAATACAACGAGTATTAATATCTCAATCAAATTAAAAAAAACTATTTCTAATTACAGTAGTTTTTTTGACTTTAATGGTTATGAAAAAAATAAAAATAGAAACTGCATTTGATATTTATGAGAACATAAAAGAGTTATCATTTCCAGTTCAAAAACTATTAAAAAAAGCAGCTGAGGCCCGAAAAAAAGCCTATGCACCCTACTCTCAATTTTTCGTTGGAGCAGCACTAGAGCTTGAGAATGGGGAAATTATTTCAGGAAATAATCAAGAAAATGCTTCATATCCTTCTGGTTTATGTGCCGAACGGACCGCTATTTATTATGCAGGTGCCGAATTCCCAGATCAAAACATACTTAGAATGGCTATTGTAGCTGGATCTACTAAAATTTCAACAACTAAGCCCATACCTCCTTGTGGAGCATGCAGGCAAGCACTGTCAGAATATGAAGTTAAACAAAACTCAAATATAGTGCTCTATTTTATGGGAACTTCAGGACAAATAGCGGTCTCAAAATCAGTAGAGAACATCCTTCCTTGGATTTTTGACAAATCTGTACTATAACGTTTTTTTAAAAAATTAACCCCTACTCTTTTTAGGTTATCATGCAAAGTATTACTTTTGTATTCAGATTAAATTAAATTACTGTAAAAACATGCAGAAAATAACCAAAGAAGTCTACCTAAATTGGTACGAAAACATGATGTTATGGCGAAAGTTTGAAGATAAACTTGCTGCTGTTTACATACAACAAAAAGTAAGAGGTTTTCTACACTTATACAACGGACAAGAAGCGGTCTTAGCAGGTGCTTTACATGCTATGGACTTATCAAAAGATAAAATGATTACTGCTTATCGAAATCACGTACAACCAATTGGGATGGGCGTAGATCCTCGAAGAGTTATGGCTGAACTTTTTGGTAAAGCAACAGGGACCTCACAAGGACTAGGAGGTTCGATGCATATTTTCTCTAAAGAAAAAGGTTTTTACGGAGGTCACGGAATAGTAGGAGGACAAATTCCTTTAGGAGCTGGAATGGCATTTGGGGACAAATACAATGAAACAGGCGCAGTAACTCTTTGTTATTTTGGAGATGGTGCAGCTCGTCAGGGTTCATTACATGAAACATTTAATATGGCAATGAACTGGAAACTTCCAGTTGTATTTGTTTGTGAAAACAATGGTTATGCGATGGGGACTTCTGTGGACAGAACCGCTAACCATACCGATATTTGGAAATTAGGTTTAGGCTATGAAATGCCTTGTGGTCCTGTAGATGGAATGAATCCAATAAAAGTAGCAGAAGCATTTGATGAGGCCATACTACGCGCTAGAAGAGGAGACGGGCCTACATTTTTAGAAATGAAAACATACCGCTACAGAGGACACTCTATGAGCGATGCACAACACTACAGAACAAAAGACGAAGTAATTGAATACAAGAAGATTGATCCTATTACGCAAGTTTTAGATGTGATTCTTCGTGAAGAATACGCCACAGAAAAGCAAATAAAAGTAATCGACAAACGTGTTAAGGACCTAGTTGCTGAGTGTGAGAAATTCGCTGACGAATCCCCATATCCAGAAAAAAGTGTCATGTACGACGTGGTATACGAACAAGAAGATTATCCATTTTTACAACATAAATTATAAGTTATGGCAATCATAGTTAACATGCCGCGACTAAGCGACACCATGGAAGAAGGAACAGTTGCTAGCTGGTTGAAAAAAGTAGGAGACAAAATTGAAGAAGGTGATATTCTTGCGGAAATAGAAACCGACAAAGCAACTATGGAATTTGAATCCTTCAATGAAGGTACTTTACTCCACATTGGTGTTCAAGAAGGGGAAACGACTATGGTCGACAAACTACTAGCTATTATTGGAAATGAGGGAGAAGACATTTCGGCACTATTGAACCCAACTACTGCTTTAGAAGAAGCTGTAGAACCTATAGAAAACCCAGTAGAAGAAGCTGCCGCTGTCGAACCAGGTACAACAGGGACCATTCCAGAAGGAGTCATTGTGGTGACCATGCCACGATTAAGCGATACTATGGAAGAAGGTACGGTAGCAAGCTGGCTTAAACAAGTTGGCGATGTGATTGAAGAAGGTGATATTTTAGCTGAAATAGAAACCGATAAAGCTACAATGGAATTTGAATCATTTAATGAAGGGACTTTATTGTATGTTGGACTTCTAGAGGGTGACTCTGCAAAAGTAGATGATCTTTTAGCAATTATCGGCCCTGCAGGAACCGACGTTTCAGCAGTCGCTGCTAACTTTTCTGCTGCTGCAGCTACAGTAACAGTAGAAGCGGCTAAAGAAGCCGCTCCCGTGATAAAAGAAGTCATACAAATGGAAGCTGCGCCAGATGCAGTTCCAGTATCCAACACGACAGGAAGATTGCATATTTCACCATTAGCTAGAAAAATGGCAGATGATAAAGGGATCTCTTTAAACGAATTGGTTGGAAGTGGTGAAAATGGACGTATAATCAAACGTGACGTTGAGAACTTTACACCTGCTGCGGTAGCTAGTCCTGCAATCTCCGCGAAATTTATTCCAAACGGGCAAGAAGACTTTGAAGAAATTAAAAACTCGCAAATGCGTAAAACTATTGCGAAACGTTTGGGCGAATCTAAATTTACTGCTCCGCATTATTATTTGAATGTTGAGTTTGATATGGATAATGCCATGGCTTTTAGATCGCAATACAACACCATACCTGATACTAAAATATCCTTTAACGATATTATTGTTAAAGCATCCGCATTGGCCTTACGTGAGCACCCACAAGTAAATTCACAGTGGTTTGCAGATCGTATGAAACTCAATAACCACGTGCATGTAGGGGTTGCCGTTGCTGTAGAAGATGGCTTAGTTGTTCCTGTTGTTCGTTTTGCAAATGAGCAGAGCTTGCCGCAAATTGGTGCTGCCGTTAGAGATTTTGCAGGGCGTGCACGAAACAAGAAGCTAACACCACAAGAAATGGATGGCAGTACATTTACTGTATCAAACTTAGGGATGTTTGGAATAGAAAGTTTTACTTCGATTATTAACCAACCCAATTCAGCAATTTTATCGGTGGGAGCCATTGTTGAAAAACCAGTGGTTAAAAACGGACAAATAGTTGTTGGAAACACAATCAAACTTACCCTCGCTTGCGATCACCGAACGGTTGATGGCGCTACAGGCGCACAATTTCTACAAACTCTTAAAGGATATATTGAGAATCCTGTAACGATGTTAGTCTAAAATTTTAGTTAAAATTGATTTAAACTGTAAAACCCACTCTAATGAGTGGGTTTTATATGTTCTGTGGGCGCAGAGGGATTCGAACCCCCGACCCCCTGGGTGTAAACCAGGTGCTCTGAACCAACTGAGCTATGCGCCCTCTTGAAGGTCTGCAAATATAGTCTAGTTTTTCAATTCACAAAAGGTTTTTTATAAAAAATTAAATTATTTCAGCCACCACAAAAGTACTACCACCAATATAGATAATATCACCTTTAGAGGCGCTTTTTTTAGCTGCATTTAAAGCGTTTTTAACAGATGAATAAATAGATCCTTTAAACCCGTTTTCTGTAAAAATATCAGCGAGCTGAGAAGCACCTAATCCCCTAGTCACATTCGGCTTACAAAAATAATAATGTGCGCTTACTGGAAATAACTTTAATAATGAATAGATATCTTTATCATTTACCATACCCAATACCAAGTGTAATTTTTCAAATTCCTCTTCTAGGAGCTGTTTGAACACTAATTTTAGTCCTTCCCTGTTATGGGCGGTGTCACAAATTATTTTTGGAGAACTACCCAAAACTTCCCAGCGACCATGAAGTCCTGTGTTCTCGGATACTTTTAATAAGCCTCGCTGGACTACTTCTTTGGAAATTGTAAATTCCGCTTTATTTAATACGTCAATCGTTTGAAGTACAGTTCGTACATTACGCATTTGATAATCCCCTTTCAAGTCAGTTGAGTAAATTTCGTTTATTAACTGATCTGCAAAATAGAGCGGCGATTTTTCTTTAGTGGCTTTGTCTATGAAAACTATTTCTGTTTCTAATTGGGTTTCGCCAATCACTATAGGTGTATCTGGTTTTATAATTCCTGCCTTTTCCCTTGCTATATCCTCAAGTTTAGTCCCCAAAAACTGTGTGTGGTCCAAACCAATATTGGTAATTACCGAAACTTTCGGTTTTATGATATTAGTAGAATCTAAGCGCCCTCCTAGACCCACTTCAATAATAGCGATGTCAACTTGTTCTTGTGCAAAATAATCAAAAGCCATACCAACAGACATTTCAAAAAATGACAGTGAATTAGATTCAAAAAACGATTTATTGGTCGCAACGAAGTCAACTACAAAATTTTCGCTGATAACAGCCCCATTGATGCGGATCCTTTCACGGAAATCTTTTAAATGTGGTGATGTATACAATCCCACTTTATAACTTGCTTCTTGCAAAACAGACGCCAGCATATGAGCTGTAGATCCTTTACCGTTAGTCCCTCCAACATGGATAGACTTAAATTTATTTTCTGGATTACGGAGATGTTTCGCTAGTCCAAGTGTTTTATTCAAATCAGCTTTATAAGCTGATTTGCCCACATTTTGATAAAGTGGTAGCTGAGAAAAAAGCCAGTTGGTGGTTTCTAAATAATTCATTTATTGGCGAACGCTAAAATCTACAATTACAAAACCTATTTGATTTAAAGGAGCTTTGGGGTCCGCAGGCCATTTATGGGAAAGTGCTGTTTTTTTAGCGGCATCATATAGGCAGCTATCTCCAATTGTTCCTTGTTCCCCTGGAATTGCTTTTGTGACTGCTCCATTTTGATTAACATAAATTTTAACAACAACCCTTCCTTCTTCATCACATTCAGGAATCACTTTTGTTTTTTCTGGGCGTCCACGACCATTAAGGCCATAGCCTACCCCATCGTTACCACTTCCTGGGGATCCAAAATAGCTGGACTCATAAGGAGTTCCATCTAGCTGACCTTTATCACCTGCTGATTCGTCATCGCCTTCAGATCCTTCGTCTGTACCTTGATCAACTCCTATGCCCCCCATAAGCGCATCTAACTGAGCTTTCTTTTTTGCTTTTAAGTAGGCCTCTTTTTTTAATCGTTCAGCTTCTAACCTTGCTTTGGCATCTGATTCTGCTTGGGTCTTTTCATTAGCTTCAGCCTGCTTTTTAGCTTTATCTGCTTTCTCTTTTCTAATGGCAATAGATTCTAAATCTTCGGAGGTCAGAACCTCCTCTGAAGAACTAGATTCAATAGATTGAATGGCCGGTTCTACCTCGGGTTCTTGAATTGGCTCAGTAACCGGGGACGGTTCTAAGTCTAAAGTTTCCTTGGGCTGAACCAGCCCGCCACCCTTATCAGAGGAGCCAAAGTTAACAGCCACCCCATACTCTAAAGGAGGGTTCATATATCCAGGACCAACCACAAACAAGAGCAAAATAAATAACAACATGATAACCGCTGTCAGGCGAGCCGAATGTTGTTGATGTTTCGTCTTAAAATAGCGCATCTTAATTAGGATTTACAGCTAGTATAATCTTGAATTTATTACGGTTGGCAATATCCATCACCTTAACGACATAGTCAACAGGAACCGATTTTTCCGCTCTTAAAACTAGTGTGGGGGCTATTTCATTTTGAAGTAACTTAAGTAGTTCAGTTTCTAACTTCTGAACATCAACTTCTTTTTGATCTATATAGAAAGTTAAGTCTTTTTGAATACTTACAGAAATTGATTTTTTGTTTTCTGTCTTGCCGCTGGCTTTAGGTAACAAAATATCTATTGCATTGGTGGTCACTAATGTGGATGCTATCATAAAAAAAATCAATAAAAGAAATACAATATCCGTCATTGACGACATATTAAATTCCGGAGTGATTTTATTTCGACCTCTAAGATTCATTTTAAATAGGTTCGTTGAGTAGATCTAAGAACTCTACAGAATTGGCTTCCATCTGATATACGACTTTGTTAGTCCGCCCTACAATGTGGTTATATGAAATATACGCTATAATCCCAACCACCAAGCCGGCTACAGTTGTGGTCATGGCTGTATACAATCCATCAGCTAAAAGTTTAATGTCAATTTGGCCACCAGAATTGGCAATCTCAAAAATGGATAAAATCATGCCTATCACTGTTCCTAAAAACCCAATCATAGGGGCAGCACCTGAGATAGTAGCAAGTATGCTTACGTTTTTTTCTAAACTATAAACCTCAAGTTTTCCAGCATTTTCAATAGCTGAATTAATATCCGCAAGAGGGCGCCCAATTCGAGAAATTCCTTTATGAATTAACCTAGATACAGGAGAGTTAATATTTACACAAAGTACTTTTGCCGCATCTATTTTTCCGTTGGAGACATGGTCTTTTATTTGGTTCATGAAATTAGGATCTACCTTGGAAGCTGATTTAATTGTAAACAGGCGCTCAAAATAGATATACAAGGCAACAACAAGCAGTACTGTCAACAGTGCTATAATGAGTTGACCTGCAAGACCTCCACTTTTAATTAGCTCGACAATCGATAGTGTTTTCTCGATTGATTCAGTTTCCAATGAGAGTGCAATTTGATCTTGAATCATATACTTATAAATAATTGGTTTAACTAAAAAACGTTAAAAATTAAAAAAAATTACCTTCAAAGGAGTGTTCTAGTGAAGAAAAAAGTCAGAGCACCTGCTAAAAACCCAATTAATGCCAACCAGGATATCTTTTTTAAGTACCAAAAGAAGTTAATTTTCTCCATTCCCATAGCTACTACCCCAGCTGCAGACCCAATAATGAGCATACTTCCACCAGTACCAGCAGCATAGGCAATAAAATGCCATAATTCATGATCCATAGGCTCTGAAAACATCCCAAGAGAAGCGGCTACTAATGGTACATTATCAATAACGGCTGAGCCAACACCCAATAAAAGAACAACTAAATCTGATACTTCAGCGCCTTGCAACTCTGTACCTAAGGAAGGAGTTGAAACTTTAAGCCAGTCGGCAAAACCATATAAAACTCCTAAAGATTCAAGGGCAGCTACTGCCATTAAAATTCCTAAGAAAAATAAGATACTTGGTAATTCTATTTTGGATAAAGAGTGGTGCACGGGACTGTGATATACAGGGCCTTCATGGTTGTCTTTATCTAATTCATTAATACTAAATTTTGAGGAACTAAATATTTCTGCAAATACTGCTACAACTCCTAATGAAAGCATCATACCTACATAAGGAGGTAGATGAGTTACAACTTTAAATATAGGAACAAAGATAATCGCTGCTAATCCAAGGTAAAGCATGGTTCCACTAAAACGTCCTGCCGACTCAGATTGAGTAGTGTCAATTTCTAAAGACCCTTTAAATGCGGGAAGCCGTGATGCTATAAAAGTAGGTATGACCATACACACTATAGAAGGCAGTAACAAGTAAGCAAATAAATGTCCCGTACTAACCTTATTAGCTATCCATAGCATCGTTGTGGTTACGTCTCCAATGGGTGAAAATGCTCCTCCTGCATTGGCAGCAATCACAATGAGTCCTGCAAACCACAGACGCATTTTACGGTCATTAATTATCTTTTGTAGTAGTGATATTAAAACAATTGTTGCAGTAAGGTTGTCTATAATTGCTGATAAAACAAATGCCAATATAGCAAAAATCCAAAGTAGATTTGATTTCTTTTTAGTTTTAATAAAGTTTTTAATTGTCGAAAAACCGTTGAAGTAAGCAATAATTTCAACAATAGTCATCGCACCTAATAAAAACACAAGAATCTCAGCTGTTTTCCCTAAGTGGTGTAATAGAGTTTCTTCTAAAATATGCATTTTTTCATCGTGATCAAATGCTTGAAAGTTATCTAAAAGAGCGTGCTTACTAGAGTCAAACCATGTTTTAAAATCATCAATACCAAACGAAACTAAGGCCCAGCTAATGGCCATCATAACCAGAGCTGGAATTAATTTGTCGATTTTTAAAGTATGTTCTAATGTTATGGCTAAATAACCTAATACAAATACAATTATGATTACTGCTTCCATTGATGAATTTTATATTTTTAAAGTCATAATCTTGACCGATTATGAATAATTGACAAATATAAAAAACTAAATAATCATAATATAGATTTAATGTTATTTTTAGGTAAATAAACCCTTCCGCTACTATGGTCTTGTCTAGCACCAGTAACAGTTTTAAGACAATTGGGTAATTCTTTCAGTCTAAGGACTCCTAAAAACCCAAAAATCAAGGCTTCTTTAAACTCTATAATCATTGGAGAGACGGCAGTCTTTTGCTGTAAACTAAGACTTGATATTCGCTGCATAAGAAAGTTGTTATACACCCCTCCTCCAGTATGTAATCCCTTTATCAAGTTGTTGGCTTTTAAAAGATTAGTAATCTGTAAAGCAGAATGTTCTACCACAGTCCTTAAGACTTGATCAACATCTAGTTCATAGCTATCAATTAAAGGAAATACAGATTCTTGAACCCATTCTAAACCTAATGATTTGGGAGGTGGTGATGCATAAAACTCCAAAGCATTCAAATCCTCTAATAAAGGAAAACAAATTACTCCATTTGAGGCTATATGACCCTCATAATCATATGGAAACCCCAAAGTTTTTACATAGTGATTAAGTACAATATTAACAGGGCAGATATCAAAAGCGATACGATTATCATCTTTTTCAAAAGATATATTAGCAAAGCCTCCTAAATTAAGGCAATAGTCATAACCTGAAAATAGCAAAGCATCACCTATTGGAACTAGCGGAGCACCTTGACCTCCAAAGTGTACGTCCTGAGTACGAAAATCACAAACAACGGTTTGATTTAAATAAGTAGCAATATCAGGAAGATTCCCTATTTGAAGTGTTTTACCTTTACTAGGTTGATGAAATACAGTGTGTCCATGACTACAAACTGCATCAATTGATGCATTAGACTGTTTTTTAATAAAAATGGATATTACTTCTGACAAAAACTGTGTATAATCTTTATTAAGCTTTGATAACTTTGGAGGGTCTAATAAGATCGCAGTTCGTAGACGTTCTTGCCATTGCTTTGAATAACCAATAGTTTGGGCATCAATAATCTTAAAAGTCCAAGAGCTTCCAAGCTCAAAACAGGCATAACATAAATCAATTCCGTCAAGGGAGGTGCCTGACATAACCCCTATAACATTAAAGGTAGTTCGATTTTTAACACTTATTTTGGTCATAGTATATTTTTTGGCACTTACTATGCATGCATAGTAATTTTTGCTATATTTGAGGATAAATTTAAAAATATGAATTTTTCCTTATCTGAAGAACATCAAATGGTGCGAAAAGCAGCGCGTGATTTTGCACAAAATGAATTAAAACCTGGCGTAATTAAGCGCGACGAACTTCAAGAATTTCCAGACAATTTAGTAAAAAAAATGGGAGAATTGGGTTTTATGGGTGTAATGGTTAAAAACGAGTACGGAGGGGGTGGCATGGACACTATATCCTATGTTTTAATTATGGAAGAACTGTCTAAAGTAGATGCATCTGCTTCTGTGATTGTATCTGTTAACAATTCACTAGTTTGTTATGGACTTCAAAAATATGGTACAGAAGCACAGAAAGAAAAATACTTGCCAAAATTAGCTTCAGGACAAGCTATAGGTGCCTTTTGTTTGAGTGAACCAGAAGCAGGAAGCGACGCAACATCTCAACAGACAACAGCCATAGATCACGGAGATCATTATTTGATTAACGGCACTAAGAATTGGATTACAAGTGGGGGACGTTCAGATATCTACATTGTTATAGCACAAACCGATCGCACGAAGGGACCTAAAGGCATTAATGCTTTTATTATAGAAAAAGGGATGGCTGGATTTGAGATAGGACCTAAAGAAGATAAACTTGGTATTAGGGGAAGCGACACCCATACGTTACAATTTAATGACGTAAAAGTTCCTAAAAAAAATCGAATTGGCGAAGATGGGTCTGGATTTAAATTTGCAATGAAAACCCTTTCAGGTGGTCGAATAGGGATTGCTGCACAAGCACTAGGGATTGCAGCTGGGGCATACGAACTCGCACTAGCTTACTCCAAACAACGAAAGGCGTTTGGAACAGAAATATGTAACCATCAAGCAATAGCTTTCAAACTAGCTGATATGGCGACCGATATTGAAGCCGCTAGACATATGGTAATGAAAGCAGCTTGGGAAAAAGACCAAGGAATGGCTTATGATACATCAAGTGCTATGGCCAAACTGTTTGCTTCTAGAATTGCCATGGAACACACAGTGGAAGCAGTTCAAATTCATGGAGGTAATGGCTTTGTAAAAGACTACCATGTAGAACGCTTGATGCGAGATGCTAAAATCACACAGATTTATGAAGGAACTTCAGAGATTCAAAAAATGGTGATTTCAAGAGCTATTCTCAAATCTTGAGACTAGTTTAATCAGAATGTGCTTTAAATGTCAATTAAATGGATTGAATTAAAGTGATAAGACTGTGTATAAAAAAAGCCTCGCTAATTTCTTAGC
>CAJXDP010000031.1 GCA_913052445.1 uncultured Formosa sp.
TTAATTTCTTTATCAGCCTATTCGCAAACCAAAGAACGAATAAGCTTGCATGTTTTTGACCTACCTAATGGTATCAGCATTGAAGAATTTCAAAGAGACCTTGACAAAGCTAATACCATTTACGAAAAAAATGGATTTGGAGTTGACAAATACAAGGTATATCAAGTTAGTGCTACGGATAAGGCGGAAGAGCACCGTTATATGTGGCTAAGCACTTGGGCTAATGATGCTGAATATGCTAAGGGGCACTCTGAAGAAATAGATGATTTTTGGAATAACTATTTCACTCCAAAATATGAAAAAATGTTAGACGAACATATCTACAGACGATTCTTCTCTGTTAAGTAGAATTCTGTTTTGGAAAGACTATCCTCTAACTTTATTAAGGCTTATCCTTAACTCTTTTGCGTATCTTTGATTCATAAACAAACTATTATGAGCAGTAAATTCTTTGGAAATAAAACCGTGAAACAAGCGGATAAAAAAAAAGGATCCAAATCAGACCTGAGGAGTAAAAATAGTAGCAACAAAACCGCAGTAAGAAAAACAGGACGCGGAAAATAGGCCTTTGAAAACAAATATTAGCCTTAAACACATCAATACGCTAGCAATTCCAGCAATTATTGCAGGCATTTCAGAACCAATCCTATCACTTACCGACGCAGCCATTGTGGGCCATATGCCTAAACATGCTACAGAATCATTGGCAGCCGTTGGCGTAGTGACCGCTTTTTTATCAATGCTTATATGGGTGCTAGGCCAATCAAGAAGCGCCATCTCCTCAATTATATCACAATATTTAGGTGCAAATAAGCTTGATGATGTGAAAAATTTACCAGCCCAAGCTATTGCTATTATTTTGTTGATAAGCATAGTTGTTTGCGGATTAACATATCCCTTTTGTTCTGCTATTTTTAAACTTTATAACGCATCTGGGCTACTGCTAGATTACAGCGTCTCCTACTACAAAATTCGCGTAATTGGGCTGCCGTTTACACTTTATACGTTTGCTGTTTTTGGAGTGTTTAGAGGCCTTCAAAACACATACTACCCAATGCTCATAGCAATTACTGGGTCTTTTATCAATATCATTTTAGACATTATACTTGTGTATGGCATCAATGGCATTTTTATGCCTCTCAATTTAAAGGGAGCCGCAATTGCAAGTGTAATTGCTCAAATATTAATGGCTGTCTTATCGACTCACTTTCTTTTAAAGAAAACGGAAATTTCACTAAATTTTTCTAGGTCTATTAATAAAGAGATTCCAAGGTTTTTAAACATGATTGGACATCTAATTATACGAACGCTAGCGCTTAATACGGCGCTATACTTTGCGACCCGTTTTGCCGCAGGCTATGGGAATGAGTACATAGCAGCCTATACCATAGCTATTAATTTATGGTTCTTCGCTGCCTTTGCTGTTGACGGATACTCAAGTGCTGGTAATATACTTTCTGGAAAGCTTTTTGGGGCAAAAAATTATTCACTACTTGTTCAATTAAGTAATCAACTGATCAAATATGCGCTTATTGTTGGACTGGCTATGGGAGGTTTCGGAGCCCTAATTTATAAATTTATAGGAGGCGTTTTTACAAATGATCCTCTTGTATTGGAAACATTTTATGAATTCTTTTGGATTGTATTAGTAATGCAACCCTTTTGTGCACTGGCCTTTGTTTTTGATGGAATTTTTAAAGGGCTTGGGAAAATGAAAGACTTGCGTAACGTCCTATTATTAGCTACTATTTTTGTGTTTTTGCCAGTGATTTTTATAACTGATTACTATGATTGGAAACTAAATGGTGTATTCACTGCTTTTACTTTGTGGATGATCGCCAGAGGTTTACCGTTAGTAATAAAATTTAGGAAACAATTTTTACCCCTTGTTCAAAACCATTAACTTTGCAATATATTAATCACAAAGAAAATATTCTAAACTACTAATGGGCAATATTCGAATCACAAAGCAATTTTCTTTTGAAACTGGACATGCTCTTTATGGGTATGATGGGAAGTGTAAAAATATACACGGCCACAGCTACCGTTTAGATGTAACCGTAATTGGGGAACCTATTTCAGACTCTGAAAATGTAAAATTTGGGATGGTGATTGATTTTACTGATTTGAAAAAAATAATAAAAGATGAGATTGTCGATGTGTTTGACCACGCGACAGTTTTTAATAAGAATACCCCACATGTAGAACTTGCAAAAGAACTTTCCGATCGCGGTCACAATGTACTACTAGTGGATTACCAGCCTACAAGCGAAATGATGGTAATTGATTTTGCAGAAAAAATAAAAATACGATTGCCAAATACTATTAAGTTACACTCCCTAAAACTACAAGAAACAGCTACTAGCTTTGCAGAATGGTTTGCAAATGATAACTAACAGTTTATTATGACGGCTATTAAAATCCCTCAAGGGAAAAAAATATACTTTGCTTCCGATAACCATTTGGGAGCCCCATCGTCAAAAGAGTCGATCCCTCGCGAAAAAAAATTCGTAAAATGGCTTGATTCTATTAAACACGATGCAGAAGCAATTTTTCTGTTAGGAGATTTATTTGATTTTTGGTTTGAATACAAATACGTAATCCCAAAAGGTTTTACACGTGTATTAGGTAAATTAGCGGAGCTCAGTGACGAAGGTATTAAAATTCACTTTTTTGTTGGAAACCATGACTTGTGGATGAATGGTTATTTTGAAGAAGAATTAGGAATTACAGTACACCATACCCCAAAAGATTTTACTTTTAATTCCACTTCTTTTTTTATTGGTCATGGAGACGGTCTAGGGCCAGAAGACAAAGGTTTTAAGCGTCTTAAAAAAGTTTTTACAAATTCATTTTTTCAATGGGCATACAGTTGGATACATCCAGATATTGGTGTTCGTTTTGCACAATACCTATCCGTCAGGAATAAACTAATTTCTGGAGACGAGGATATCCGTTTTTTAGGAAATGATAAAGAATGGCTAGTGCGATACAGTCGTAAAAAACTAAAAGAAAAACATCGTGACTACTTTGTGTTTGGACACCGACATTTGCCGCTTGACATCAAACTAAATGAACGCTCTAGTTACATAAATCTTGGGGATTGGATTAGTCATTACTCGTATGCTGTTTTTGAGAATGAAACACTTTCATTAAAAACGCTTTAAACTACTGCTGTTTTTTTTTGTCATAAGTTAAAAGAAAACTAAACATGAAATATTATCGCACCCTTTGGCTTTTGGCTATCATTGTATTTTGCGCATGTAGTAGTAATGATGGCGTAAGTAGCTCGAATGACCCCAATACTAATGACCCCAATACTAATGATCCCGATAACCCAATTAAGCCTAATATTTTATTAATTATTGCTGATGATATGGGCTTAGACGCTAGTCCAGGTTATTCAATAGGTAACAACAAGCCTAACATGCCTCATCTACAATCATTAATTAGTTCTGGTATACGCTTTGAAAATGTCTGGTCAAATCCAGTGTGTAGTCCAACAAGAGCTACAATACTAACAGGTCGTTACGGATTTAGGACAAACGTATTAAGTGCTGGAGATGTACTTTCCACGGCTGAAAACTCACTTTTTGATGTGTTTAATAATAACGCCCCCGACTACAGCCATGCAGTGATTGGAAAGTGGCACCTATCGCATAATCCAACACATCCAAATTCAATGGGAGTTGATTATTTTGCCGGACTCTTAAACGGCGGTGTTCAGTCCTATACAAGTTGGAATTTTACAGAGAATGGACAAACGTCCAGTACAACAGAATATAGTACTACGAAATTCACAGATTTAGCAATTGATTGGGTTGATACGCAAACTCAGCCTTGGTTGTTATGGCTTGCCTATAACGCACCACACACACCGTTCCATTTACCGCCCGACAATTTACATAGCCAAGGAAACCTTCCTACAGACGAAGCTAGTATTGAAGCAAATCCACTGCCGTATTATCTAGCGATGATTGAAGCTATGGATAGCGAGATAGGGCGATTATTAGGCAGTATGTCTGCTGAAGAGCGGGAGAATACACTTATTATATTTTTAGGGGATAATGGCACCCCTAATGAGGTAGTTCAAGTGTATAATAGCAACCGAGCGAAAGGTTCAATTTACCAAGGTGGGGTTAATGTCCCTATGGTTATTTCCGGTAAAAATGTTAACCGATCTAATGAGACTGATTTTTCTCTGATCAATGCCACTGATTTATTTGCGACCATTGCTGACATAGCAGAAACTGGAATATCTAATAGTATTGATAGCCATAGTTTCTTAGATGCTTTAAACGGCAGTGATTTTGAAGGCAGAGAGTTTGTATATACTGAAAAATATAATATGCAATCTGAAGGGTCCGATTATACCATTAGAAATTCAACTCATAAATACATACACTTTAACAACGGAAATGAAGCATTATTTAACTTAAATGCTAACCCTATGGAATTTCCAAACTTATTAAACCCTAATCAATTACCTTTAAGCGCTTCGGATAATGCTGCAAAAACAATCTTAATGAATGAGCTCTCAATTATTAGACAGAATTAACCTAATTGCTTTTAGTAGTATTAGTTAAATTTGTAAATTGAGAGAAATTAAAAAATGGAAGCATCTAGCTTATCACAATTTTATCCAATAGCCTTGAAGGAAATGAATTCGGTCTCGTTACTAAAACGGGTTGACACGAAGTTTCTAACAACGGAATCTAAATTGCTAGAGTTTTTACCCTCCCTAGAGAAGGATTATAGAGTTTTAGAGGTTGGAGAAAATAGGCTAATGAACTATTCAACGCTTTATTTTGATACAGAAGATTTAAAAGCGTACTCAGACCATCACAATGGAAAAGCCAAACGGCAAAAAATAAGAATGCGAAAATATATAGATTCCGACCTTTGTTTTTTGGAAATTAAGGAAAAACAGAATTCGGGAATGACTAATAAAACACGCTGTACGATTGCTGATCTTGAAACAACCTTGTCTACAAAATCAAAAAAATTTATTAAAAAAGCTACGAATAAAGACTTGGTTTTGAAGCCTATTTTATATAACTATTTTCAGCGTTTTACTCTAGTGAATACGCAAAGATCAGAGCGGGTTACCATAGATAGCTGTTTAAATTACAAAACAGATGATAAGACAAAAGAACTACAAAACATAGTGGTTATTGAGGTTAAGCAGGAAAAACAAAACCTGCAAACCCCTATATGTAAGGCTTTAAAAACAAATAAAATTCGAACCAGCAGTTTTAGTAAATATTGTATTGGAGTTGCTAATTTGTTTAAGGATATTAAAGCTAATCAATTTAAAGAACTGAATTTAAAAATTAACAAACTAACTAATTAACATGGAGCTACTGGGCATACCACTATTCGATGACGATTTTTATAAAATGATCGTTCGGTTTTTATTAAATCTATTTTTCCTAACAGCAGTTGTGAAATATATTTACTACAAGAGGAGTGAAAAAAAGGAGTACCTTTTTACTTTCTATTTGATAGGAATTGTAGTTTTCTTTCTCTGTTTTACTTTAAAAAAGTATGAGCTAGATCTAGGAATGGCACTTGGACTATTTGCAATATTTGGAATTTTACGCTACCGTACACTCCCACTTGAAGTTAGAGAAATGACGTATTTGTTTGTGGTGATCGGGATCGCTGTAATGAACGGTCTTTCAAATAAAAAAATGAGTTATGCAGAAATTATTGCTGCTAATGCAATCATAGTCTTTGCCTTGTATGTTCTTGAGCGTTATTGGGCAAATACAGAGGTTTTTTCTAAAGAAGTTCTTTATGAAACTATAGAAAATATTAAACCTGAAAACCATAAAAAACTTAAAGAAGATCTAGAAAAAAGACTCGGGGTTACGGTTATTCGTTTTGAAATTGGAAATGTCAATTTTTTAAGAGATGTTGCTAAAATAACCGTTCACTACAAATATTAATTTTTTACTATGAATTTATTTACTACCAAGGCAAGTCTGTTGTTTGTCGCCATCACTATTCTAATTTCAACAAAACAGTTAAGTGCACAAGAATCAAATGACTTAGAAGGCTGGAGTGCTGTACAAATAGATCTTAAAGCTACCCAAAAACTATCTTTTTCAGTAGCTGAACATCTTCGATACAGAAATGATATATCTACACTCAGCACCTATTTTACACAACTTGAAACTAGCTATGAGATCTTTAAAGATTTTGAATTGGGAGGTGGCGCCCGATTTATTAAAAAAAATGATGACATAGGAAATAAGCAAGGCATCGAATCCCATTTCAGGTACCAAATTGAAACACGTTACCAACATGGTGTAAAACAGCTAAACATATCATACCGACTGAGATACCAAAATAAAAATGAGTTAGGTCTTTCTGAAGATGAAGGAGACATCGCAAAGGAACAACTTCGTTTTATGGTAGGTATTGGCTATAAATTAAAGCCTATTGGAGTAGTTTTTAAATTAAAAGGAGAACTATTTAGTACAATTTCAGCCGGAGCTGATTCCAAAAAAATCGATCGAAATCGATATACATTAATGGCTTCACGAAAGTTTAAAAGGATTGGTAAATTTTCACTTTTTTATAGAATTCAAGAAGAAATTAACACTATTGAAGAAAATGTTGCTAAGTCGGTTATTGGGTTCAAATACTCTTACGGCATAGATTTGAGAAAACGTTCCTAACGTTATTGTCAAAAGCTCACTCTTTAGTTTTTTAATTAAAAAAAAGCGTTCTATAGAACGCTTTTTTTTAGATACAACTTATTTTTTCTTATCCCGAATCCATTGCTCGACATAGCTAATCTTTCCATCTATATTGAAGTAGAATTGCTCAACTAACTCTTTCTCCCAAACAGTACCATCTTTTGATACTCGTTTTTCTGTCGCAGTTACCAAAACTCCTGATTCAGGGTCTGTATTTTCAATCTTTAAAGGGACGATACCATAAGCTTTCCATTCCATGGATTCAAAATTTTCAAAATAAGAATCAAAAAAGCCGTCAGTCATTTCGACCCGCTGACCGTCGTAAGTGTCAAAGACAGCGTCCTCAGCAAAGAATTCTTGGCAGGCACTACCATCCATTTTATTGTAATTCTCAATAAGAGATTCGATAGCCTCTACTTCTCCTCGATTAGAAAAAACTAACTTTCTTCCTGAATACTCATTTTCATTCTTTCCATAGAATTTTCCGCCAGAAGGAAGCCCAAATTCATTTTTTGAATCATAGCTCCGCCACTGTGCAAAACCGTCAATTTTTTTGTCTTTGTCAAACATAAAAACTTCCATTAAATTCAATTTTTGTGTACTCCCATTATTCCATTCTCGTGATTCCGAAGACCAAACAAGCATGTGTACACGTTCTGACCCTTTAATTTGAACGGGAATCATCGCCCATGGCTCATTTGTGACTTTTTTCAATTCACTATGCCAATTAGTAGAAAACTCTTTTGTTCTTTCAACCATGTCATCGGAGTAAAAAGAAAGTTCTTTTTCTACATCGCCCTCATTGTAAGCGGCAATACTCTGTTTTGCTAGTTCCATATGCTCGTCTGACGCCAATACATAAGGGTTACCTTTTAAATCATTATCTCCAAGCCATTGTCCTGCAGAATTGATTTGTGCCATAGCAAAAAAGCTAGTTGTTATTGTTAAAGTTAATAGTAATTGTTTCATCCTTATTGGTTTTTAGTTGATTAATAAAATACAATATAAAAAATAAATTGCGTGTTGAAAGTATAATACGTCTTATTTGTTTTAATTCAGAATAACTCTAGAAGACTAATTCGTTAGACAGTCTTCATGAGCATCTAAATCTTTTTGAAGATCTAGTTTTCTAAAGCTTGGGGATATAATTCCAGTAGTTAGTACTGTGATTAAGGTCATTGTACCTCCAAAAACAACGGCAGTCACTGTACCCATGAGCTTAGCGGTGACCCCACTTTCAAAAGCTCCTAATTCGTTTGAAGAACCAACAAACATAGAATTTACAGAAGATACGCGTCCCCTCATATGGTCAGGCGTTTTAATTTGTAAAATGGTTTGTCTTATGACCATAGATACACCATCAGTTACGCCGCTAAAAAACAAGGCTACTACCGAAATCCAGAATATAGATGAAAGGCCAAAGACAATAATAGAGAGCCCAAATCCAAAAATAGCTACTAACAACTTTAGTCCTGCATTTTTGCTGATAGGAATATAGGCTGTGATAAACATAGTCATAAAAGCACCTACAGCTGGTGCCGCTCGTAACATCCCAAATCCTTCAGGTCCAACCTCCAGGATATCTTGTGCAAAAACTGGGAGTAAAGCCACTGCACCCCCAAAAAGAACCGCAATCATATCTAGGCTTAGAGCGCCTAAAATAGCTTTAGTCTTAAATACAAATCGAACACCCTCTTTGAGACTTTGTATTATCGGTTCTCCTATTTTGGGATTTAAAATTGGTTTTATAGAAATCCCAAACAAAAGAAGAAAGGCTAAAATAACCAGTCCAAATACAATGCAAAGAGACCAATGAACTCCAAGCCAATTAATTGTAAAACCTGCAAAGGCGGGGCCTAGAACAGATGCCATTTGCCAAGTAGAACTATTCCAGGTAGCGGCATTTGGATATACTTTTTTTGGGACAATCAAAGCAACAAGTGAAAAAATAGTTGGGCCAAAGAAAGCACGCAAAAGTCCACCCATAAAGACAAAGGCATAAATTGCATACAGAGTTGTAGTCATGCTCCATGCTTTTTCTACTGAAGGACTTGTTAATAAAAACAGTCCCAAACTGATTAACGAAAAGAGACCTATACATTTTAGTAATAAGTTTCTTTTTTCATTTTGATCAACAATGTGACCCGCAAACAAAGCCATACTAAATGCTGGTATAATTTCCATAAGACCAATGATACCCAAAGAAAGGGGGTCTTTGGTTAGTGAATATACCTGCCACTCTATGATGATAAACTGCATAGACCAGCCAAATACTAAAATAAATCGAAGCACTAAAAAAACATTAAATTCTTTAAATCTAAGGGCTGCGTATGGATCTCTTTTTACCATATTATAATTTGAGATCTTTTAATTTTAGCTGTAAGCTTGTACGTCCATTCCACTCGTTTTCATCGATGGAATAAACTGTTTTAAAAGGGGATTTTGATTTAACAATAGGCAATTGGGCTCCTAAGCCAAATCCTATTCCCACAATTTTGGGTGTTCTATTTTGGGTAAGTGTTACTCTTAAGTGCGTTTGGTCTTCGCCTACGCATTTTCCATAGCCTGTGTCATAAACTTCGGAAGTCATAAAAACCGGCGATAAGTTTTGGGGTCCAAAAGGTGCAAATTGTTTTAATATTCTAAAAAACTTAGGAGTGATGGATTCAAAGTTAATTTCCGAATCAACTTTAATTTCAGGAGTCTTAAGATGCGAGGGTAGTGTCTTTAAAACCTCTGCTTCAAAAGCCAATTTAAAAGCCGGATAATTTTCTTCTTTTAGTGTGAGACCAGCAGCATACATATGACCTCCAAACTGCTCAATTAAATGACTGCAGTTTTCTAAAGCATTATACACATCAAATCCAGTCACAGAACGGGCAGATGCAGCTAAATAATCGCCACTTTTAGTAAAGACTAATGTTGGGCGGTAATAAGTTTCTATAAGCCTTGAGGCCACTATTCCTATAACCCCCTTGTGCCAATCTTCTTGAAACACCACTGTAGTTGCATCTTCGGATTCGTTAGCAGATTCAATTTGCTGTAAAGCCTCTTGAGTTATTTGTTTGTCAGCTTCGCGACGGCTAATGTTAAAATCTTCAATCTCACTGGCCGCAATTGCTGCATTTTCTAGGACAGTTTCCTTCATAAGTGCAACCGCATAATTCCCATGCTTCATACGTCCAGCCGCATTTATTCGAGGGGCTATATTAAAAATAACGTCAGTAATCGTTAAAACCTCTTTTTTCATTTGATTAATTAGTGCCTTAAATCCTGGTCGGGGATTAGAGTTAATCACTTGTAATCCAAAATATGCCAACGCTCTATTTTCTCCAACAATAGGCACTATATCAGCACCTATGGCCGTCGCAACTAAATCTAAATACCCCATTAAAGACTCTACCGACTGACCTTCTTTAGATGCTAAGGCCTGGATAAGTTTAAACCCAACCCCACAGCCACAAAGTTCTTTGAAAGGGTATCCACAATCAGGTCGTTTGGGGTCTAGTATGGCGACTGCTTCAGGGAGCTCATTGCCTGGTCGATGATGGTCACATATAATAAAATCAATACCTTTTGATTTTGCATATGCTACTTTATCAATGGCTTTAACTCCACAATCAAGAGCAATAATTAAAGAGAAGTTATTGTCAGAGGCATAATCAATACCTTTATATGACACTCCATATCCTTCATCATATCGATCTGGAATATAAGTAGATATTTGAGAGCTTTGAGTCTCAAGATAAGATGCCATTAACGCCACCGATGAAGTTCCATCCACGTCATAATCACCATATACCAAAATCTGTTCATTATTTTTTAAAGCAGATTCAATTCTTGTAACTGCAACACCCATATCTTTCATTAAATAGGGATCATGGATATCGGACCAGCTAGGTCTAAAAAACGTTTTAGCCGCTTGAAACGTCTCTATACCTCTTTGCAATAGCAATTCTGAGATCGCTAAATCCACGCCTAATTCCGCTGCAAAGTCAGCTATTTTTTGTGTGTCCGGCTTTGGCTTAAGGGTCCAACGCATAGTTACGATTTGTGGATATGTATTTCTGTTGAAACAGTTGAAAATTGTCTAAACATTTCCATAACTCCACAGTACTTATCTACGGAAAGAGCGACAGCTTTGTTAATTTTATTAGGATTGAGTTCTTGTCCATAAAAGTGGAAATCAACATGAACTTTATGATAATACTTCGGATGTTCATCTGTCAATTGAGCCTCAACATCTATTGAGAATTTATAGTCAAGAACCTTCATTTTTTCTAAAATCTCTACAATATCAACTCCCGAACATCCTGCAAGTGAAGAAAGCATCATTGCTTTTGGAGATAACCCAAAACGTTCAGTTTGGCCTTCAACTACATTGTCCATCGATACTGATTTTCCACTCGGGTTATCAGACTCAAAGAGCATACCGCCTTTCCAATGGGTTGTTGTTTTGTGAGACATTATGAATTAATTATTGTTAGCTATTAGTAGTTATTTCAAAAATACTAAATAATGCCATTAGTTACACCATTAACTGCAAAACCATGGTTGAGAAACTTAATTACACACTGTAATCTTACTACGCATAATATCACTTTGATTTCCCTGACACTACAAGAACAATTTCTCCCTTTGGAGGGTGATTCTTATAATGCTCAAGAACACTTTTTGCAGTACCTCTCTTGGTTTCTTCATAAAGTTTGGAAAGCTCTCTGGATACAGACAGTTGACGTTCCTCTCCAAAGTATTCACAAATATTGGAAAGCGTTTTAATTAGTTTGTGAGGGCTTTCGTATAAAATAATCGTGCGAAATTCTTCCGCCAAAACCAATAAGCGTGTCTGTCGCCCTTTTTTGACCGGCAAAAATCCTTCAAAAACAAATTTATCATTTGGTAATCCTGAGTTTACTAATGCGGGTACAAACGCTGTGGCTCCGGGCAAACACTCTACGTCAATTTCGTTTTCAACACATGCTCTTGTCAATAAAAACCCAGGATCAGAAATTGCAGGAGTACCTGCATCACTAATTAGTGCAATGTTGAGCCCTGACTTTAATTTTTGAATAATGCCCTGAACAGTTTTGTGCTCATTATGCATGTGGTGAGAATGCATTTGAGTTCCAATTTCATAATGCTTAAGTAATTTTCCAGAAGTTCTCGTATCTTCTGCTAAGATCAAATCCACAGATTTTAAAACCTTAATTGCTCGTAAGGTAATGTCTTCTAAGTTTCCTATAGGAGTAGGTACAATGTATAGCTTCATTATTCAAAGTTACAACGATTTTAAACAAAACAAATACAGAACATAAATTGTTAATGAAGTCTTATATTTAAGCGTTAAAGGAAAAAGAGGAAGTTAAAATTGTTTTTTAGAAGGAATTGCTATGAAATCTTTCAGATAATAGGGCTCAAAATAAGCAACGTCTTCAAAATTATTGTCTTTAAACTTAGCGTATGTTAATGTGCCCATTTGAGATGCTGAAGGCAATTTTTTCTCAATAAATCTTGTATTTTGATGACTTATGAGTTCTTGCGTTTTAGGAACTCCATTTCCAATAAAATAAACTGGAGAAAAATCAAGTATATCCTTATAGGAGTCTGATGTGATGACTTCCGCTTTGGTCTGTCTCGTTTCCTTGTAAGAAACGTCATAAATTGCAGAGTAAACCTCTAATCTTCTGGCATCTAACATTGCGACAATGGGACCTTCAGGACTTATAACTTGTCGCGCCAAAGCTTCAAGGGTTGGGACGGAGATCAAGGGAATTTTAAGCGCATAACAAAGTCCTTTAGCAGCAGAAACCCCTATACGGAGCCCTGTGTAAGATCCAGGACCTTTACTAATGCCTACGGCTGCGATTTGTGTTTTGGATACATTGGCTGTTTTTAGAAGTTCATCTATATAAACATGTAAACGTTCTGCATGGGAATACTGCAGGCTATTATCTTCTTTTAACCCTATCAGACGTCCGTTTTCTGATAGTGATACAGAACAGTTGGTGGTAGATGTTTCAATATTTAATATATAAATCAACTTATTCAACGATTTTATTTCCCATGTAAAAGTCTAAAACTTTTGTTTTAAATACGAAATCAAATTTAGCATTAATTAAGTTAGCTTCGGCATTGACCAATTGAACTCTGTTTTGGTCTAATTCAAAGGCATTTAAAGCGCCTATATCATAACGCTCTCTGGCATTATTAAAGGATAATTCTCGTGCTTGTAACGATTTGTTAGATGCAACAAATGTTTTCAAAGCAGCTTGAGCATCTGTGTATGCTCTTTGTATATTACTTTCAAGATCTAACCTTGCTTTATCTAAGTTAAGTTTTGCATTATTTTCTTGGACTTTGGACTTTGCGACAGCTGTTTTATTTTGGAACCTTGAGAACAAGGGTACGGAAATATTTAGGTTAAATCCATGGCCTCTATTATCATTTATTTGTTGAAAAAAAGAGTTGCTCTTGGATAAATTAGAAAAATTTGCTCCTGTATTAAACCCATAACCAAAACTTACAGAAGGATAATATCCGCTTTGGGATATTTCTGTGGATAAAGCAGCCGCTTCACGGTTTTTTTCAGCAATTTTTATTTCATTTCTATTTAATAACGCAAAATCAAGTACCATTTCTACATTGCTATAGATTAATTCTTCAGATGGATCTGCTATCAAAAGAGATTCAACCTGAAATCCTTTGTATGAGACTTGTAAAAGCTGAGATAAGGATAATAATGCTAAATCATAATTGTTTTGAGCAACTGTAAAACGCTGCTCATCGCTACTAAAGGTTGCCTCAGCATCAAAAATATTTGCTTGAGGTTGTATGCCTGCCTCAACTAGTGCTCTAACCTGTATAATTTGATTTCTAGAAAATTCAACCTGAGTTTTAGCTGTTTGTAAATTCTCTTTATTGAATAATACATTTAAATAGGCGTTCACTACATTTAAAGAGACATCGTCTTTTATACGACTTAGCTCTAGCTCACCAGATTCCCTGTTAATTAGTGACTGCTTATAAGTATTAATATTTCTAAATCCATTAAAAACCGTCTGTGACAAGTTAAGCCCTACATTAGAAGAATGAAACGTTCTGTCAATAAAGCTACCTTCAAAAAGCTCCACATTACCCAAACTTAAATTTTGAGAAAAACTTAGCCCTAATCCAGGCAAAAACTGGCCTTTGGCGGCGATAATGTCCTGGTCATTTAAAAGCAGATTGTTTTTAACTTGCTTTACAGAAATATTGTTTTCAATAACATGATCAACACACTCTTTTAAGGTCCATTTTTTTTGAGAAAAACTACTCAATGATCCTAAAAGAATAAGAGCTATAACTATATGTTTCATTGGATTAAAAGTTTTATTATTCATCGTCTTTATCTTCATTGTTTTCTTCTAAAACATTATTCCATACTTTAATTTTATCTCCTTCTAAAATACCGTCTATAACTTCAACATTTATTCCATCAGAGATTCCAACCTCTACATTCCTAGTTTGAAAGCGGCCATTTTCTTTAAGAAGTTCCACAAATGGCTTTTCTGTAATTCGATTAAACTGTAAAAGGGCTTCCTTAATAACCAGGACGCTGTCTTTACTTTCAAGCTCAATTTCAGCATTAGCACTGTATCCGGCGCGGATTCTTGTACTAGAATTTATATCTACGTCTGCTTTTATTGTAAACTGAACAGCTCCATTTTGCTCAATTCCTTTTGGTGCTACAAACGTAAGTACAGCTGGGAATTCTTTTTCGTTGATAGCCCCTAACACAACTATAATCGCTTTCCCTTCTTCTAGCTTTCCTACTTCAGACTCATCTACCTTTCCTTCAAATATCATTTTGCTCATATCTGCAACTGTAGCAATCGTTGTTCCTGCGTTAAAGTTATTACTTTGAATAACTTGATCACCTTCGCGTACAGGTATTTCTAGGATAGTGCCTGGTATTTGAGCTACAATAGTTGTATTGGCTGAACTTCCTCCGGAGAGTGAGCCTTGCTTAATAATTTGATAATCATCTTTAGCTTGTTCGTAGTTTTCTTTAGATTGGTTTAAACTTAACTCACTATTTTCGAAATCTTGTTTGGAAATCACTCCTTTTTCAAAAAGCGTCTTGTTTCTGTTAAAAACCTTTTGTGAATTGTCAAAAGATAGTCTTAAAGAATTTATACGACTTTTTGCACTTACCAGAGCCTGTTCGTTGGGAACCACTCGAATTCTAGCAATTAAATCTCCTTTCCGAACAAGGTCGCCTTCTTCCACAAAGATCTCATCGATAATTCCTGAGATTTGTGGTTTTAGTTCAATTTCTTCTTCCGGGTTTAGCTTTCCAGTCGCCACTATTTTAGTGTCTAATGTACTATAAAATGGAAATTCCGTTTTATAATCTATTACATCTTTGGCGTTTGAATCCTTGAAGTATTTTAATACGTATACTAATGCTAGTAATACGGCAATTCCTGAAATAATTTTTACTGTTTTATTCATGTTTTTTAATTTATTATTCTTCTCTTAATGCTTCGATTGGTTTAACACTTGTGGCTTTAAAGGCAGGTATAAGTCCGATTAAAGTTCCTAAAATAACTAATATTATCAGGGCAATAAACACAACCGCTATTGAGACCGAGGCATTCACTAGTGTCGCATCTGGTCCTTGCCCCCAAAAATGATCAATTGCTATTAAAATCCAACCTCCTGAAATAATTCCAAATAGACCTGCTATTATAGTTAAAAAAACCGCTTCGACTACGATTTGACGTTTTATTTCAAAAGGAGTTGCTCCCAAGGCGCGGCGAACCCCAATTTCTTTAGTTCTTTCTTTTACGGTAATTAATAATATATTTCCAATTGCGAAGACACCAGCTATTAGTGTTGCGATTCCTACAAACCATGTTAGAAACTGCATTCCTTTTAGAAATCCAGTAACTTTTGCAAATTCTTTTCCCAAGTTAATACTTCTAAAAGCTTGTTTATCTCTAGGGTGTATCTTGTTTAAGTTTTTAAGTAACAATTTAGCATCTTGCTCAATCTGTGAGATGTCAAAGTCTGGTTTTCCTGTAATCATTAAAAAACCAATTTTATCACTCGTGTTATAAATTTGCTGAAAACTCGTAAATGGAATATGAATAACATCACTTTGGAAATCAATATTTCCTGGCTCGTACATTCCAACAACTTTGAAGTTAATATTATTAATTTGCACGTATTTTCCTATAGGATCTTCATCCTTTTCAAACAGCTGTTTGTAAATATCTTTTGCAAGGACGGCCACCTTTCGCTTTAAATTTATATCGTTTTGATTTATAAAACGCCCTTTAGATAATTGTACCTTTTGAACCTCATTTGAGACTGGGAAATCTCCTGAGATGCTGAAATTTCCCGAGAACTCTCCATTTACAACTAAAGCACTATTTTGATTTTTTGGCACCACAAACTGAATGCCTTGAATATTTTCTTCAATTTTTTTAACGTCAGAAAGTGTTAGTTGTACACGTTTGCCTTCTTGAAAGCCCTTAAAGGGCTTACTAGTAACGCTAGGGATTATAAAAACACTGTTGGTTGCAAAATCTCCAAAGAGTCTATTAAAGGAGTTTTCCATTCCCTTGGCAGCCCCCAAAAGTGAAATCAGTAATAAAATACCCCACCAAACACCAACCATAGTGATTCCAGTGCGCAATTTATTTTTGCTCATGCTGTCATAGACCTCTTGCCATGTATCTCTATCGAATAAAAATTTGATCATTTAGTCGTCTCTTAGTGCTACTATCGGTTTAATTTTTGATGCTTTTTGGGCAGGCAAATAACCTGCAAGTGTTCCAGCCCCAATTAACGTAAGAGTCGCTGAAATAACAAGACTTTTACTCACAGATGGATCCGTAATAAAATAGGTTTTAAGAATTGGGCTAGCCCACTCTAAAATCCCTCCCCCAGCCAATAGACCAAAATATCCTGCCAGAGTGGTTATCAAAATAGATTCTATCAAAATGATAGAAATAATAGATTTTGGAGAAGCTCCAAGCGCTTTTCTAATTCCAATTTCTTTAGTCCGTTCTTTTACAATAAAGATCATGATATTACTGATTCCAACAACCCCAGCTATAAGAGTCCCCATTCCAATTACTAATATCAAAATTCCTAAAACGGAGGTCATTTGATTAATTCCTTTATTTTGCAGCGCCATATTAAAAACCCTTATAGCACGTTGGTCATTTGGAGCAATATTAAAACGATTCTTTAATTTTTTCTCTAAGTCTAGTCCAAAATCAATTGCTTGATTAAAATCAAAGTTAGGATTGTAGGTAAGATCAATTTGATCTAGGTAATCATTGTTTCCATAAATTTGTTGAGCCGTACTTAGTGGCATATAAATAATTCGTTCTTCATCATCCCCTCCATTATCAGAAAACACCCCAACTACTTTATAGGAAATCCCACTCAGATTAATATTTTTCCCCAAAGCAGAAACTCGTGAAAACATTTCTTGCTCAACTAATTTTCCAATAACTACCACCTTGGTTTTGTTTTCAATATCTAATTGGTTCACATAACGCCCTGAATTAACTTTCGATTTTTCGACGTACTGATTGTCTGGATTTACTGCTATTAAGGAATAATTATTTTTTTTGTTTTTATAACTGGCCGTTATGTTTTTGAAAACCTTTGAAGCTATATATTCCGTTTCAGTATCAAAGTCTTTCTCTATAAATGAAAAATCTTGATTTTTGAGTTGAATCCGCCTGCCTGCCTGTAGTCCTTTATAAGCCTTGGAGGTCCTCCCTGTTCTAACAAAGACGCCATTTGAGACTTCATCTACAAATGCTTCACTAAAAGTATTATTAAGTCCGTTTGCAAGACCAAACAAAATCGTAAATAATAAAATAGCAAAAGTCACTGTAAAGCCCGATAACAAACTTCGGGTTCGGTTTTTATTAATACTTTGAAAAATTTCTCGCCAAAGGTCAATATCAAACATGTGATTCAGCTCTAACTTGAGTTACTGTTTTATCTTCCATAATAATACCGTCTCGTAAACGGATTATCCTTTTACACATCGCAGCAATATCTTCTTCATGCGTTACAATCAAAATAGTTTTACCCTCATCGTTGAGCTGCTGTAAAAATGCCATTATATCGGAAGAGGTAGTGGTGTCTAAGGCGCCTGTAGGCTCATCTGCCAATAATAATTTAGGGTTGGATGCTAATGCCCGGGCAATTGCAACACGTTGTTTTTGCCCTCCTGACAACTCACTTGGTAAGTGAGTTTGCCAATCTAAAAGTCCAACTTTTTGAAGATGAAAACGCGCTTTTTCTTGACGCTCTTTTCGTTTTAGCCCTTGATAATACAAGGGTAGAGCCACATTCTCAAGAGCGTTTTTATAATTGATTAGGTTAAACGATTGAAATATAAAACCTAAAAACTTGTTTCGGTATATGGCTGCCTTCTTTTCTGTAAGGTTCTTTATTGTGACGCTATCTAATACATATTCTCCACTATCCGCTTCATCAAGCATCCCAATAATATTAAGAAGTGTAGATTTTCCAGATCCAGATGATCCCATAATGGCTACCATTTCACCTTTGGCTACAGACAGATCTATTCCTTTCAGAACGTGTAAGCTTGAATCTCCGATTGCATATGATTTATGAAGCTGATTAATTTCTAGCATTGGCTTTTGATAGTTACTTGTATCTGTTATATAGACGGTCAAAATTATAATTTGTTACAAAAATGATGCCTTTTTTTATTTCTGTAGTTTATTTAACTATTTTTAAATTCAATATGAATAGTGTCTATGGGTTTATTATAAATCTGATATGGGAAACAATGAACTGGTCAGAGGAAGTGTAAGTTTCAAAGTTACTGAGAGAGTAAAAACTATGATGAAAATAATTTAAGTTAACATTAGGGTTTTTATTTTACAAATTGTCTTACTATTTAAGTCTTGGTGTTATTAAAAAAATTATTTTTGTTACTGAAAAACCTACTTATTCTGATATGATAAAAAAAATACTCATACTTCTATCATTTATATGTCAACTTTCATTTAGTCAAAATATTCCCCCAGAAATATTTTCAGAAGGAAATGAGTTTTATTGTCCCCTATCTCAGCAAAGTATCGTAACTGATTTCAATATCATAGATGTTGATAACACAACTATTGACGCTTTATATATTCAAATATCGGAAGGTTATGTCGTGGTTGAAGACTTGCTAACACTTACTAACCTTGGTAATCATCCAGGTATTCAACAAATATGGGATACAGTTACTGGAAAACTAGAGTTAAGAGGGGTAGGAGATGCCGAAGCCCTTTATACAGATTTAATTGCTGCTGTGTATGACGTTAAGTTTAGTAGTAGTAATCCCAGTCCTACAGATAAATCATTTTCATTTACAATAGGTGATGCAAATTACCTAGATGAAACTGGACATTATTATGAATTTATTAGTCTTGTAGATGTTACTTGGACTGAAGCTGAAGCATTTGCTGAAGGCGAAACGTATTTCGGTCTTCAAGGTTATCTAGCTACAATAACCAGTGAGGCCGAAAATCAAATTGCTGCTGTTCAAACTAATAATTTTGGGTGGATTGGTGGATCCGATCAAGCAATTGAAGGAGATTGGAGATGGGTCACAGGTCCTGAGGGCCTAGAGAATGGTGGCTCAGGCACTCCTTTTTGGAATGGAAATGGTAGTGGGTCTGGCGGTTCAGCTGTGAATGGAATGTATAGCAATTGGAATGGAACGGTTGAACCTAACCAAGCTGGTAATGAAGATTATGCTCATGTAACCTCCCCTAATGTAGGTAATCCAGGAACTTGGAATGATTTACCAAATCCTGCAGCTGGAGGAGGCGATTACCAATCGCAAGGATATTTTGTAGAGTATGGAGGTATGGCAGGAGATCCCGAATTGAATTTATCCTCAAGTACAAATTTAATTGCCCCAATTGTTGAAATTAATGATTTTAACGGATGTGCAAATGAATTTGATGGTTTACAAGGGTCTTCAAATATTGGTAACGGAGACCTTTACTGGTATGATAATCAGCTAGGCGGAGGTTTAGTCTTTACAGGTACAGACTATAATCCTAGTATAAGCGAGAATACACTATTTTATGTTTCCCCATTTGCAGAAGGGGTATGTGATTCATACAATAGAATTGAAGTTTCTGCTACATTTATTCCAGGACCCACCCCAGTCGCTCCAAACGTAACTGTCGACCAATGTACTTATACTGTTGAAGAGTTAGTAACTGAAATACTAATTAATAATGAGTGTGCAGATATTTCTAATATAACTTATTCTACAGGAACTAATTTTGATGACGTTAATGGAATTGGATATTTTAGTGAGCCATCTAATAATTTTGAATTTTCACAAGGTATTATATTATCCTCAGGAAATGCTGATTTAGGAACCGGACCCAATCAATCTGTTGGAGGCGCCGATTCAGGGAGTTTTGGATGGCCGGGGGATGAAGATTTAACGTCTTTGTTGGACCCAGGTGATGAAACAAATAATGCTACTATAATCGAATTTGATTTTGTTCCAATATCTAACAGTATAAGTTTTAGATTTATTATGGCGTCTGAAGAATATGATCAAAGTTTCTTTGAGTGTTCTTTTTCTGATGTCTTTGCTTTTTTCTTGACTGACCAAGAAGGGATTACTACAAACCTGGCAGTTCTTCCTGATACGGATATACCCATTTTAGTTACTAATGTTCACTTAGCTAACGATCAATGCGATGCTGAAAATCCACAGTATTTTGATCAATATGTTCCTGAAGGGGCGCCACCTATTGCATATGACGGGCATACTGTCCCCTTTACAGCTCAATCTGAAGTAGTGCCAGGGCAAACTTATCATATAAAATTAGCAGTTGCAGATGCAGGTGATAGTTCTCTTGATACGGCGGTATATTTAGAAGGAGGTAGTTTTGATTTAGGTTTAGATTTAGGAGAAGATATCTTAATTGATAATGGTTTAGCTCCGTGCCCCCAAGACACCTATATTATTGATACTTTTACAGAAAATGGAGAGTACACCTGGTATGTTAATGGCTTAGAACTTGAAAGTGAAAACACATCTACTCTAGAAGTTACTGAAAGCGGTAATTATTCGGTCAATGTTTCTTACGGAGAAAACTGTAACTATTCCGATGATTTATTGATAGAATATTATTTACCTCTGTCCATAGATCTTCCACAAACTATAAACTCATGTGACAATAATTCCACAAGCGGTTTTGGAACATTTGATTTAGCCCAACAAACAGAAGTAATTTCAGCTTTAATAGCTACTAATTCTACCATTACTTATTTTGAAACTTTAGAAGATGCTGAAAATGATTTAAATAGCATTAGTGATTTAGCATCCTATGATAATATTAGTCCTTTCAATCAAATCATATATGTTAGGATTGTGGAGGATACTTTTCCTAATTGTTTTTCAACAACAGAATTTACTATCAT
>CAJXDP010000032.1 GCA_913052445.1 uncultured Formosa sp.
TTCTTCATGTTATCACCACCAAAGGCAAAGGGTTAAGACAGGCTGAAAAAGACCAGGTTAAATACCATGCGCCCGGAAAATTTGATGCTGAAACAGGAGATATATTTGCTAAAAAAAATAAGGACATTCCTCCTAAGTACCAAGATGTTTTCGGCCATACTATTTTGGAGTTGGCAAATTCTAATAAAAATATTGTAGGCATTACGCCTGCGATGCCCACGGGTAGTTCACTAAAATATATGATGGATGCACTTCCTGAGCGCGCATTTGATGTGGGAATTGCAGAGCAACATGCGGTAACCATGGCTGCGGGTATGGCAACACAGGGGCTTATTCCTTTTTGCAATATCTACTCTACTTTTTTACAACGCGCATATGATCAAATAATTCACGATGTCGCCTTACAAAATTTGCCTGTTATTTTCTGTATCGATCGCGCTGGACTAGTAGGTGAAGATGGCGCTACACATCATGGCGTTTTTGATTTAGCATATCTAAGATGTGTTCCAAACCTCATTATCTTTGCGCCTCGAAATGAGAAAGAATTAAGAAATATTATGTACACTGCACAGAAGAGGTTAGAGCATCCAATTGCTATTAGATATCCGAGAGGCAGAGGCGTCAAACCTAACTGGAAATCCCCGTTTGAAGCTATTGAAATTGGAACTGGAGTTCAATTAGAGCTAGGAGAGAATCTCGCTATTTTAAGCATAGGGGCTATTTCTAATAAGGTAACAGAAGCCATCGATGGACTCAATTGTGGGCACTACGATATGCGTTTTGTAAAACCTTTAGACGAGTCATTATTACATACTATTTTTAAAACCTATTCGACGCTCATAACGATTGAAGATGGCGTTGAAAATGGAGGGTTTGGAAGTTCTATATTGGAATTTGCAGCCACTCACCGCTACAAAAACAATGTGGTTGTCAAAGGAATACCTGACGAATTTATTGATCATGGAGCTATTGATACTCTTCATCAACACTTAGGGCTTAGTGCTCATGAACTTCACAAATTAATTAAGAGTCTAAAAAGCTAGGCCTTTGATTTTCTTATAGGTTAAAACTGCTTTTTTATCGGAAAACAAGGATATAAAATAGCAAACATTCATCACTCTGGTGTAAAGACTGTCGTTAAGAATATCTACTTCTTTTGGTAAAAGTCTTAGAAGGAGTTTGTCGTAACTAGAGGGAGTGTTGTTAAAGTTATTGTTAACTGATAAAATAAACCGGCTTAAAAGCTCATTTAAGATTTCAAACCCAGAAATCTCTTTATCTATAACCTCATCTGCATTGTATATTTTTTCAACACTAAGTTTAATAATGTCATTAATCTGTGCTTGGTATTTGCTTTTATCGAGAATTGAAACCTGAAATTCTCCTTCTAGAATTTCTTTTTCATTAGCCATAAATATAGTAACCGCATCCTCTATCAGGGTACTAATTGCTAAAGCTCTTAAATAACTCACGCGTTCTTTTGTGGAAGACAGTGTGTTGTACTTTTCAGTATTAATGGTATTTCTTACTAAGTTTATTAAATACTCTAATGCATAGTCTTCTTCAATAAGTCCTAGATTAATCCCATCTTCAAAATCAATGATTGTATAACAAATATCGTCAGCTGCTTCTACTAGGAATGCTAATGGGTGTCTTGAGTACTGAATATTTTGGTCATGCTGTTTTTTCATTCCTAATTCGGAAGCAACGTCAAGGAAGCCACTTTTTTCGGTTTGAAAAAAACCATATTTTTTAGAGGCGATATTAGAATTAGGTTTAACAGGAAGTGATTCTTTAGGGTATTTAGTGAAAGCACCTAGGGTGGCATAGCTTAGCCTTAAGCCGCCTTTTGAACCCAGCTTATCTTGAGTCAAAACTTTAAAGCCATTGGCATTCCCCTCAAAGTCGCACAAATCTTGGTACTCTTTAGGAGTCATCTGCTCTTTAAACTGTTGACCCGCTCCAGTTTTAAAAAAGTGACCTATTGCTTTTTCTCCAGAATGTCCGAAAGGGGGGTTCCCTATGTCATGGGCAAGCGCAGCTGCCGCAACAATAGCGCCAAAATCATTGGACTTATAACCATGAACTTCTTTTAAGTAGGGGTGTTTTTCTAAAACCTTAACACCTACCCTTCTTCCTAATGAACGAGCTACCACGCTCACTTCTAGACTATGTGTTAGTCGGGTATGCACAAAATCTGTCGATGACAGCGGCACCACCTGTGTTTTGTCTTGAAGACTTCGAAACTCGGGTGAAAAAATAATGCGGTCGTAATCAACATCAAATCCTAAACGGGTTTCGTCCTGTTCATTTCTAAGCCGTTTATTCGTATCGCCGTGGCGTTTTAATGAGAGTAATTGTTCCCAATTCATGTTATCTCTAGTGTTAACCTGCAAGATAATCATTTCAATGTTAATTAAATGTATCTAAAACTCGTGTTCATTAAAGAAAACCTAACGTTTTGTTAATGTTATTATAAAATTGCGGTAACCTTATTGTAGCCATCGAGCCGTTAATTTACACCATCATTTAAAACAAATAATTAAACAAAATGAAAACTAAAATTTTATCTACTGCACTAATTTTATGTGCAATATCCTTCGTTCAATCTCAAGAAATAAATGCTCCAAAATTTGGAAAAGGTCTCTTTAACCTTGTTGGTCAAGACAGTACCTGGACCATGAAAGTGGGTTTAAGAGCACAACTCCTTGGTAGTTCAAGTTGGGAAGAAAACAATGGGAATGAAACAAGTTTTCTAACAAGAAGAGCGCGTTTGAAATTTGATGGTTACGCCTATTCTCCTAAATTGAAATACAAAGTTGAATTGGGACTCTCTAACAGAGATCTCTCTGGAGCTTCACAATACACAAGTAACGCTCCTAGATATATTTTGGACGCCGTTCTTCAGTGGAATTTTTATCAAAATTTCGAACTATGGTTTGGTCAAACAAAACTACCAGGAAACAGAGAGCGTGTAATTTCTTCTGGAAATTTGCAACAAGTAGACCGTTCGTTATTAAATAGTCGTTTTACAATCGATCGTGATTTTGGATTTCAACTTAGACACCATTTTAACTTAACTAAAACCTTTATTGTCAAAGAAATTTTTTCTTTAGCACAAGGAGAGGGTAGGAATATCACAACAGGAAACTTAGGCGGGCATCAGTATACAGGTCGGATAGAGCTCCTTCCCTTTGGAAATTTTGCAAGTAAAGGAGATTATAAGGGGAGTGATTTGAGACGAGAGAAAAAGCCAAAATTAGCAATCGGTCTTAGTTATGACTATAATAATAATGCCGTTAAAACCCGAAGTAACCAAGGGTCATACATGACAATTGACGGTGCTGACGATGCTTATTTCGAAACCAATATAAATACTGTTTTTTTAGATGCTATGTTTAAATATAATGGCGTTTCGTTAATGGCTGAATATTCTGACAGAACTGCTTCTGATGCGTTTGCAAAAAATAGCGATGGCTCTTTAACTGGCGATGAGGTTCAAGTAGGAAAAGGGCTAAATTTACAAATGGGGTATCTTTTTAATAATGACATCGAGCTTTCTGGAAGGTATACGCACATTGAACTAGATAAGAATATAACAGGGAAAAACCCTGAGAGTCAATACACCCTAGGACTTTCAAAGTATATCGTTGGACATAAGCTAAAAGTTCAAACTGACATTAGTCACTTAGAAATTGAAGGAAGTAACAACAAATTAATGTATCGTCTTCAAGTAGATTTTCATTTTTAAAACATAACAGTACCTTAACCTTAAAAACAAAAAATATTAAGAGATTTACTTAATAACACAAACTGAATTATGGAAAATATTTATTTATATATGATTGTTGCTTTAGCCTTCTTGGCTGTTGCCGACTTAGTTGTTGGGATTAGTAATGATGCAGTGAACTTTTTAAATTCTGCAATCGGATCTAAAGCAATTTCTTTTAGAACAATTATGATTGTCGCAAGTGTAGGAGTTGCTATTGGGGCGATTTTTTCCAGTGGGATGATGGAAGTAGCTCGAAAGGGAATTTTTAACCCTGGAGAATTTATGTTTAGTGAGATCATGATTATTTTCATGGCCGTAATGATCACTGACATTTTACTTCTAGACGTCTTTAACTCCCTAGGGATGCCTACCTCAACAACCGTTTCTATTGTGTTTGAACTCTTGGGAGCAGCAGTGGCAATGGCCTTGATTAAAATTGCTGCAAATGGAGGAGATTTCAGTGAAGTTGTTAATTATATTAATACGTCCAAAGCCTCTCAAATTATTTTTGGAATTCTGCTTTCGGTCGTAGTCGCCTTTTCGGTAGGGGCAATTGTACAGTGGGTATCTAGGCTCTTACTTTCATATGACTTTCAAAAAAAAGCAAATTGGGTAGGCGCGTTATTTAGTGGAGTTGCATTGACGGCTATCACCTACTTTATCTTTATGAAAGGTTTAAAAGGAACCTCTTACGCTAAGCAATCTTTTGATATTCTTGGAGGAGGAACCATGAAAGATTTCTTAGAAAACCAAGTGTTTTATATTGTAGTGGTCAGTTCAATCCTGTGGTCATTATTATCCTATGTGCTAATTGTTTTTGCAAAAACAAATATCTATAAACTAATTATTATAGTAGGAACTTTTGCCTTGGCACTGGCCTTTGCTGGTAATGATTTAGTTAATTTTATTGGGGTACCAGTAGCAGCGTTTAATGCCTACACAGAATGGTCCGCATCTGGACTTTCTGCAATGGAATTTCCAATGGACGTATTAGCCTCTAAAGTTCCAACAAATAACTGGTTATTATTTGGAGCAGGAATGGTCATGGTTGCGACTTTATGGTTTTCGACTAAAGCCAAGAACGTGGTTAAAACCTCTTTGGATCTTTCAAATCAAGGAAATACAAAAGAACGCTTTCGGCCAAATTTCTTATCACGTGGATTTGTACGATTTGCCATGGGAGCTTCAAAAGTAACTTCATTTATATTACCAACTTCATGGCAAGATAAAATTGAACAACAATTTGAACAGCCAGTTATAAAACTAACAAATAACAAAGTTCATGAGTTACCTGCTTTTGACCTGGTCAGAGCTGCTGTAAACCTTATGGTAGCTGCGGTTTTAATATCAATTGCAACCTCCTACAAACTACCTCTGTCGACCACCTATGTTACGTTCATGGTGGCGATGGGAACTTCGTTAGCAGACAGGGCTTGGGGGGCAGAAAGTGCCGTATACCGTGTTGCAGGGGTTCTTAATGTAATTGGTGGGTGGTTCCTAACAGCGTTTAGTGCATTTAGTGCTGCTGCTTTAGTTTCCTATTTATTAAACCTGAACGTAGAGGTTATGTTTCCAATCCTACTTTTAGCTGCAATCATTTTGCTTATTAGAAGTTCAATTGTTCACAGTAAAAAAACCAAAGAGATGGAATCTGATGACCGCTTGACAAAAACAGAAAGTAGTTCTGTTCAAGGAGTAATTACTGAGAGCGCTGCGAATATCGCAAATGTTCTAAAGAGGGGTAAAAAAATCTATGCAGCTACTTTTACTGGGCTTTCACAGCAAGATTTAGAAGTGTTAAAAAAGAATAAGAAACAGATCGTAAAACTCTCCGATGAAGTAGATGAATTAAGAGATAACATCTTTTACTTTATTAAAAATCTAGATGAGTCTAGTATAGGTGCGAGTAATTTCTATATTCTTATTTTAGGCTACTTACAAGACATGACACAATCGCTTACGTACATTACTAAAGTAAGTCATAAACACGTTAACAATAATCACAAAAAACTAAAGTTCAATCAAATTAAAGAGATTAGTCAGATAAATGATTCTATAGAGTTATTGTTTTCAGAAGCAGTGGAGGCTTTTAAATCTCAATCTTTTGAAAAAATAGATGCTATTATTGAACAAAAAAATGAGATTTCAACCATTCTTAAATCTAATATTGAGAAACAAATAAAGCGAACTCGGACTGATGAATCTAGTCCAAAGAATACCACGCTTTACTTTAGTTTGTTACTAGAGACTAAAGATTTATTAAATGCGACAACAAGTTTGTTAGAGGAATATCACACGGCCTACGATAGCAGTGTAAAGCCTGCTACTATAAAGGATGATGGGAAATAATCAATGATTACTTTACATCATGAAAAAAGCACCTAATTTAGATTAGGTGCTTTTTTATTATTGAATGGTTTGTGTCAAGAACCGCACATTAGACAATCGTCTCCTTCTGCTTCTTTTGCTTGTTCAACCAAAGCCTTCATCTCTTCTGCGCTCATAGGTTCTACGTCTACTGCTGTTTCTTGAGAAAATGTAGCAGCAGTATTTGCTGCTTTTTCTTGTTGTTTTTCAAGAACAGCAGTTTCTGCTTCAACCTCGGCTACCTCTACCATTTCTGGCTGTGGAGCTTCCTTCTTTTTGTTATCTAAAGTGAATTTAATCGCATCAACAGCACTCTTTGTTCTAAGGTAGTACATTCCTGTTTTTAGTCCACTTTTCCAAGCATAGAAGTGCATTGATGTTAATTTAGCCATTGTTGCCCCTTCCATAAATAAATTTAAAGATTGAGACTGATCAATAAAATAGCCTCGCTGACGAGACATGTCTATGATATCTTTCATACTTAATTCCCAAACGGTTTTGTACAGTTCTTTAATATCTTGAGGAATTGCGTCTACATGTTGAATGGATCCATTAGCACGCATGATATCTTGTTTGAGACCTTCGTTCCATAGCCCTAACTCAACTAAATCTTCCAAGAGGTGCTTATTAACAACTATAAACTCACCTGACAATACACGACGGGTATAAATGTTGGATGTATAAGGCTCGAAACACTCATTATTTCCAAGAATTTGTGAGGTACTTGCCGTAGGCATTGGTGCTACTAAAAGTGAATTTCTCACACCATTCTTGAGCACATCTTTACGAAGTTTCCCCCAATCCCAAAGACCACTTAACTCTTCGTCTTTAAGTCCCCATAAGTTGTGCTGAAATTTGCCTTCACTTATTGGAGAGCCTTTGTAAGTTTGATATGGTCCATCTTCAATTGCTTCTTCCATAGAAGAGGTTACAGCTGCAAAATAAATAGTTTCAAAAATATCCTGATTCAATTGCTTGGCTTCGTCGCTTGTAAAAGGAAGTCTTAATGCAATAAATGCATCTGCTAAACCTTGAACTCCTAAGCCTATGGGGCGGTGTCTCATATTAGAATTTTCAGCCTCGATTACTGGGTAGTAATTTCGATCGATCACTCTGTTTAGATTTCGAGTCACACGCTTTGTTATCTTGTAAAGCTCTTGATGATCAAACGCTCCATCTTTAATAAACATTGGAAGCGCAATAGATGCAAGGTTACAAACCGCGACTTCATCAGGCGATGTAAACTCAATAATTTCTGTACAAAGATTAGAGGATCGTATTGTTCCAAGGTTTTGCTGGTTAGATTTTCTGTTTGCTGCATCTTTGTAAAGCATATAAGGGGTCCCAGTCTCAATTTGAGACTCAGTTATTTTTTCCCATAACTCCCTAGCCTTTATTGTTTTTCTTCCTTTTCCTCTTCCTTCATAATCAAGATAAAGTGCTTCAAACTCTTCACTGTGAGTATCTGGCAATCCAGGACATTCGTTCGGGCACATTAGTGTCCATTCAGCATCTTCTTGAACTCGTTTCATAAATAAATCCGGGATCCACATAGCATAAAATAAATCACGTGCACGCATTTCTTCTTTTCCATGATTTTTCTTTAAATCAAGAAAATCAAATATGTCAGCGTGCCATGGCTCTAAATAAATTGCAAAACTACCTTTACGCTTTCCACCACCTTGATCAACATAGCGTGCGGTATCATTAAATACACGAAGCATTGGAACAATCCCATTACTGGTGCCATTAGTTCCTGCGATATAGCTTCCGGTCGCTCTGATGTTATGCATTGCTAAACCAATCCCACCCGCTGACTGGGATATTTTAGCAGTTTGTTTTAAAGTATCGTAAATTCCTTCTATACTATCATCTTTTGCAGTCAATAAAAAGCAAGAAGACATTTGAGGTTTTGGCGTACCAGCGTTAAATAATGTGGGGGTGGCATGCGTAAAATACTTTTTAGACATAAGCTCGTATGTTTCAATCGCAGATTCTAGGTCATTTAAATGAATCCCAATAGAAACACGCATCAACATGTGCTGTGGACGTTCTGCTATAACCCCGTTTAATTTTAGAAGATATGATCGTTCTAATGTTTTAAATCCAAAATAGTCATATCCAAAATCTCTATTATAAATAATCGTAGAATCTAGCTTATCTTTATTTTCTGATATTACCTTATAAACTTCATCAGAAAGTAATGGGGCGTCCTTTCCTGTTCTTGGATTTACATAAGTATATAAGTCATGCATGACTTCGCTAAAAGTCTTTTTAGTGTTTTTGTGTAGGTTTGAGACTGATATGCGTGCAGCAAGTCGTGCATAATCAGGATGAGCGGTGGTCATGGTTGCCGCTACTTCTGCTGCTAAGTTGTCCAATTCACTAGTTGTAACGCCGTCATATAATCCCTCTATAACTCGCATGGCAACTTTCAAAGGGTCTACTAGTTCATTTAAACCATAACAAAGCTTTTTAACCCTTGCAGTGATTTTATCAAACATGATTTCTTCTTTTCTGCCATCTCTTTTTAGTACGTACATTTTTTTAATATTTTTTACTTCTTTGATGATGCTTCAAAAAAGCGGTTAGTTGGTTAGCCTAGTAATATTTGAGTTTCCCCAAATGCTTGGTTGTTATAATTTTTAACCCGTTAGTTAGAAAGGTTAAAAATGTTAGTTGTAAGCGGTTTTAGTCTATTTCGAATTTTTATACTAGGAGATAATTTCTAGAACTCAGTATCGAAACTGTATTTGTTAATGTCTTCTTCCTCTTTGTTTAGAACCCCAGCTTTTTGATATTCTGAAACTCTCTTTTCAAAGAAATTTGTCTTTCCTTGAAGCGAGATCATATCCATAAAATCAAATGGATTTGCTGTATTGTATTCTTTCTCACAATCCAATTCTTGAAGCAAGCGATCCGTTACAAATTCTAAGTACTGAGACATCAATTTTGAGTTCATTCCAATCAAACTAGCTGGCAAGGATTCTGTAATAAATTCTCTTTCTATGGTTAACGCATCAATTAATATTTCTCGGATACGTTCTTTGGGTACTTTATTTATCAAGTGTTTATTGTGCAAATGAACTGCAAAATCAGCGTGAACACCCTCATCTCTTGAAATTAACTCGTTTGAAAATGTTAAACCTGGCATTAGGCCACGTTTCTTGAGCCAAAATATAGAACAGAATGCCCCTGAAAAGAAAATACCTTCTACGGCTGCGAACGCAATTAGACGTTCAGCAAAACTTGGAGAGTCTATCCACTTTAGAGCCCAATCTGCTTTTTTCTTAATGGCAGGGAAATTTTCGATGGCATTAAAAAGCTTATCTTTTTCTTCCTCGTCCTTCACATAAGTGTCAATCAATAGTGAATACGTTTCACTGTGTATGTTTTCCATCATGATTTGAAATCCGTAGAAAAATTTTGCTTCACTATATTGAACTTCGTTCACAAAGTTTTCTGCTAAATTCTCATTAACAATTCCATCACTCGCTGCAAAAAAGGCTAGGATATGTTTAATGAAATAACGCTCGTCATCATTAAGTTTTGTACTCCAGTCAGTTAAATCTTGATGTAAATCAATTTCTTCAGCAGTCCAAAAGCTAGCTTCTGACTTCTTGTACCATTCCCAAATGTCATGATGCTGTATTGGAAAAATAACAAATCTATCTTTGTTTGGCTTTAAAATTGGTTCTACTTGCGACATCTTTTTTTAATATTTTCGATTTTATAATAAACTACCCGGCGCTTTTGCGGTTAACAAAGGTTCAAAATTGTTGCCTTAAATGAAAGTCCTTTTTATAAACATTGCCACTAAGTTTTTAACAACGAGTAAGTTTTTTCCTACACTAAAAAAATAAAAGAAACCTCCTAAAACACTAATAATTAACGCATTATAAATGCGCTCTCTCTTAAGGTTAAAGGATGCACTTTTAACTCAAAAAAAAGATAGACACAGTTTCGGCTTATTAAATTAGCGAAAAGACATTAAAAAATTAATATATAAATTACATAAATGTCCTTAAATGAGCAAATGACTTGGGTAAGTCCTATTTTATGGTTGATGCTACTTTTTCTAACTCTGCATACCAATTATCTCCAAACTTTCGAATAAGGGCTTCTTTTACAAATTTATATACAGGCACCTGAAGTTCTTTTCCTAATATACATGCATCATCACATATATGCCAGTGGTTGTAGTTAACGGCAGAAAACTCACTGTAATCTTTGACGCGAACGGGGTATAAATGGCAAGAAACTGGTTTTTTCCAGCTCACATCTCCCTGGTTGTATGCTTCTTCAATTGCGCACATAGCTGTATTCTTGTCATCAAAAATTACGTAAGCGCAATCTGCTCCGTTTATCAAAGGAGTCTCAAGCTCACCGTCTTCAGCAACAACGTGGGTCCCTTGAGCTTCAATAGCTGCGATACCTTCATCCCGCAAATAGGGCTTAATGATGGGGTAAATATCTTTCAAAATATCTGCTTCCGAAGCCTCAAGAGGCGCCCCTGAATCACCATCAACGCAACAAGCTCCTTTGCATGCGCTTAGGTTACAAATAAAATCCTTCTCAATAATGTCTTCAGAGACTATTGTTTTTCCTAATTGAAACATGTCCCAAATATACTACTAATTGTAAACATTTGGAATGAAAATAATCCCGTAAAATAAAGTTGTAATTAGAATTAATTATTAGACCTTTGTGTTCATATAATATATAATCATGAGCTTCAATTTTAAAGAGATTTTAACGACTTTTATGGTGCTTTTTGCAGTAATTGATATTGTTGGAAACATTCCCCTCATTATTGACCTACGAAAAAAGGCAGGACATATACAAAGCGGAAAAGCTTCAATTATAGCTGGAGTTATTATGATTGTTTTTTTGTTTTTAGGAGAAAGTATTCTAACCCTTATAGGAATTGACGTGTACTCTTTTGCGGTAGCTGGTTCATTTATTTTATTTTTTATTGCGCTTGAGATGATCCTAGGAATCACACTCTACAAACAGGAAGAAGGGACTGCCATGAATGCCTCTGTTTTTCCTTTAGCGTTTCCCTTAATTGCTGGACCTGGAAGTCTTACAACATTATTGTCTTTGAAGTCTGAATTTCATACAGAAAACATCATTATTGCAGTGGTTATCAATGTCATTGTGATCTTTCTAGTCCTCAAAACTTCTTCACGAATTGAGCGTATGATTGGACAAAACGGAATAGATATTATTCGAAAAATATTTGGAGTAGTTCTCTTGGCAATTGCCGTTAAGCTATTCACCTCTAATATTAAATTTTTATTATAACTATGCGAATCTTGACTTATTTACTATCTCTGCTAGCCATTGTGATTGTTGGGTTTAACCTAACACAAATTAATTTCTCTGATCCCTTTGAAAACGAAAGTTATACCGCAATCATAACTGCAATAGCCGGAGGATGTGCAATACTTTTACTTACCATACTACGTGTAGTAAAAAAAATAGACCGAACCGTAAAGGAAAAATCTTAGTTAATAATCTGATTGGTTTTTGCAAAATTATATCAATTTCGACTAACACTTTTTTCACACCACAATATCTCCAAAATATTCTTTAACAAAAAGTAGCCTTTAAAAGAACTTTACAGCGCTAGGAGTTCAACTTGGATACCTGCTTTTTCTAAGAATTCAACTCCAGAAAGATCTTTGTAAGCCGCGCTATACACGACTCTAGTTATTCCTGATTGATGGATTAGCTTACTACAGCTTTTACAAGGAGATAAAGTAATGTAAAGGGTGGCGCCATTACAAGACTGCGTTGAGGCTGCAACCTTTAATATGGCGTTGGCTTCTGCGTGCAGAACATACCATTTAGTATAACCTTCATCATCTTCACAGAAATTTTCAAACCCCGTAGGAGTTCCATTGTATCCATCAGAAATAATCATTCTATCTTTAACAATTATAGCTCCAACCTGCTTTCGCTTACAATACGATAATTTGCCCCATTCAGAAGCCATTCTGAGATAGGCTTTGTCATACTTAAGTTGCTTTTGTCTGGTCATAGATATTACTTGTAATACAGAATATTAACATTAACGAATATAGAAGCTAGAATTTTTAAATACAACTAATGCTCAATAAAAAGTGGACTGTTGATTATTAATGGGAGCATCAAACCTATAACGACAGATGAAAGAACCATTAACCAATCACGGCTGGAGAATCTAAAGATTGTTTGCCCTATAAAACTGAAAAATAATACACAAAAAACAATTACAAACTGCCCCAACTCAAGTCCCAAGGCAAATTCAATAACTGAAAGAAGCATGCTCTCATTTGAACTTACTAAAGCTTTGAATGAATTGGCAAACCCTAAGCCATGAATAAAGCCAAAAAACAAAACCAAACAAACTATAATTATTGGGTTCGACTGTTTGGAGGCTTTCCCTGCAGTGAGTACATTATATAATGCCATGATGATAATCGTGAATGGGATCAGCCATTCAACTACATTCACTTTTAGGTTTATTATACCATAGACTCCCAAGACCAAACTTAGCGTATGACCTATAATAAAAAAAGAAATAAGTAATAAAAGTCGCTTCCAATCTTTAAACAAATACGGAGCCGCAAGGACTACTAAAAACAATATATGATCATAACTGTTAAAACTAACAATGTGGTAAAGTCCAAGTTCTAAAAATTTTAACAGGCTATCTATCATTGTATGATTTATTATTTATCTCAAAGTTAGTCAAATTATATATTATTTATTTAGAGTCTATATTATTAAGTCCGTAGAAGGCCTCAAGACCACAGTCTAAAAAGGTTTTGTAATCTTCCTCGTCAGGTGTATAACCAACCGGTGGGTTTAATATAGTCTTTCCGTTTGGGCTTAATATTACGTAGTAGGGCTGGGAATTTGATTGAAAAAACTGGGTTTGAAAATGAGCCCATTTATGGCCATAATTTTCTAGTATCCGAGCACCACCGCCCAGACGCTTCACTGTAAGTTTTTCAGTTTCAGGAAGCTCTTTCTTATCGTCTACATACAATGAGATTAACACATAATCATTTTCAAAATAAGATTTGATCGAGGCTTTAGGCCATACATGTTCTTCCATTTTTCTGCAATTAACACAAGCATAGCCCGTAAAATCGAGTAAGATCGGCTTATTAACTTTTTGAGCATAAGCAACGCCTTGTTTTAAATCCTTAAAGCATTCAAAATTATTAGGGCAATCATTTGGATAAATAAAACTATAGCCAACTGGAGGTGCAAGCCCACTCAAAAGAGTTAGAGGTGTGAATGTTTGGGTCTTTTCGTTAACTCTAAATCCTGAAGCTAAATATATTACAAATGACAAAACAAGAACCCCAGAACTGATCCTAAAAAGTGATAATTTTTTGACTGGAGAGTCATGTGGGAATTTTAGCTTTCCAAAGATATATATAGCTAGACTAGCGAAAATTATAATCCAAATTCCTAAAAAAGCTTCTATTTTAAGTAAACCCCAGTGTTTGACCAAGTCTGCATTGGAAAGAAATTTAAATGCTAAGGCAAGTTCAAAAAACCCTAGGACTACTTTAGTTGTGTTTAGCCAACCTCCTGATTTTGGTAGCGCTTTAAGCATATTTGGAAACATTGCGAACAAAGCAAAAGGCAGGCCGAGAGCCGCTCCAAATCCTCCCATTCCAGCTGTTAGTTGCCATGCACCTCCCTCAGCAGAAAGAGACCCTGCTAAAAGCGATCCCAAAATAGGTCCTGTGCAAGAAAAAGAAACTATCGATAATGTAAGAGCCATAAAGAAGATCCCTAGAAATCCTCCAATTCCTTCTCCTTTAGTTGTAGAGTTTGTCCAATTAGCCGGCAAGGTGAGCTCATAGTATCCAAAAAATGAAAAGGCAAAAAATATGAATATGATAAAAAAGAAAACATTTAGCCAAACATTTGTGGATATTTCATTTAATATGTCGGGATTAACCGAATCTAATAAATGAAAAGGAATACTTAAGGCTAAATAAACCAATACAATAAAAAATCCATAAAGAATAGCTTTTGAAATACCGCTTTTATCTTTAGTACTGCCGCTTTTTTTTGTAAAAAAACTAACTGTCAGGGGAATCATTGGAAACACACAAGGGGTTAGCAAAGCAAGAAGTCCCCCTAGAAAACCCAGGCCGAAAATTTGCCATAGTGAATTGTTAGCGGATTGTATGTCTTTGGATAAGGAAGTAGTTTGAACACTACAATTAGTTGCAGCTTGTTGAAGTACATTTTGAGACATTCCGTACAAAGCTACATTTGCATTTCCTGAAATCTGTGACTCCGAGATTGGGGTCGCACCAATAATTGAGAACCCTGTCTCAGCAGTATATTCAAAATTAAAGGGGTTATCTGGCTTGTAGGTGCACTTAGTGTCGTCACAGGTCATGTAATCAATATTCCCATTTAGTCTGAAAGCTTGGGATTTAGTGCGAACTCTTTGTTTGAACACAGCTCTTTCATAAAACTTTGAAACTACCATTTCAAACACAGAATCAAACTGTGTAACTTTATTAGAATCTGATTCTTCAACGTTTTCAACTAATTCAAATGCTTCAGATGACTCAAATGAAAAAACCGTTGGCAGAGGACCGCCTTCTTCTACAAATTGAGAGTAAAGTGACCAATGAAAATCAATTTTAGCTACAAAAACAAGTTCATATTCCGTCTCTGAAATCTTTTCAGAGCCAAATTCCCAATTCACAGGATTTAGAATCTGTGAAAAGCTTGAAAGACTAATAAGAAATAATAAAAACCCGGTTAATTTTTTCATGTTTGAATGAAGATTAATTGGTGCAAATTAATGAAAATTTAAATTGTATTAATAAAAGTAAATGTTAATGTTGTTGGGCGCAGGCAAAACAAAACGCCACCTAAATTTAGTTGGGTTTTAATAATTTTAAAAAAAATAATTAATTATTATTTTGGCAAACTTATTGAGTATAGTCCTTTTGCGTTTCTATATCTTATCTTTTTAGACTAAGCCCGATTAGCTAATATTTGCATTGGATGCATTTTATTTTACTAGATAGTGAAAGTAATTTGATAAGAAAACGGAATATATTTACGCTTTGCAATTTTAAGAAAACTCAAAAAAGCCTACACAATAAATTATATAGGCTAATTTGTAATTATATTAAAGGCGTATGTTACTGCCTGTACATCGTTATGAAATCGTCATCTCCATCTTCATCTGGTCCTACTGACATAGTATCTTGGTCTATGACAGAATAATTCAAGGTTCCACCTTCATCTGGGTCAAAGTCATAGGTTATAGTAATTTGAGTGTCCGTTGATATCCAAGAAAAAGGTTCCATCGAACTCTCTGATCCCGATGTAAATGTAAGAGATCCTGTAAAATCCGAACTAAGTACGAGCTCAACGGCAGTATCATCACCTTCTTCCTCATCAATAGTACCGGCCCAAGTCCCTAAAAGGTTAAAAGTTGGGTCATCGGGAGCATTAGCGTCACTTTCAGAATCGCAACTTAATAATGTAAGAGATAAGAATAAGTAAAGAAATTTTTTCATAGTACTAAAATTTAGCTGTTTTGATTTTTTAAATTATTCCAATTCATCCGTCGCAAGAACGCGTTCGGTTACATAGAACATTTGAACTTTTCCATTAGAGATAAGAGCATCATTAACTTGGCCCAATTTCACTTCTTTACCATCAACCGTTAATGTTAATTGATTTCCAGATGTTACCCATTGTCGTAATTCACCTTTTTTGTTTGTAAATTCATTTTCAATAAGGTAATTCATTTTCCATTTTGGAGATGCATCGGCAAACCAGTTGGTTAAAAATTCGATGTGAGCATCGTTGCCTTCAATAACTGCTCCGTTTGGCGCATATACTTTGAAGCCCTCATCAGCATTCATACTTTTGATTGCCTCTAAGTCCTGTTCGTTATGAGCTTTGATATAAGCTTCCCATACTGCTAAATTAGACATGTCTCCACTGTAAAGAGGTGCTTTGCTCCCGTCGTCGTCTATTTCATATCCAATAGCTTTAGAAGCTGCAAGCTCTTGATCAACGGTTGTGTTACAGGATATTAATGCTGAAGTTAATAGTAGGAATAAAATTGATTTTTTCATGATAAATTTATTTATAAGTTGTTTTTTGCAATTTAATAGTTTTAATTTATTTATATTGGTAAAATATTAATTAAAACCTAAATTATGATTAGAGCAATTAAATTATTAGCTATTTGTCTGTTAGCTGCATCATGTTCAACAGGAAATCACGCTGATTTTGAGAAGAATACAGCAACAGCAAAAAAATACTTTGAGCTTCATCAATCTGAAAATCCAGATGCAATGTTTGAATTACTTCACAACGAAATAGAGTGGCATATGCCTGTTTATGGTTCTGAAATGGCTGATTTAAATGAATTTAAGAACGCTATCCTTAATTACCAAAAAGCTTTCGATAACATGAACTTTACGGCTGATTATTGGCTGCCTGGTGTTAATCCTGAAACTGGACAATTAGATGGTAGTACTAGAACTTATGGAACTTGGACGGGTAACCACACAGAGACTGGGAAATCGTTAAAAATAACTTCATACCATGCCTTCTCATTTGTTGATGGTAAGATATCAGGTGGTGGAGATTGGTTTGATTTTGGAGGAATGATGAATTCTCTTGTTGCTGATGTAGCTGAATCGGAAGAAATGGAGTAATCACTACTCAGCAAAAAGAATATTATACTTTAAAAGCCCTTGCATTAATGCAGGGGCTTTTTGAATTCTTTTTACCAACAGAATAAGTTTGATTCCTCAAGTGTATAAAACGAAAGTTTAAACTATTTACGTGGTTTAGAAATAGCTGAATTAAAAGAAGAAGATATGCCTATGGTTTAGTAGTCTTATTGAAACCATTATATTAGCATTTAAGTTATTAATTATGGTTAAAAAGATAAATTTAGTAGTCGCGACATTATACTCAGTCATTCTTGCTTTAGTTGAAACAATATTGAACACCTATTGGGCTGACTGGCAATATGTTCCCTTATGGATTGTTGACTATTTAATTGCTTTAACTTTATTATCTGCCGTATTTGTGTTTAAACAACAAAAACAACATTTAATGCTTTTATTGGGCTGGTCTTTTTCAGCAGGAGTTACCTATATGGCTCTTTTTATTAGTTTAGATCCTAATGGATTAAATTCAGCTGATATTGAGGGAAAGTTGCCATTATTTGTTTTAGCACTTGTGATTTCAATTATCGGGTTAGTATTGACTATTGTTGACGATAAAAAAAATTAAGAGAAGCTATCTAAGCTACTTTTTTTGAACTTAAACAAATAGAAATTAACCAACCATAGCCCCAGATCCAGCACCCTCAGCGCTTTGTTGTAGCCTCATTAAGAAAAGAGCAGCGACTAAAAGGACATAGTCGGCATTGCTTTCATCGTTAAATTCTGCTTCAATAGATTCTTTCCATTTTTTTAAAGCATAATGAATTGTTAACGCAGTTGTTTTTTCATTTTTATTAAGTATGTATTGCCTATTTGATGAATACCATTTACCAACAGTCTCTGCTTTTAACGAATAGTGAGATGTGTTCAAGACGCTGTCTTTAAGAATTATTTTTGTACCTGTTTTAAAACTCCAAACAATGTCTCCAATGAGCTGTCCGCCTTGTAAAATAGAAAATGATGTCCCCCAAAACCCTTTCTTTTTTATGTTATAGGTTTTGTTGTTGTAACGAAACTGTATTTCTGAAGAATACCATTTTGGCTTTTGCCCTTTGACAACTACCACGCCATTTTCAAGGAGCTGAAAATCCTTATTGTTTTTGGCAATTTCTATTTTGATACGTTGGGTTTCATTTCTCATTAAAAACAGATTCTTGTGTTATACTACTTAAAACTTCTTGTTCTTGTTCTTATGTTGTCGAAGTATCACAGGCAAAGGCAAATGGAATAAACAATAATAGTAGTAATAACTTTCTCATTTTTTTAAATATATATATACAAGACACATAGAAACTATAATTGAGCAAATGATTATTACTTTACTAACCCAACTTAATTTTTTCATAGCTATTAGATTGAATATAAAAATAAGGTATGCCTATGGTTTAGGTTTTTTATTTAAGCCTTCTGAGCCTTTCAATTTACTTATTAATTTATCAAACTTCATTTTTCTCCACCATACTTTATTTTCATTTCCTTGTTTCTTAGCTCTGTGAATCTTCTTATTTAGTTGATTAATTTTTTTACTTAAGTATGCTGCATCAATTTTTTTCATAACCTTAATTTACAACATTTATTTTTACTTAAACTATCTGAAGAGGATATACCTATGGTTTAGTAAGTAAGGAATAAATTTATAGATTATTTCTTCTTAATTTCCTTTTAAGGTATCATAAATACCTTCATCTACTTCGGAATCTGACGTTAATATTGAGTTCATATAATCTCTAAATTCCACAAAGAAATGAGATTCTCTATTCTGCCAATATTCCTGCCACCCTGGTTGGTTTTTTATGGCATTTATAGAAGCAGTAAGAGATTCTTGAACATTCTGATCAAGAGTACCCTCATTTGCTAAATAGTAATTGTTTTGAAACGACAATATTAAGCCGTGCATTAATATAGTAGCTTGAAATTTTTCAGCACTTGTTGTTATACTTTTTGGGTCCTTTATATAATCCCATAGAAGCTGGCTTGATTGTTCACTATTACCGGTTTCAGTATACCAAGAAACAGTTATTGCATTTGCAGCATTTGCAGTAGCAGATTTTGTTGCTATAGTATTTTCTTTAAATTGAACACCAACAAATATTAGTGATATAAATAAAGCAATCCCTCCAATTATTTCAGTGATTAGTGCAATTTTTTTTAAAGAGTTTTTCATAAACCAAATTTACAAAATTTAGTTATTACTTAAATTGTTTGAATTAAAAGAAAAAGATATGCCCAATAGCAACAAATGGAATAAACAATAATAGAATTAAGTATTTCATAGTTTTTAGATTGAATATAAAAATAAAAAAAAGAGCCCAAAGGCTCTTTTCAAATATTCATTAAATGCGTATTAAAAATTGTATCTCAGTCCAGCTCCTATACGAAAACTGTTGTAGCCTAAGTCATCAAAGTTACCCATCACATAATCCGCATCTATTGACCATTGCCAAGAATTATCACCCATTACCAATGAATTTCCTAATATAAAACCAGATCCTTTTTCTTCAAATGCATCTAATCCACCATAATCTATATCAGCTGCCATACTAAATGCATATTGAGGTTTGAAATCCCACATCATATTACCTACAGGGACAGAATACATGGGGCCAATAGCAAAAGACGTAACAACAGTAGTTCCAGAAAACCCTTGATCATCAATATTGTGACTTGCTGAATTTAAACCTAAAGTTACACCCCAACTTTCATTAAACCTGTAGCCCATGTCTAAGAAATCAAAAGCAATACCTCCGTCATTATCGTCAAAGTCTCCGCCAGCTGATGCATAACCAACTCCAATACCTAAATAAAATTTAGAATCTTGTGCAGTAGAAATATTAGTTAGAAACAAAGCTAATGTTGCAGTTAAAATAAATTTTTTCATAATTAATTATTTTTTAGTTAGTATTAATAGACACTAATATAGATAAAAAAAAATTGCAAATAGCTGATTTTAAGGTGCGTAATTAAAAAACCTGGCTCTATAACCTAGCTACAGAAAGCTATGGGGCATTCGTCTATAAATGTAAGTCTAACCTACTTAAGAGGATTAGAAATAGCTGAATTAAAAGAAGCAGATATGCCTAGGGTTTAGGATTTATATCTAAATATATTTCTCCAAGTTTTGAGCTCACACTTGTAAAACTTAATTAGTGTTTCTTTAATAAAGTCCGAGTAGTTTTTCATACCCCCAAATTACAACATTTAGTTTTTACTTAAACTATCTGAAGAAGATAGCTATGGTTTATTTTAAAGACGGATTAGTAAAAAAAACATATCCAAAAGATAATGTAAAAAGAGAGTAAATTATTGTGTAAGAAAAAATTAGCTGAAGATTAGTTTCAGCTTTGAAAGCCAATTTTATGAGAGCCATTGAAGCAGTAAAGAAGTGAAGTAAATTTCCTATAAGAATAGGTTTGTTGTAAATCCCACCTATTAAACTGGCTTTTGACATCCAATTTAGAATACTAAAACCCAAATATAAAGCACCTAAAATCTGTAGAATTAAAATAAAAATATAATTATCATCATTAATTAATAAACCAGCAATTTCATTAGGGAAAAAAGTAAATCCAAAACCATTGACAGCTAAAAATATAGCGCTTATTATCATTAAAGTTTTAGTGTTCATTAATTGATATAATTTATTCTTCATTAGATGCCAAATATAATATATCTATTTCTCTTGTACAACGTCTGAAGCGCGTTGAGAAAACTGCTAAAAGCGAAAAGTGCCATATTAGTGCCAACTTTT
>CAJXDP010000033.1 GCA_913052445.1 uncultured Formosa sp.
ATTAGTTATACCAAACCGTGGGGATATATATTAATTTCACAGCTAACTCTCAAAACAGAAACCGACTTTAAAAATAATAGTGGGGTCTGGTTTATTTAGTTTTAACGGAATTAGGGTAATAAAATACGTCTAAAAGTCTAGAAGTATAACAATAGCGTTAATGAAAGCGTTAAGTGTAAAATAAAAAAGGAACTACATTTCTGTAATTCCCTTTGTGACCTTGACAGGATTCAAACCTGTAACCTCTTGAGCCGTAATCAAGTGCACTATTCAGTTATGCTACAAGGCCATTTAAATGGCTGCAAATATAGGGTAATATTCTTTTTATAAAAAGAATATCCCATCAATTTCAAAAAACTTACTTTTGTAGTTGTCTTAATACTTTTCTGTCATGAAAATCGATCAAATCTATACTAGCTGTTTGGCTCAAGGTGCCTACTACATCGAATCTGAAGGAGAGGTGGCCATTATAGACCCTCTAAGGGAAACCCAACATTATGTAGATAAAGCAAACGCTAACAACGCCATTATTAAATTCATTTTTGAAACACATATTCATGCTGATTTTGTGTCTGGGCATTTAGATTTAGCTAAGAAAACAGGAGCAACTATTGTGTATGGACCTAATGCAAATACAGTTTTTGAATGCTATAACGCTTCGGATAATGAAGAGTTTAAAATTGGAAATATAACCTTGAAAGCATTACATACTCCTGGGCATACTTTAGAGTCTGTGACCTATTTACTAATTGATGAAAATGGAGAAAATCATGCTATTTTTTCCGGTGATACACTTTTCCTTGGTGATGTTGGAAGACCAGACTTAGCTATCAAATCTGACCTGACAGAAAAAGACTTGGCAGGAATGCTGTTCGAATCTTTACGTAGTAAAATTATGAACTTAGACAATTCTGTAATTATATACCCTGCGCATGGAGCGGGGTCTGCTTGTGGTAAGAATTTGAGTAAAAAAACAGTTGGAACAGTTGGAGATCAAAAAAATACCAACTATGCCCTACGCGCAGATATGACTAAAGAAGAGTTTATTAAAGAAGTACTAAGCGGTATAAGCGAAGCTCCTCAATATTTTTCCAAAAATGCAATATTAAATCAGTGTGGATATTCCGAATTAGATGAAGTTCTAGAAAATGGAAATAAGCCACTTTCAGTGTCTGAATTTGAATCTCTTATATCCGACAGCAACAACCTCGTACTAGATGTTAGGACTCAAAAAGAATTTATAGAAAATCATATTCCAGGGTCCCTTTTTATTGGCCTCAACGGTGGATTTGCCCCCTGGGTAGGTGCGCTAATCAACAATATTAAACAGTCCATCCTTTTAGTGGTTCCTGAAGGCAAATCTAAGGAGGCTATTACACGATTAGCTCGTGTTGGCTATGACCATACTATAGGGTATTTAGAAGGCGGTATGCAAGCTTGGGTTGCAGCTGGAAAAGCTATAGACCAATTAACCTCAATCTCTTCAATAGAGTTCGAGAATCATACTAAAAAAGAAGTGCTTTCTATTTTGGATGTTCGTAAAAAAGCGGAATATGACACTATGCATTTAAAATTGGACGGTCTGCAACATCTCTCCTTAGGCCAAATTAATCTTAAATTGGATAAGATAGATACTCAAAAAACATATTATATACATTGCGCGGGAGGCTATCGTTCTGTTATTGCGGCCTCAATACTAAAAGCGAATGGATTTCATAACGTGATTGATATTGCCGGTGGATTTTCGGCTATCAAAAAAACTGACTTAAATTTGACTAAATCTACATGCTCGTCAATGCTATAATTGTCATAAAAGGAACTATCTATTTTAAACTTAATTGTAGTAAGATTAGATTGTAAAAATAAAATATTGAGTCCTTACAGAATTTCAGCACTCAATCCTGCTTGTAATAACTTACTGCACAAAGGCTCTAACTCATCGAATGTTCCTGTTTTTACTGTACACTTTCCTTTGTAATGAACAAGTAAAGCGCACTGTTCAGCCTGCTCATGTGAGTGACTGCAAATTGAGACTAGCGATTCAATCACATGGTCAAAAGTATTTACATCGTCATTAAAAAGAACAATTTCATTTAGATATCCTTCTTTTGTTAATGTATCAGATTGTTCGTTAATTTTTTCTTTTGTACTCATAGTTAATTTACGAATTTTAAAGCTGCCCAATTGTTCCGATTTCTCTTTATTTCGAGCTCAAGACCTAAGTTTTGACAATATGTTTGAATAAGTGCGCAGTCGGAATCATAAAACCCACTTAAAAATAGAGAAGCATTTTCATTTAAACAAGCAACATAAGCACTTAAATCATTTAATAATATATTCCGATTGATATTCGCGATAATTACATCAAATTTTTTGCCTTTAAGTAAAGAAGCATCACCTTCAAAAACAGAAATCTGTTTACAATCATTTCTTGAGATATTTTCCAAACTATTTAAATAGCACCAATTATCAACATCTATTGCCTCGACATTTAGAGCTCCTTTTTTCATAGCCAAAATAGCAAGAACTCCAGTACCACAGCCCATATCTAAAACAGACTTGTTGTTGAAATCCGTTGCTAAAATATATTCAATCATCATATGAGTTGTTTCATGATGGCCAGTTCCAAAACTCATTTTGGGTTCAATTATTATATCATACTTAACATCAAAGGAATCGTGAAATGGTGCGCGTATGGCGCATTGATTTCCGACCACTATAGGGTTGAAATTCTTTTCCCACTCAGCATTCCAATTGATCTGTTCAATTATCTCAAAATTATAGGTAATTTTAAATTCTTTAGATTTTAAAATATAAATTGGTTCTAAAATAGACTTCGAATGATGTCTTTGTTGAATATATGCAATAACACCTTCGGGTGTTTCAACAAAACTTTCAAAACCCGCATGTCCCAATTCAGCAATTAAAATTTCGGTTCCTGGCTGAAGAGGTGAAACTTTAAAAGTATAGCCTATATATATTGAGTCTGCCAAATTTAAAAAGCGTTTATAATCGCAGTAAATTGAGTCACATCCAATGCTGCACCTCCGATTAAACCCCCGTCAACATCTGCTTTTGAAAAAATTTCTTTCGCATTTGTAGATTTTACACTTCCTCCATAAATAATAGTGACCTCAGATGATAAGTCTGAAGAGTATTTGTTTTCAATAGTTTTTCGTACAAATGCGTGCATGTCCTGAGCTTGTTCTGGCGAAGCTGTCTCTCCAGTTCCTATTGCCCATACAGGCTCGTAAGCTAGAACAATATTCTCCCAAGCTGATGCTGGTAAATGAAATAATGCATTCTTAATCTGACCTTCTACAATTACTTCCTCATTTCCTGACTTACGATCTGCTAATTCTTCTCCAAAGCAAAAAATAATACGCATACTGTGTTGTAAAGCAGTATCTACTTTTTTTGCTAAAAGAGTATCCGTTTCATTAAAATAAGCACGACGCTCACTATGACCTAAAATAACTGTTTGAATACCAATACTTTTAAGCATTCCTGCACTAATCTCACCTGTATAGGCTCCGTTTTCAGCAAAATGCATGTTTTGAGCAGCGACATTTATCTGACTTCCTTTTAATAAATTTGAAGAACAGAGAAGGCTTGTAAAAGGAGGTGCTATAATAACCTCTGTTTGTGAATGGTTATACTGCTCTAGAAGCTTAGAAACTAAAAGTTCTGAATCGACATAGTCTTTATTCATTTTCCAATTTCCTGCTACAATTTGTTTTCTCATTATAAATTATTTAAAAGTTTTTTATCAGTTGTTTCAATTGCATTAAATACCTTGATTCCACCATTTTTATCAATAATTAAATAGCGAGGGATCCAATCTAATCCTAAAAAAGCACCCAAATCTCCTTTCCGTCCAGACTGCATAAAGTAATGCTCGCCTGAGATCTGTAACCGATCTATCCCTCTTTTCCAAGCAACTTCAGATTTATCCAATGACAAGTAAACAAAGTCGATCTCTGGATAAGTTTCCTGAAGTATTTTAACACCAGGTAAGCCTATTAGACAATCTCTACACCATGAGGCCCAGACATCAATAAATATGGTACTTCCGTTATGTTTTTCTAAGATAGATTTAAATGGCACTGAGTCGCCTTGTAAGTTAATAAGCTCATCGTTTAATGCTTCTAATGAAAACTGTGTTTCATTTCTGTTTTGACAACTCAAAAATGTAGTGACTAAAAAAGTAAATACTAAAATATGTTTCATTTTTTAATTTTTATCAGGCGTTAAGTTTGATTTTGGGATCCAAATAAGTATAAATTATATCAACTAAAATATTTATAATTACAAAAGTAAGGGCAATTATTAAAACTGCACCCATAATTACAGGTAAATCTAAGGTATTTAATGCGTTTACAATTTCCTTACCTAACCCATTCCATGCAAATATATATTCTACAAAAACAGCGCCTGCAAGCAAAGAAGCAAACCAACCAGAAATAGCTGTTACTACTGGATTCAATGCATTTTTTATGGCATGATTTGTAATAACCTGAAAAGCACTCAATCCTTTAGCTCTAGCCGTACGAATATAATCTTGATTAAACACTTCTAACAAAGAGTTGCGCATCAATTGAGTAACAACTGCCAAGGGTCGAATTCCAAGCACAAAAGCAGGTAATATTAAGTTTTTTAACTTCAAAACATTAGACTCTCCAAAATCATCTAATTCGTACAGGCTCCCAGTCATTTCTAAGCCTGTATATTGATGCCATAAAAAACCAAATACCCAAGCTGCAAGTATCGCACTAAAAAAAGATGGCAAACTCATCCCCAATGTACTCAATACCAAAACAGATTTATCAATCCAATGGTCCTTATAAAGCGCTGAAATCACACCAAAAAACAAACCTATAAATAACGCAATAAAAATAGAAGCCACAGCTAGTATAATTGTATTTGGAAGCGTCTCAATTAGTATTTGACTTACTTTTTTACCCTGCTTTGTGAAAGAAGTTCTTAAATAAGGGTATTTAAACACAACGTTTGTAGTTGAAGTTTCAAAAAGCGATTGGTAGTTGTAATCGTGGGATTTTAAAAATGTGTATTTTTTTGGATTCTTAGAATGAAAAGACAGCAGCGAAATATCATTTAAATAATACAAGTACTGTGTCAATACTGGCTGATCAAATCCATACTTTTGCTTTACAATTGCTAACTGAACTTGATCTTCATTTTGACCTAACATCATTTGAGCAGGATCTCCTGGCAATACATTAAAAAGAAAAAATATTGCAGTAACAACTCCAAAGAGTGTCCAAAAAGCATGCTGTATTTTTTTTAGTAAATAGCGTCCCAAAAGAGGTTAAAGATCTAGGTTATCAATATCATTCCAGTGAGCTTTTTGCTCAACAGTTCCACGATTTAAAATTAAAACTCCTGGATTAGAGCGCACAACTGTTTTGAGTGCTTTTTCGTCACAAAGATAAAACTCAAAATCAAGATTAAATGAAGATTTGACTTCATCTTTGGTGTCTCTGCCTGATGCACTTAAACCTATGACAGTATAGCCCTTAGATTTGGCATCTTCAGAAAATGATTTTAATTTTTCTAATCCTTTTATTTCAGCAGTCTCTAGATTATAAGACACAATCATAATGAGCTTCTCATTGATGAGAAATTCATTAGTTAAATCTTCTGTTTCAGTTTCAATAGAGAAATCTAATATCAATGGCTGATAACCTTCTTCAATAACTTTCGTTTCTACGCTCACATAGTCACCATTAACTTCTGGATAAGAGCCATCGGTGACTACGGTTTTCTGATTTCCATTAACATCAAAAACCCAGGTAAATTCTTGCACTGCTTTTGCAGCATTTTCTGGTGTACTCATATTTTTCAATAAGTTATCACCTATTTTATATGCTCTAAAATCGATACTTGGAAGATGCATTAAAACATGGTATCCAAATCCAAGACTGGCTATAAAACTCATAAGAGCAAGCACAGTTGTTGGTAAAGGCTTAAATAATGGAGAGATATACGATTTACCTATAAATAGAATTAAAATAAAACCCAAAAGCACTACATCCTTTGTAAAACTTTCCCAAGGAGTTAGTTTTAGAGCATCACCAAAACAACCACAGTCTTTAACCTTATCAAAATAAGCTGAATAAAATGTTAAAAATGTAAAAAATACAATCATCGTTAGTAAGCTCCAAACCGTAAACTTAGGTTTATATCCAATCAATAAAAATACACCAAGAACCACTTCAAAAACTACTACAAGAACAGAAATAACCAAAGCGTAAGGCTCTAAAAAAGGGAGGTTTAAAACTTCAGCGCTAAAATATTCTTGCAGCTTATAAGAAAACCCTAAAGGGTCATTTAGCTTAATAAGGCCTGAAATTATAAATAGAATTCCAACAAATATTCTTGAAATTGGGACTAGAGTTTTCATTTTATGATTCGTTTAGATGTATAAGAGCAAATACTGCATAATTAATCATGTCCTGATAATTAGCATCAATTCCTTCACTAACAAGAGTGTACCCTGCATTATCTTCAATTTGTTTGACTCGCAATAATTTTTGTAAAATTAAATCCGTGAGTGAATTCACTCGCATATCACGCCATGCCTCCCCATAATCATGATTTTTATCCATCATGAGCTGTTTGGTAATCGAAATTTTTTCAATATACTGTGAAACCGCCTCTTCGAATGATAAATCAGGATGTTCTACAACCCCTTTTTCTATCTGAATTAATGCCATTACGCAATAATTTATAATACCAACAAACTCACTTGCAGCCCCTTCATCCACTTTTTGAACAGCGTTTTGCTGTAATCCCCTGATTCGCTGTGCTTTTATAAAAATTTGATCGGTAAGGGATGGCAATCTAAGAATACGCCATGCACATCCATAGTCCTTCATTTTTTTACTAAACAACTCTTGGCAGACCTGAATAACAGCATCGTATTCTTTTGAAGTATTTTGCATGAAATAAATCGAATTTTGCGTAAATTTCGCTTAAAATATTCAAAACATCAAGATTTATGTTTTAAATCTTGATAAAAACTAACGATTACAACTATTTATGACCATCAATTGTAGCGGTAAACTCATAGATCTTAACACTCCTAAAGTGATGGGGATTTTAAATGTAACTCCAGATTCATTTTATGATGGCGGGAAATTTAAAAATGATAAAGGGTTTTTATCTCAGACGGAAAAACTAATAAATGAAGGAGCTACTTTTATAGATATTGGAGCCTACAGTTCCAGACCTGGTGCTGATTTTGTTTCTGAAAAAGAAGAAATTAATCGACTGATTCCGATCGTTCGCTTAATCCATGAAACATTTCCTGAGACTCCTATTTCAATTGATAGTTTTAGAAGTAATGTTATAAAAGAATCTGTTCAAGCTGGCGCAGCCATGGTGAATGATATTTCAGCCGGAATATTAGATCCTATGATGTTTGAGTCGGTTGGTAAACTAGGAGTACCCTATATCATGATGCACATGAGAGGTACCCCACAAACAATGCAGCAGATGTCCAACTATTCAAACATAACTAAAGAGGTTTACTCCTATTTTTCAGAGCGTATTCATCTAGCTAGAAAACATCAAATAAAAGACCTGATTATCGATTTAGGCTTTGGGTTTTCTAAAACTTTGGATCAAAACTTTAAACTGCTCAATTCCTTAGATTTTTACACAAACTTAAACCTTCCTATACTGGCTGGTGTTTCCAGAAAATCTATGATTTACAAAACCTTAAATACGACTGCAGATAACGCCCTTAATGGAACTTCTGCTCTGCACATGATCGCACTGGAAAAAGGATCAAAAATATTAAGAGTTCACGATGTCAAAGAAGCTATAGAGTGTATTAAACTTTACAAAGCGCTTAAAAACTAGCGTTCATTTTATATTTATTATATTTATTCAAAATTCGAATCTATTGGACATCTTTAAAGACTTATTAAACTTCAACGTATTAGATATTCTAGACATCTTATTGGTCGCTTTTCTGCTTTACTATGTCTACAAACTAATTAAAGGAACAGTTGCTATCAATATCTTTTTTGGGATTGTCATCTTCTATCTTTTTTACCTCCTAGTAGATGTCTTACAAATGCGAATGCTTAGTAATATTTTGGACGGATTTATGAGTGTTGGGATTATTGCATTAATTGTTGTTTTTCAGCCTGAAATACGTAAGTTTTTATTAATGATTGGCTCAACTAACCTTGGTAAAAGTGGCTCTTTAATAAAACGATTTAGTTTTTTAAAGACTCAAGGAAAAAGTGCGTCTGACGCCGAGACCATTGTAAAATCATGCATTAAAATGGGAAGCTCTAAAACAGGAGCCCTTATTGTAATTGAACGCAATAATAATTTAGATTTTTTAGTAGAAACTGGAGATGATATGAATATTACAGTGACTCAGCCAATTTTAGAAAGTATCTTTTTTAAAAATAGTCCACTACACGATGGTGCAATTATAATCTCTAACAATACCATTAAAGCTACACGAGTCATACTCCCAGTTAATAATGAAAAAAATATTCCTTCTCACTTTGGGCTTAGACACCGGGCTGCAATAGGTATTTCTGAAAAAACAGATGCTTTAGCACTTGTTGTTAGTGAAGAGACAGGGCTTGTTTCTTACGTAAATAATGGAGATTTTGTTATATTTAAAGACACGCTAGATTTAATTAAAAGAGTCAAGTCTGACATTTCTTAAATCGTGCTGTTTTTGTTCAAAAATTGTGCGTCATACAAATTCCTGTAGTGCCCATTTTTTATGGTAAGTAATTCCTTGTGAGTCCCTTTCTCTATAATTTCTCCAGCATCTAATACAATAATCATATCACATTTTTTAATGGTTGCTAAGCGATGTGCAATCACAATAGATGTTCGTCCATCTGTGATTTTTTGGGTTGCTTTTTGAATCAGTTGTTCAGAATAAGAATCAATTGATGCTGTTGCCTCGTCAAGAATTAAAATTTTTGGATTGGTCACATACGCTCTTAAAAATGAAATTAACTGCCTTTGACCAGATGACAACATCACACCGCGTTCTTTTACGTTATAATGATACCCATTTGGCAAACTGATTATGAAATCGTGAACACCAATCTCTTTCGCGGCTGACTGTACTTCCAGTTCACTAATAGCTGGATTATTAAGTGTTATATTATTCAAGATAGTGTCTGCAAACAGGAACACATCTTGAAGCACAACGGCAATGTTTTGTCTCAAACTCTTAAGTGCTACTGTTCTTATATCTTTAGAATCGATTGTAATCTTTCCTGAATCAATGTCATACAAACGGTTTAATAAATTTACAATAGTAGATTTCCCGGCACCTGTGGATCCAACTATAGCTACCGTATCGCCAGCTGTTACTTTAAAGGACACCCCTTTTAAAACTGGTTCTTTATCAACATATGAAAACTTAACATCTGCAAACTCTAAATTGCCTTTTATATTTTCAATCGTATCTTCTCCATGGTCCTGTATATTCGATGTTGTATCCAATACTTTAAATACCCTGTCAGCAGCTACCATACCCATTTGAAGTGTGTTAAATTTATTAGCAATCTGATTTAGTGGTCTAAATATCATGGGGACCATCATAATAAAGGCAGTTAAATCTCCTACAGATGCTGTTTGTTCAAGAACTGTATTTAGACCTCCTATCCATATAACAGTCCCCAAGGTTATTGAAGACAACAATTCAGCAATTGGAAAAAATACCGAGTTATACCATACGGTTTTAATCCACCCTTTTCTGTGACGTGCATTAATTTCTTTAAAGTTTTTATACTCGATAGATTCCCTTGCAAATATTTGAACTATTTTCATTCCTGTAATACGTTCTTGTACAAAAGAATTTAAATTAGATACTTCCGTTCGAACGTCCTCAAATGCCTTTTTCATATATTTCTGAAATATCTTAGTAGCAATCAATACAATTGGAAGTGTACAAAAAACAATGACACTTAGACGCCAGTTCATATAAATCATCACAGATCCGACAAAAAACATCTTAAGAATATCACTAAATATCATGAACAAGCCTTCACCAAAAATATCAGCTATTCGCTCCATATCAGTTACTGTTCTAGTGATCAAAACTCCTACCGATGATTTATCAAAATATTTCATTTTAAACGCAAGAATGTGTTTAAATAATTTGATTCGGATATCTCTTACTACCGATTGTCCTAGCCAGCTCGCATAATATATGAAAAGAAGATTACATGTAACTTCTAAAATTAATAGTCCTAACATAAGAACGAGATACTCAAAAAACCCTGGTTCGAATCTTTGCTCAATATTTTGATCAATGGCTAACTGTAAAACTTTAGGACGGAGAGCCCCAAAAACAGCTAATCCAATCACTGTCATTAGCGAAAGAATAAAAACCCCTCTGTATGGCTTAATATAATGCAGAAGTCTTTTAAACAACGTAGCATCAAAAGCAGTGTTTTTAGAGTTTTTCATGCAGATATATTGATTTGTTATAGTCTATTTCTACTAAATAAAGTCCTTGTGATGGGGCAGAAGTTCCAGCATTAGATCTGTTTTTTGATCTAATAATAGCTCTAAACTCTTCCAAAGTTCTTTTTTTGGCACCTACTTCAATCATTGTACCAACAATTGCTCGTACCATATTTCTGAGAAAACGGTCTGCTTTAATTTTAAAAGAAAGTTTATTGTTAATCAATTTCCACTCAGCTTCCATAACATGACACTCAAAGGTTTTTACATCTGTTTTAACTTTAGAAAAACATTGAAAGTCTGTACATTCAAATAAGATTTTAGCTGATTGATTCATTAGGTCTATATCTAATGGCAATGTATAGGTGTGGGTGTTTTGATAATCAAAAGCATCCTTTGTTCTTGATATTTCATATACATAAGTTCTACTTAACGCATCAAACCGCGCATGCACATCCACACGTACTTGCTTTATTGAATTGACGTGAATATCTTTAGGAAGGTATACATTAAGTTTGTAGAGAATATCTTTTGTGTCAATCTCTTTATCAAAATCAAAATGTGCAATCATCATTTTAGCATGCACCCCTGTATCAGTACGACCGGCACCCATACATTCTAAAGGAGCTCTCAGCACAGTACTTAGTGCATGATTAAGCTCCGATTGTATCGTAAGAACATCGGGTTGGATTTGCCACCCATGATAAGCGCGGCCATTATAAGATAAATCAATAAAATATCTCAAGCTATTTTGATACTTTTGTGTTATATGAGCAAAGATAATTAGACTTTGTCATTAAAAGCTTTCACTTTAACATTTTCTAATGACAAAAATATTATTACTCTCAGATACGCACAGTTTTATAGGGGATGATATCCTCAAGCACGTTGAACAAGCCGATGAAGTTTGGCATGCAGGGGATATTGGGGACTTGAGGGTTACTGATGCTATAAAAAAACTCAAGCCCCTCAGAGCAGTTTATGGTAATATTGACAATGCAGAAGCTCGTTTAGAGTTTCCTGAGAATTTGAAGTTTAAATGCGAAGGAGTAAAAGTGTGGATAACCCATATAGGAGGGTATCCAGGCCGATATGCTCCGGCTGTAAGAAATCAAATTAAAATACATACTCCTGATTTATTTATATCTGGGCACTCTCATATACTAAAGGTCATAAATGACAAAAAGCTCAAGCTGTTGCATATGAATCCAGGTGCGGCCGGCACATACGGTATCCATAAGGTAAGAACTATGCTAAGATTTGAGATTAACAAAGAAAAAATTGAAAAACTGGAGGTTATAGAATTTAAAAGAAATCTATAAAAAAAACCCCAGGAAATACTGGGGTTTCTTTCGCACTTATAATAATAGGTTTATCTCAAACGATCTACTGATTTCACAAGCGTCTCATCCTTTTTTATAGCCTTATTGGCTAAGGCCAAAAATACGATAGAAAAAATAGGAAGTAGCAGCCCAATACCTTTCTCAGGATTCGCAGGCCCTCCAGGTAAACTTAGCAATCGAAATACAAATAACCCTAATAAAATAAAGTTTAATATAATATTCAAACGACCCAAAACAAATTGAGTCTGTCTTGATTTAAAAAGAAAAATAGAAATAAACGAAAGTAATGCAGAACCTTCAAACAGTAACAAATAGGGGATCGAATCAATCATACCTATAGTTACACCATTTATTACAAACAAATCAGTCAATGATGAAAAAATTCCTGAACAGACAACAGCAATTAATAAGTATAAAGATTGAATTCTTTGAAGCATTTCAGTTATAACTTTCTACAAAAATAATAGTTTATTTTTTATTACATCTATAAAAGATTTAAAAATAAAGTTGTATAATTGCACATATAACAGCTATTTTACACTTAAATAGCTTTATCAAATTCACAATAAATTACTTCTTCAAAAAATTATTCAAAATTAAGATCCTTAGTATAACTAAGAACTACAATAATTTACAATCAACTAACGCACACAATGTTTGAAATTTCACAATTAAAAGAAAAAAAACTACTTGAATTACAGGAAATTGCCAAAGAGCTAAAAGTACCAAAATTCAGTAGTCTAAAAAAAATTGACCTGGTTTATCAAATACTAGATTTGCAGGCCGCTAACCCCACTGTAGTTACTCCAGTAGCTGCCTCCGTACCAAACAAAAAGCCTCAAAGACCAATAAGAAAACGTATTTCTAAACCACAAGACACTTCTTCTACAACACAGGAATCAAGTAATCAAAACGAAGCAAAACCTGAACTAGCTAAAGAAACTCTAGCTGAAAATAAAGCGTCTAATCAAAATCAAAAAAAGAAGGAGCCTGCAAAAGAAATGCACACAAACTCTGAGGCCGACAAAAAAGAAGTTCATAGACAAGATTCTTCTAATAAGTCCGACAATCCCAATAAGCCAAGACAGCCTAAGCATAAGAATCAGAATCCAAATGCTAATAAAAACCATAATCAGCAAAACCAAAAACGGGGTGATAATGGAAATAAAGATAATCGAAATCGCTATAAAGAGCCTGATTTTGAATTCGATGCTATCATTGAAAGTGAAGGCGTATTAGACGTTATGCAAGACGGATATGGATTCCTAAGGTCTTCAGACTATAACTATTTGTCATCTCCAGATGACATTTACGTATCTCAATCACAAATTCGTTTATTTGGATTGAAAAATGGTGATACTGTACTAGGACAAGTTCGTCCACCTAAAGAGGGAGAAAAATATTTTCCTTTGATAAAAGTGAGTAAAATTAATGGACTAGACCCTCAAGCTGTTAGAGATCGTGTTGCTTTTGAACACCTGACTCCTTTATTCCCTCAAGAAAAATTCAATTTAGCCGAAAAACAAAGTACAATTTCCACTAGAATAATGGACTTATTTTCTCCGATTGGAAAAGGACAACGTGGCATGATTGTATCGCAACCTAAGACTGGTAAAACAATGCTTCTCAAAGATGTTGCTAATGCAATTGCAGCCAATCACCCGGAAGTTTATCAAATGGTCTTATTAATTGATGAACGTCCTGAAGAGGTTACAGATATGCAACGAAATGTTCGCGGAGAAGTAATCGCTTCTACGTTTGATAAAGAAGCCCATGAACACGTTAAAATTGCTAATATTGTTCTCGAAAAAGCAAAGCGTCTTGTTGAGTGTGGTTACGATGTTGTTATTTTGTTAGATTCTATTACCCGACTAGCTCGAGCTTATAATACTGTACAACCTGCTTCAGGAAAAATATTAAGTGGTGGTGTTGATGCTAACGCATTGCACAAACCAAAACGATTTTTCGGAGCTGCTAGAAATATTGAAAATGGAGGATCATTAACTATTATTGCTACAGCATTAACAGAAACTGGTTCAAAAATGGATGAAGTAATTTTTGAAGAATTTAAAGGAACAGGAAATATGGAGCTTCAATTAGATAGAAAAATATCTAACCGTAGAATATTCCCAGCCATTGATCTAACCTCTTCAAGTACTCGTCGTGATGATATACTACTAGATGCTAATACGATTCAACGTATGTGGGTAATGCGAAAGTATCTTGCAGATATGAATCCTGTTGAAGCAATGGAGTTTATTAACGACCGCTTCAAGAAAACACGAAATAATGAAGAGTTTTTAATTTCTATGAATGGTTAAAATACTGTTCATTTGATTCCACAAAAAAGCCTTTCAAAAATGAAAGGCTTTTTTGTGGAATCAATTTATAGAATTATAATGCAGAAACAAATTTTGACAAACCAGACTTTAGATTTGCTGCTTTGTTATCGTGAATGATATTGTTTTTTGCTAATTTATCAATCATAGAAGAGACCGTAGTAAAAAGCTTCGTTGCTTCTTTCTTATTAGTTGTTTCACGAAGCTTCTTTATTGCGTTACGTGTTGTTTTGTGCTGATACTTGTTGAGCACACGCTTTGATTCGTTACTTCTTATTCTTTTTAAAGCTGACTTATGATTTGCCATAGTTGATAATTTTATTATTATTAAATAATTGTAGCCCGTAGGGGAATCGAACCCCTCTTACATGGATGAAAACCATGCGTCCTAGCCGATAGACGAACGGGCCAATTTTTTTTATCAAAAACACATTGCTGGTGAATCTGATTTTATTTCAAATATCGAACATTATTTATAATGCGGTTGCAAAAATACAACTATTTTTAAATGTTACAACTTCTTACCAAGTTTTTTTAAAAAAAGTTAATCCTAATAAGCTTTAGCAAATAAAACTCGCTGTTTAGAAGGCTTTCCCGAAAACACACATACACCGTTTTCTAACTCAGAATCTAATGGGATACAACGGATTGTAGCTTTTGTTATTTCTTTTATTTTATCTTCTGTTTCTGCACTACCATCCCAGTGAGCAGAAATAAACCCTGTTTTTACTTCCAAAACAGTTTTGAATTCTTCAAACGTTTCTACTTTGGTAATATGACTTGATCTAAAATCCAATGCCTTTTGGAATAAGCTGTTTTGAATTTCCTCAAGAAGTCTCTTTACAGTTTTCGTTAAGTTGTCTAAGGCTACAACTTCTTTTGTTAAAGTATCTCTACGAGCTAATTCTACCGTGCCACTCTCAATATCTTTTGGTCCAATGGCTATGCGAATAGGGACTCCTTGAAGTTCATGTTGAGCAAATTTATGACCTGGACGTTGGGTAGTTCTGTTATCAAACTTAACCGTAATACCTTGAGACCTCAAAGACTGCATAGTAGTTTCGGCTTGATTTGAAATTTCAATAAACTGCTCATCGTTTTTATAAATTGGGACAATAACTATCTGATAAGGCGCTAAATTAGGAGGCAAGACTAAACCTTTATCATCACTATGGGTCATTATTAAAGCGCCCATAAGCCTTGTAGAGACACCCCAAGAAGTTGCCCAAACATAGTCTTGCTTCCCATCACTGTTAGCAAATTTGACGTCAAATGCTTTAGCAAAATTTTGACCTAAAAAGTGGGAAGTACCTGCTTGTAAAGCTTTTCCATCTTGCATGAGGGCTTCTATACAATACGTTTCTTCAGCTCCTGCAAAACGCTCACTTTCGGTCTTTAGACCCTGTATTACAGGGATTGCCATAAAGTTTTCTGCAAAACTAGCATAGATTTCATTCATTTGTTTGGCTTCTGCTACAGCTTCTTCTTTTGTGGAGTGTGCCGTATGCCCTTCTTGCCATAAAAACTCAGCTGTTCTTAAAAATAAACGTGTTCGCATTTCCCAACGAACAACATTAGCCCATTGATTAATCAAAAGTGGTAAATCTCTGTAGGACTGGACCCACCCTTTGAAAGTATTCCATATAATTGCTTCACTAGTAGGCCTTACAACCAGCTCTTCTTCGAGTTTAGCTTTAGGATCAACACGAAGCTTTCCTGGGTTATCGGGATCGTTTTGTAAGCGGTAATGCGTTACCACCGCACACTCTTTAGCAAAACCTTCAGCATTTTTCTCTTCTGCCTCAAACAAACTTTTTGGCACAAACAAAGGAAAATAAGCATTTTGATGGCCAGTTTCTTTAAACATTCTATCTAATTCTGCTTGCATTTTCTCCCATATAGCATAGCCATAGGGTTTAATAACCATACACCCTCTTACCGCTGAGTTTTCAGCTAAATCAGCTTTAACTACAAGCTCATTGTACCATTTGGAATAATCTTCAGATCTTGATGTAAGGTTTTTACTCATAATTTTGTAATTTGGCACGAATATTGAACTAAGTTGTTCGTATTAGTTTTACAAAACTAAGTATTTTTGTGACGTTCAACAATTTAATCTTAACACTTATGAGTTTTATAAATATAGTAAAGAAACAATTGATTCTATTTCTTGCAGTAGGAATTATTTTAAACTTTACTTCATGTGGTTCCTTTCAGTATGCAGGAACATATGAGGATAGTATTTACTCCGAATCAAACCCAGAAGAGCAAAAACAAGAAAAAGCTGATGATTTTTCAAACTCTTCTGAGTACTATAAAAATTATTTTAAAGAGAAATCTCTTAATCTTGAAGGGATGAGTTCAACTTATTCAGACTCTGAAAACACAGACTCTGAAAACACAGACTCAGAAAATTATGCAGGATGGGGTCAAAATAATTCTACTGATATCACAATAAATATTTATGATACAACTCCTTTCTATGGATTAGGATGGGGATCACCATTCTACAACAACTGGAATAGGGGCATGGGATTCAACGGCAGATGGAACATGGGGTGGAATATGGGATGGAATAGTTACGGATATGTAATGGACCCATTCGGAAATAATTATGGTTACCAGTATATTCCTTGGGGAAACAACTACTGGAATTATGGATTTCCAAATTATGGATATTATGGATTTCCAAATTATGGGTACGGTAGCTATTATGGATATGGCACATTAAATATTAATAGAGGTTCATCAGTGTCTTATGTTAATGGCCCTAGAGGCTCAAGGTATGCAAATAATACATCTAGTAGAAGAACCGCCTCGAACTCCTCTACAATAAAAAAATTAACTACCCGCTCAAACACAACTTCAAGAAACTTAAACAATAGCAGAAAGTCTGAGGCACCACTTCCTTCTAACATAGCTTTAGCTTTAGCTAAAAAGAAAGAAAGAAAAAAGACTTCATCTTGGAAACAAAGTTCAACTAGAAAAAATACTAAATCATCAAACAACAATTCATCGTTTCCTAAGGCAGTAAAAATGCCTTCTTCAAATCGTTCATACTCCTCTCCTTCATCAACTACACGGCCTAGTAGTTCATCCAGAAATACTGGGGCTAGATCAAGAAGTAAACGTAAATAGATTTTAAACATATAAAATGAAGAAAATATTTTTTACAATATTGTGTATGGCAATCTTGTTAGATTCTCATGGACAAAATATTTCAGATGCCTTGAGATACTCAACTGAAAACACACAGGGAACTGCCAGATTTAAATCTATGAGCGGTGCATTTGGAGCATTAGGTGGGGATATGTCTGCGGTTAGCATCAACCCTGCTGGATCTGCAATTTTTGACGCAAGCCATGGCTCTCTTTCAGTGGCTAACACATCATCATCAAACAAAACACAATATGGTTCTAATACACAAAAACTTAATAACGATTACTTTGACTTGAATCAAATTGGGGCTGCATTTGTATTTAAAAATCAAAATTCTAACTCAGACTATAATAAGTTTGTAATTAGCGCCTTTTTTGAACAACTTCAAAATTATAATACTCGTTTATTTGCTTCAGGAGTGACGTCAAATTCTATAGGAAGTTATTTTACTGATTATGCAAACGGACTAAGGCTAGATGGCATCTCATCTCTTGAAAATGAAAGTATCTCTGAAGCATATAATGCCATAGGCTTCTATAACGGATATGCTAACCAACAAGCGTTTTTGGGATATGAGAGCTACATTCTAGAACCTGAAGAAGACTCTGATGAAAATACTATTTATAACTCAAATGTTGGATCAGGTGATTTCAATCAAGAATACAGCTACTCATCTACAGGATACAATGGAAAACTATCTTTTAACCTAGGGCTTCAATACAATAAAAAAATATATTTCGGAATAAATCTAAATTCTCACTTCATTAACTATGAGAGAAGCACTTACCTTTTTGAGGAGAATACGAATGCTAATTCCACTATCAATCAAGTAGATTTTGAAAATAGTCTATTAACCATAGGAAATGGATTTTCTTTACAACTTGGAGGTATTTTTAAGATAAATGATTTAATAAGAATAGGCTTAACTTATGACAGTCCAACATGGCTCACATTAAGGGAAGAAACCACTCAATACCTCTCTACAATTAATGATTTAGATGGCACTCAAACAATTGTCAATCCGGCAGTTATAAATGTTTTTCCAGATTATAAACTAAGGACCCCTGCGAAGATTACTGGAAGCGCAGCTTTTATAATTGGAAAAACCGGTTTATTTAGTATTGATTACTCTAGAAAAGACTTTAGCAATACTCAGTTTAAATCAAACGAAAGAAGCGGGTATGTACAACAGAACTCAATTATAGGAAATACATTAAAAGTGGCTAACACTTTACGTATTGGAGCCGAGGTCAGACTTAAAAGTATGAGCTATCGTGGAGGGTACAAGTTTGAGCAAAGCCCCTATATTAATACTTCAACTTACGGTGATATGAAAGGGTTTTCTCTTGGACTTGGCTTTAATTTTGGTGAATCAAGGTTAGATCTAGCTTATGAAAACTCTAAACGTAATATCGACCAACTACTATACGATGCAGGTAATTTAGGTAGCACTAGAGTAAACGCTTCAAATTCAAATGTATCGCTTACGTTAAGCATGAATTTATAATATATAAAAGCCCATAATATAGTTATGGGCTTTTTTTATTAAACATTTCTATCGTCTATCGTTTCAGTGAGAAGTGAGCTCTTAATATTTCTGGGTTTCCTGTAGTTGG
>CAJXDP010000034.1 GCA_913052445.1 uncultured Formosa sp.
TAAAATATTTTATCAGTTTATGTCTAACCTTATTGCTTTTTACAGCATGTGAGGAAGATACTTATGAATTTGGCGACGTTACTTCGCCTACCAACCTAGAAGTTTCCATTGATGTTGTTGGCTCTGATGCTGATAACCCTAATGGAGATGGTAGTGGAGTTGTAAATATAGTTGCCACAGCAAATGACGCTATTTCATATAAATTCATATTTAATGGAGCAGAAGAAATGGTAGCCTCAGGTGTTTTAGAAAAAACTTTTTACACTGTTGGTTTAAATAGTTATGATTTAACGGTTGTTGCATACGGAACAGCTGGAAGTCCTACTTCAACGACCTTATCTATTGAAGTACTGGCGACGTATACACCTCCAGCAGAGCTAGTTTTAGCTTTAACAGGCGGTAGCTCAAAAACATGGAGAGTGAAATCTGAAGTTGGACAGCATTTTGGACTAGGACCAGTAGGTGGCTTGGTTCCATGTGAGTGGTATGGAGCAGGTCCTGACGATAAAGTTGGAACTGGAACATACGATGACCGCTGGACTTTTAATTCTGATGGAACTATCAACCATGTCACTAATGGAACTATATTTGGACGAACTGCTCAAGTGTTTGCTGATTTAGGTAATAATGGAACTGGAGGTGAAGACGGGGCTGACATATTGAATTATGAGTACGCTGACTACACTGAAAATTGGAACATTATAGATCCAGGTCAGATTTCAATAAAATTAACAAATAATGCATTTTTCACTTACTACACTGGAGGTGATCATACATATGAATTGTGGGATTATAATGAGGACGAGCTATACATCAGAACTGTAGATGGAGCTGGCGAATTCACTTGGTGGATGATTCTAGTAGCAGAATAGTTTTTGTAATCAACGAATTAAAAAAAGAGGCAATAATTTTTGCCTCTTTTTTGTATAAACTATAAATTTGTCTCAATGAAAAGTATCAAGTTATTTTTACTAATACTAATAACAGCTAGCTGTTCGTCTGACGATGGAGGTTCTAGTACACCACCAGATGGCGGTGGCCCAGGTGGTGGAAGCCAGACAAACTTACCTTCAAATTTAGTAGTCATATTGGAAATTCAAGGACAAAACTCTGAAAACCCCGATGGAGATGGGTCTGGTGTTTTTAGCCTTACAGCTACAGCTGATAATGCAGTTAGTTATGGCTTTAAAGTTGATACGGCTGATGAGGTTCAAAACTCAAGCGGGAACTTTACATACACAGTTAATTCTCAAGGAATAAACCAATTTCCAGTTACTATTTATGCTTATTCAAGTACAGACGAGCGCATCAGTAAAATTGAAAATATAACTATTTTTGTTGAACAAGGCACCAATGGAGGAGGCTCAGGAAATGGTGACGTGCTAGTCTGGTCTGATGAATTTAACGGAAATGGGACAATTGACACCAATAATTGGAATTATGAGACCGGTGGCGGCGGCTGGGGAAATCAAGAAGTTCAAACTTACACTAATAACTCTAATAATATTTATAAAGAAAACGGAATTTTAAATATTAAAGTCATAAAAGGATCTAATAACTCTTACACATCAGCTAGAATTACAACCAAAGATAAATTTGACTTTAAATACGGCCGTGTAGATATACGTGCCAAACTACCTTCAGTTGCTGGTACTTGGCCTGCTCTTTGGATGCTGGGAGCTAATTACAGCTCTGTTGGCTGGCCTTACTGTGGAGAAATTGATATTATGGAACAGTTTGAAGATAAATCTTATGTTCAATCAACCTGCCACTGGAACAATAATAACAATACTGCTAGTTATGGACAGCCAGTAGATCTAAGTACTCCCACAGAGTTTCATGTATACTCATTAATTTGGAGTGATTCAAGCGTCAAGGCTTTATTAGACGATGTTCAGTTTTATTCAATGAATACAAACAATGCAATGCCTTTTGATGCTAATTTCTTTTTTATATTTAATGTAGCCATGGGAGGAACGAATGGAGGTGATATTGATCCTAATTTCACAACAGACTCTATGCAAGTTGATTACATAAGAGTATACCAGTAATATGAAAAAAACTCACCTAATAACTGCTTTAATAAGCGTTTTATTTATTACAGTTTCATGTAGTAAACATAATTCAGCTCCTTCTCTTAGTTATTCTGTAACTTCTGTTCAAGGGATTGAAAAGAAAGTGAATGAATTATTAGACAAAATGACTCTAGAAGAAAAAGTAGGTCAAATGAATCAATATGTAGGTTTTTGGGACCTTACGGGGCCGGCCCCTGAATCAGGAGATGCCGCTGAAAAATACGAACATCTTAGAAATGGCTATGTAGGGTCAATGCTAAATGTCAGAGGAGTAGAAAACGTGAGAGGCGTTCAAAAAATAGCAGTTGAAGAATCGCGCTTAGGAATCCCATTAATTATAGGATTTGATGTTATTCATGGCTATGAAACTATTAGCCCAATTCCGCTTGCAGAGTCCGCAAGCTGGGACTTAGAGGCTATTAGAAAATCATCGGAAGTTGCTTCGGAAGAAGCTGCTGCTGCGGGAATTAACTGGACATTTGCACCTATGGTTGACATCACCCGTGACGCAAGGTGGGGACGTGTTATGGAGGGAGCTGGGGAAGATCCTTATTTAGGGTCTAAAATTGCCAAAGCTCGAGTTCTTGGTTTTCAAGGTACAGACTTATCATTACACTCCACTATTGCCGCTTGTGCAAAGCACTTTGCAGGCTACGGGTTCTCTGAATCAGGACGTGAATATAATACGGTTGATGTTGGAACTTCAACTTTAAATAATATGGTGTTTCCTCCCTTCCAGGCTACTGTTGATGCGGGTGTAAGAACTTTTATGAATGCTTTTAATGTACTTAATGGAATTCCGGCCACAGGAAATAAATATTTACAAAGAGATGTTTTAAAGGGCAAGTGGGCTTTCGACGGCTTTGTAGTTTCCGATTGGGGTTCAATTGATGAGATGACTTCCCATGGTCTTGCTAAAGACGGAAAAGAAGCTGCTAAAATTGCGGCTAATGCAGGCTCAGATATGGATATGGAATCCCACTTATATGTTAAGGAATTAGCGGGTTTAGTTCGTGAAGGTAAAGTGAAGGAGTCATTCATTGATGACGCAGTAAAGAGAATTTTAAGGGTAAAATTCGAATTAGGGCTTTTTGACGATCCCTATAGGTACTGTGACGAGGTTCGTGAAAAAGAAGTTATCGGGCAACAAGCTTTTCATGCCGCTGCTTTAGACTTAGCCAAAAAGTCAATAGTACTTTTAAAAAACGACAATCAATTATTACCCCTGAAAAAGCAAGGACAAAAAATAGCTTTAATTGGCGCCTTAGCAGCTGACAAAAATAGCCCTTTAGGAAACTGGAGAGGTGCCGCAAAAGACAACTCAGCTATTTCTGTTTTGGAGGGAATGTTAGCGTATAAAGGAAATAAATTAACCTATTCAAAAGGGGCCGATGTTAGTGTAGGTAATACTTCATTCACTACTCAAATTCAAATCAATACTACAGATAAAAGTGAATTTCCTCAAGCCATTGAAGCTGCTAAATCTGCTGATGTCGTTGTCATGGTATTGGGAGAAATTGGTTATCAAAGTGGAGAAGGTCGCAGTCGAACTAAATTAGGACTGCCAGGCGTCCAACAAGAACTCCTAGAGGCAGTATATAAGGTTAACAATAATATCGTTTTAGTTCTTAATAATGGGAGACCTCTAGTTTTAAATTGGCATAATGAGCATTTACCAGCGATTGTTGAGGCTTGGCAGTTAGGAACTCAAAGCGGGCATGCCATTGCACAGGTTCTTTATGGAGACTATAACCCAAGTGGAAAGTTGCCAATGAGCTTTCCAAGATCTGTAGGCCAAGCTCCTATTTACTATAATTATAAAAATACAGGTCGCCCAACGGGTGCCCCTGGTGTATTTTGGTCACATTACGAAGACGAGAAAAATTCACCATTATTCCCTTTTGGATATGGCCTGAGTTATACCTCATTTGAATATAGCAATCTAAAAACATCAGTCGTTTCTGAAAAGGAAGTTCAGGTATCTCTTTCACTAAAAAATTCTGGAAAAAAAATGGGTAAAGAAGTGGTGCAGCTCTATATTAGAGATCATTACGCAAGTGTTACACGCCCAGTTAGAGAGCTAAAAGGATTTGAACTTGTTAGCCTTGAGCCAAATGAAATCCAGCAAGTTTCATTTACACTTACAGAAAAAGAACTTGGTTTTTATGATAATGATGGAAATTTCATACTAGAGTCAGGCGATTTTTCAATTTTTGTTGGAGGTGATTCTAATGCCAATCTTCAAGCTATATTTACATTATAAATGATTTTTCGAGTTCTTGTACTATTACTATCATTAACTTTTTCTAGAGTGACTGATTTGTCAACTTCTAAACTTATCTTCTCTGACGAATTCAATGCAAGTATGTTAGACTTAAATAGCTGGTCCTACGACCTTGGTGACGGGTGTCCGAGCCTTTGTGGTTGGGGTAACAATGAATTTCAAGTGTATACTAAAAGTAATGTCTCAACAGTAAATAATCAACTTGTAATTTCTGCAACCAAACAAGAGGATATCTATCATTCTGGTAGGATTACAACCAAAGATAAATTTGAATTCACATACGGAACGATAGAAGTAAAGGCACAACTTCCTAAAGGCAAGGGTTTGTGGCCAGCGATATGGATGTTAGGACACGACATAGACTCCAATTCATGGCCATATTGTGGTGAAATTGATATTATGGAGTATGTTGGGAAATCCCCAGGAGAAATTCACACCACATTACACACTCCCGAAAGTTATGGTCAGTCATTAAACACTCAGATTACGACTATAAACTCTATTGAAGAAGGGTTTCATGTTTACAAGACTAAATGGGACGCGAATCAAATTGAGTTTTTTATTGATGATCTTTGGGTTTACACATTTTCTCCAGAAATTAAAAATGATAAAACGTGGCCCTTTAATAAGCCGTTTTATATCATTCTAAATTTAGCGATTGGCGGAAACTTTGGAGGATCAGAAGTAGATGACTCCATTTTTCCTCAACATTTTGTGGTTGATTATGTAAAAGTGTATCAATAAATAAGGCCTTAGTACAGCTTTGTAATTTCTGTCAGTACAAGTTTTGTAGCTCCTTTGTTTTGCGCAATATAGTCTTTGTTTGTTTGGCCTAATTCCTTTCTTTCTTGTGGGTTTTTTACCATTCTATCTAGTGTTGTTTGAAGAGTCATAAGGCTGTCAACACTAAACAGCCCACCTTTATTAAGCATGGCTTTAGCTTCAGGAAATTTTTCATAGTTTTTCCCAATCACAATAGGAACTGCAAAGGTAGCGGCTTCTAGCGTATTGTGTAGCCCCGAAGATCCCATGCCACCCCCGATGTATGCAATATCCGCATAGTTATATATTTTGGTTAGTAAACCAACGGTATCTATAATAAACACAGACTTGTTTTCTAGGGTTTCATTTTTGTAGTTTGAGTAAACTACTGTTTGCTTTTTTAGCTTTTTAAGCATTCTATTAATTTGATTTGAATCAATATTATGTGGCGCGATAATAAACTTAGTACTGTCATTACTAGCATTAATGTAGCTAATGAGTAATTCATCGTCTTCCGGCCAGGTGCTCCCCGCTACAACACAAGTTTTAGCATCTTTAAACTTTGCAATAAAATCTAGGTTATTGTCTATTTTTAATTGATTTCCAACTCGATCAAATCGAGTGTCACCTGAAATAGTACAATGAGTGTATCCTATTGACTCTAGTAGTTTTTTAGACCCTGAATCTTGAGTAAAGATGTGGTCAAACGTAAAGAGTAATTTTCTAAACCAACTGCCATAAATCTTAAAGTAAGGCTGTGAGGATCTGAATAAAGCTGAGATGAGTACTGTGGTTATACGGCGCCTTTTTAACTCCCTCAAATAATTAGGCCAGAGATCATATTTCACAAAAACCACTAGTTTAGGGTTTGTAACGTTCAAAAACGACTTGACAGTACTCTTCCTATCTAAAGGCAGATAAACGACAAGATCTGTAATGGGATTTTTTTTTCGAACCTCATGGCCTGAAGGAGAGAAAAAGCTAAGTACAAACTTGTGATCTTGGTATTTTGTTTTAAGTGCTTGAAAAACAGGGAGTCCTTGTTCGTATTCTCCTAAAGATGCACAGTGTAGCCATATGACCTTATCACTAGGGCTAAGCTTCTGTTTTAATAATTGCAGGCTTTCTTTGCGTCCCTTTTGGCCTAAATGTAGCTTTTTGTGAAGACTAGCGAAAAGGAAAACAAGAGAAGACATGAGTTCAATTAATATGTTATAAGCAAGACTCAATAAGAATTATTTAAAAACAAAAATACATTAATTTTATGTCTACGAAATGCTAATTTTGTATTTTTGTATACTAAGTTGTATAGCTCAAATCGAAATTTAAGTAAATGAAAAAGATTCAAATGGTTGATCTAAAAGGTCAATATGCCCCTATAAAAGAAGTTATAAACGCATCTATTCAAGAAGTGATTGATACTGCGACATTTATTAACGGACCCAAAGTTAAGGAGTTTCAAGCCAATCTTGAGGCTTATCTTGGAGTTAAACATGTAATTCCTTGCGCTAATGGTACAGACGCTTTGCAAATCGCCATGATGGGCTTAGGCCTAAAGCCTGGTGATGAGGTAATCACATCAGATTTTACTTTTGCAGCCACTGTAGAGGTTATTGCATTGTTAGGCCTCACACCTGTTTTGGTAGATGTTTGTCCTAACACTTTTAATATTAATGTAGAAGCAGTAGAAAAGTCAATTACATCCAAGACTAAGGCTATAATTCCTGTTCATTTATTTGGGCAGTGCGCTAATATGGAGCCACTTTTAGATTTAGCAAAAAAACATAATTTATTTGTTATAGAAGATTGTGCCCAATCCATGGGAGCAGAGTATACTTTTTCAAATGGAAAAAGAGTAAAATCGGGTAAAATGGGTGACATAGCTGCAACGTCTTTCTTTCCTTCAAAAAATCTAGGATGTTATGGAGATGGAGGGGCTATTTTTACGGACAATGATGATTTAGCTCAGCTGGTAAGAGGAATTGTTAACCATGGGATGTATAAGCGCTACCACCACGATGTTGTTGGAGTTAACTCAAGATTAGATTCAATTCAAGCAGCCGTATTAGATGCCAAACTTCCAAATTTAGATAACTATAATAAATCTCGACAATATGCAGCACAAAAATATACTTCAAAACTAGGAGCAGTTTCCGGTTTACAGGTCCCTAAGCTTAGAGCAAACCATAACCTTGAATTAGATAGTCCTATGACCCATGTGTATCACCAGTACACTTTAAAAATTAAAAGCGGAAAAAGAGATGCATTAGTTGCACACCTTCTAGAGAAAGGAATTCCATGTGGCGTTTACTACCCCATCCCATTACACAAACAAAAAGCGTATTTAGATGATCGTTATAATGATGCAGATTTCACAGTGACAAATACTTTAATTGATGAGGTATTGTCATTGCCAATGCACACTGAGTTAGATGATGATCAGATAGATTTTATTACCTCTACAGTAATCGATTTTCTAAAATAAATAGAGTTTATTTAGGTGGCTTCTGTCTTTTTTGAAGATCTATTGATGAATGAGGACATTAATAACAAAACCATCCCTGTTGTTACCGATAGGTCGGCGATATTAAAGACGCCTGTTTTGAAGACGCCTCCAAAATCCATGAAAAGAAAATCAGTTACAGACCCGTATAAAAACCGGTCATATACGTTAGCGATTCCTCCACCAGCAATACAGCTAAATCCTATAATTGATTTTTTGTCTAGCGTTTTGTTTGTGATTACATAATACAATACAACTCCCAAAACAATCACGGGAACAATAAGCAGAAAAATAAGTTTAACGGTTGGACTTGAATTACTCCCTATGCTCAAGAAAGCGCCAGAATTTTCAACATTCATCAACTGCAGTTGATGTCCAATAAGCTCTGTTCTCGATCCTGGAACTATTTTTTCGCGGACTTGAGTTTTAGAAAATTGGTCTAAACCAATATTGAAAATAACTAGGATAAGTATTAATAATGTTCTTCTATTCATTGATTTTAACTTTCAATTGTTGCTGCTTTTGCGTCCATCTCTCTGTTTATTTTCCTAACCAGCCCTTGAAGAACATTTCCTGGCCCAACTTCAATAAATTCGTTGCCGCCGTCTGAAATCATTTGCTGAATCGATTGTGTCCACTTTACGGGGGCCGTTAGTTGAGAAATTAAATTCATTTTGATTTCTGATTCGTTTAAAACAGGCAGTGCTGTTACGTTTTGATAAATAGGACAACTAGGGGTATAAAACGCTGTGTTTTTTATAGCATCTGCCAGCTGTTCCTTTGCAGGAGCCATTAGCGGAGAATGGAAAGCGCCTCCCACTGGTAGAACAAGTGCTCGACGCGCTCCTTTTTCTTTTAGCTGATCACATGCCGCGTGAATAGCATCAATAGCTCCTGAAATCACTAGTTGACCTGGACAGTTATAGTTGGCAGCGACCACGATTCCATCAACAGATTCGCATATATGCTCAACAATTTCATTTTCTAAGCCTAATATTGCTGCCATTGTTCCTTGCGAAGAATCACAAGCTTTTTGCATCGCTTGTGCCCGTTGAGAAACAAGCTTAAGACCATCTTCAAAACAGAGTGCACCGTTAGCGACTAAGGCTGAAAACTCTCCAAGAGAATGTCCTGCAACCATAGCTGGTTGAAAACGATCTCCTAAAACCTTTGCTAAAATTACCGAATGTAAAAATATAGCTGGCTGTGTGACTTTCGTCTGCTTTAAATCTTCAACACTTCCTTCAAACATTATTTTTGTAATATTAAACCCTAATATTTCATTAGCTTCCTCAAAAAGAGATTTTGCCAAATGTGAGCTTTCATATAGAGGGAGGCCCATCCCCGAAAATTGAGCCCCTTGCCCTGGAAATATATATGCTTTCATGTGTGTTAGTTTTAGAGTGTCTAAATAGAGTTAGTTAGCGTCTTTTGTAAGTTATGAATGAAAAAGGATATTGGTGAATTTCATCCTTTTCATTGTATTTGCTCTTTATTTCTTCCCAACACGTATCATCTATTTCAGGGAAAAAGGTATCTCCTTTAAAGGTTTGATGTACTTTTGTTAGTTCAATAAGATCTACAGAGTTTAGTGCTTGTTTGTAAATTTCTCCCCCGCCAATGATGTAGGGGCGAGGGTCTTCCTTTGAAGCTTCAATAGCTGCTTTTAATGAGCTCACAACCATAACACCCTCAGGAACTTTGTAATTTAGTTGTCTCGTAATAACAATATGGGTTCTGTTAGGCAAAGGTTTGGGAAAACTTTCAAAGGTTTTACGCCCCATTATTATGCAGTGTCCAGAAGTCAGCGCTTTAAAACGTTGCAGATCATTTTTCAAGTGCCAGATTAAATTATTGTCTTTCCCTATTACATTGTTTTCTGAAACGGCGACAATTAGCGTTAATTTAGATGTTTGGTTTATAGTTTTCAATAGACAGGTTGTTGTATAAAGGCAAAAGTAAGCGTTTCTATTTTATTACACAGCAACAGCTCCCTTGATGTGGGGATGGGGATCATAGCCTTCTAAACTGAAGTCTTCAAAGGTAAAGTCAAATATGTCTTTTATATTTGGGTTTAGCTTAATTTTCGGAAGCTTACGAGGATCTCTAGAAAGCTGTGTTTTTACCTGCTCTAAGTGGTTGCTATAAATATGCGCATCTCCAAATGTGTGAATAAATTCACCAGCTTCATATCCACAAACTTGAGCTACCATCATAGTGAATAGTGCATAGGAAGCAATGTTAAATGGAACCCCTAAAAAGATATCAGCGCTACGCTGGTAAAGCTGACAAGATAGTTTTCCATCATTCACATAAAACTGAAAAAAGGCATGGCATGGAGGCAGTGCTGCTTTGTTATTGGCTACATTTTCACTAAATGATTTTGAGGTGTTTGGAAGTACCGATGGATTCCAAGCAGAAACCAACATTCGCCGGCTGTTAGGGTTTGTCTTTAAGGTTTCAATTAATTCTGTGATTTGATCAATATCATCACTATTCCAGTTGCGCCACTGATGGCCATAAACGGGACCTAGGTCTCCATTTTCGTCAGCCCAAGCGTTCCATATTTTGACACCATTTTCAGTTAAGTAGTCAATATTTGTGTCGCCTTTTAAGAACCAAAGAAGCTCATAAATAATAGACTTAAGATGAAGTTTTTTAGTAGTTGCCATTGGGAACCCTTCGCTTAGGTCGAATCGCATCTGATATCCAAATACGCTTTTAGTTCCTGTTCCTGTACGGTCTCCTTTTTCATTTCCATTTTCTAACACATGTGACACAAGGTCTAAATATTGCTTCATTATAAATGATTTTTTACTAGATGTTAAAAATAAAAAAAGCTCCAATATTAATAAAATTGAAGCTTGGAATAATTTCAAAAGTTATTAACTATTTATCCGATAATTGCCCCAGCAATGGTCGCAGATAAAAGCGATGCTATGGTGCCTCCAATAAGTGCTTTTATGCCAAATTCCGAAAGTGTTTTTCGTTGCCCTGGAGCTAGGGAGCCAATTCCACCTATCTGAATCCCAATGGATGCAAAATTAGCAAACCCACAAAGCATGTACGTAGCCATTATGATAGATTTTTCATATTTTAAATGCAGTAGGTTCAGTGGATTTTTTAATTCTGCCAACTGTATATATCCAACAAATTCACTAGCAGCTAACTTAATTCCCAGTAGTTGACCCATTAGCGCTACGTCTTCTTTAGCTATCCCAATCAACCACATTAGTGGGGCAAAAGCATACCCAAGAATAAATTCTAGCGAAAAAGTTTTATAAGATGTGTTAGAACCAACCCAATCATTTAATGTGGTCCAGCCCCCAATCCATCCTAAAACTCCATTAATCATAGCAATAAACGCTAGAAACACTAGAAGCATAGCGCCTATGTTTAGTGCTAATTTCAATCCTTCTGTTGTCCCGTTTGCTATAGACTCTAATATGTTAGATCCAATCTTTTCTTGTGAGATACTTATTTCGTTGTCAATAGCTTCCATTTGTGGATACAACATTTTTGATATCACAATAGCGCCAGGTGCCGCCATTACAGAAGCTGTTAGCAAATGTTTAGCATAAAATAGTCGTAAAACTTCATCCTCACCACCCAGAAAGCCTATGTAAGCAGCCAAAACACCTCCTGCCACTGTTGCCATTCCTCCAATCATGACTAATAGTATTTCCGAACGGTTCATTTTTTCTAAATAAGCTTTAATCATTAATGGAGATTCCGTCTGTCCCAAGAATATGTTCCCGGCAACACTTAAACTTTCTGCCCCAGAAACTTGTAATAGCTTGCTTAATAGCCACGCCATTCCCTTTACAACTCGTTGTATTATCCCCAAGTAAAACAAAACAGAAGTAAGTGCGGAAAAGAAAATAACAGTTGGGAGTATTGAGATAGCGAATGTGACTAGGGGTGCTTCAATCTCTCCGGTTGAAAATGAAGCAAATAAAAACTTTGTTCCTTCCAGAGTAAAGTCCAGAACTGCTATAAATAAACTTCCTACCCATTCAAAAAAGTCCTGTATAAATGAAACTTTAAGTACTCCAATTGCTAATACGATTTGTGCTCCAAGCCCGAAAATTACAGTTCTCCAATTAATTGCTTTTTTATTAGCGCTCAAAAGGAATGAAATTAAGATCAATACAAACATACCCAAAAGCCCTCTGAAAAGGCTGTTTAGAGTAAACCCCTGACTTGCAATAATTTCGGAGCTAAGTTCTTGTGCCAATGCTGATGGAATATTTGTAAATAACACAATTAGAACAAGAATTAGTTTTTTCATATTGTTAAGGATTATCTTTTAGAGATTTCATCTCTTATTTTTGCAGCTGTTTCATAGTCTTCATTAGTAACGGCTTTAGTTAGTAATTCGTGCAATTGGTCAATAGAACTACCTTCGTAACCGTCTTTCTTAGTCTCATTTTCTTCTGATTCAAATTCTAAATCTTCAAAAATCAGACTCTCTTCTGTTGTAGTGTCGTCCCCTTCATTTAAAGGATTATTTTTTAAAATGATTCCAGCTTTTTCTAAAATGTTTTTATACGTAAATATAGGGGCTGAAAAACGCAATGCTAATGCAATAGCATCGCTGGTTCTTGCATCGATAACCTCTTCGGTTTTGTTGCGTTCACATATGAGTGAGGCATAAAATACGCCATCTACAAGCTTGTGAATAATGACTTGTTTTACAATAATATCAAAACGATCTGAGAAGTTTTTAAATAAATCGTGAGTTAAAGGTCTTGGAGGTTGAATCTCTTTTTCAAGAGCAATAGCAATGGATTGAGCTTCAAAAGCTCCAATAACAATTGGTAATTTTCGTTGCCCATCAACCTCACTCAAAATTAACGCGTAAGCACCGCTTTGAGTTTGACTGTATGAAATACCTTTTATTTTGAGAAGAATTAAACTCATAAGCTATAACACAAATAAAAGTTTAAATTAGTAAAGTACCAAACCCTTGACAAATAAGTTTTTGATAAATGTTATAAAAAACAAGGCGCCGAATACTGGTATAATATTTAGGATTTATACGTTTTGAGCTTTGAAGACTTTTAATTTTTCTATCAACTTAGGAACGATTTCAAATGCGTCTCCTACTATTCCATAATCAGCAGCTTTGAAAAACGGTGCTTCCTTATCGGTATTTATTACCACTTTTATTTTAGAGGCATTTATTCCTGCTAAATGCTGAATAGCTCCAGAAATTCCAATTGCTATATATAAATTTGTGGCGACAGGCTTTCCTGTTTGCCCAACGTGTTCACTATGGGGTCTCCAACCCAAATCAGAAACAGGTTTTGAGCAAGCAGTTGCCGCCCCGAGAACTTCAGCTAGTTCCTCTATAATTCCCCAGTTTTCTGGACCTTTTAATCCGCGTCCTGCTGACACAACGATTTCAGCATCTGCAATAGTTATTTTGTCATTTGCCTTGTCTACAGAACTGACAGTAGTTGTTGATTCAGCTAAATTAGGTAAGAAGACTTCCATTTGTGCATCACTAGCCTTTTCTATTATGCCAAATGAATTGTTAGAGACACCTACTATTTTTATATTAGTTGAAATTTCAGTATCACAAAATGCTTTATTGGTGAATGCAGTTCGTTTTACAGTGAAAGGACTTAATTTTGAAGGGGTTTCAATTACATTGGGAACATAGCCCGCTTTGAGACCAACAGCTAGAAGTGGGGCTATATATTTGCTGTCAGCACTCGCACTTAGTATGACTACGGAAGTATTTTCTTTTTCTGCAGCTTGCTTAATGACGTCTGCGTATATTTTGGCATTAAACTCGTTAACAGATTCAATATTTAAAACTTTGTCAACTCCATACTCCCCTAATTTTGATGCATTATTTACCTTGAATGTGACGGCAGTTAAAGTGGTGCCCATAGCATCTGCTACGGCTTTTCCATAAGAAGCTGCTTCTAAAGCAGTTTTTTTAAAATTTCCTTGATCGGATTCTGTATATACTAAAACGGACATTTTTCTTTTTTTTAAATTAATTAAATGACTTTTGCTTCGTTGTGAAGAAGGTGGATTAATTCATCAATATTATCAGCATCTACTAGTTTAACCGCTCCACGGGGTGCTGGTTTTTCAAAAGAGACTGAGTTAGTTGCTGAGTTATTAGGTTCAGGATCAATAACCGTTAGTGGTTTTTTTCGTGCCATCATAATTCCCCTCATATTTGGAATTCTTAAGTCACTTTCTTCAACAAGTCCTTTTTGTCCACCAATTACAAGTGGTAAAAGTGTTGAGAGTGTTTCCTTTCCACCGTCAATTTCACGCACAGCTGTAGCAGTTGTTCCTTCAATCTCTAAACTAATACAGTTGGTTACAAAATTTGCATTTAGCATTGCTGCTAACATTCCTGGCACCATTCCGCCATTGTAATCAATGGATTCGCGACCTGCAATAATTAGATCATAATTTCCTTTTTTAGCAACATCAGCCAAATGTGTGGCCACTGAAAGGCCGTCGGGTGTACTGGCATTGACTCGAATTGCTGCATCTGCACCAATAGCAAGAGCCTTTCTAAGCGTGGGTTCTGTCTCTGGACCCCCAACGCTAATAACATCTATGCTTGCGTTTTGCTTTTCTTTGAACCACATAGCACGAGTTAATCCAAATTCATCATTTGGGTTTATGACAAATTGTACGCCGTTGGAGTCAAACTTGGAGTCTCCTTCAGTAAAGTTAATTTTAGAAGTCGTGTCAGGGACATGACTAATACAGACCAATATTTTCATATTACAGGCTTTTATTCGAATTAGATTTGATTTCAAAAGTAAATAAAAAACTTTACACTTCCTATGCATGCATAGGAAATTTTAGTGAAATGTTTCAATTATAATAGAGTATTATTCTTATTTTTGTACCTCACAAAATTTAATTAATGAAAACAATTCAATTTAGAGAAGCGATTTGCGAAGCGATGAGTGAAGAAATGCGTCGTGATGATAGCATTTATTTAATGGGTGAAGAAGTCGCAGAATACAATGGTGCATATAAAGCTTCTAAAGGAATGTTGGATGAGTTTGGAGCTAAAAGAGTCATCGACACTCCTATTGCTGAGTTAGGATTTTCAGGAATTGCAGTTGGATCTACTATGACAGGCAACCGTCCTATTGTTGAATTTATGACGTTTAATTTTTCTTTAGTAGGTATTGATCAAATTATAAATAACGCCGCTAAAATAAGACAAATGTCTGGAGGTCAGTTTAAGTGTCCAATTGTTTTTAGAGGACCTACTGGATCTGCTGGTCAATTGGGTGCTACGCATTCTCAAGCTTTTGAAAACTGGTTTGCTAACTGTCCTGGTCTTAAGGTTGTGGTGCCTTCTAATCCATATGATGCCAAAGGGCTTTTAAAAGCTGCCATAAGAGATGATGATCCTGTAATTTTTATGGAAAGCGAGCAGATGTATGGAGATAAAGGAGAAGTCCCGGAAGGAGAATACATATTACCTATTGGGGTCGCGGACATCAAAAGAGAAGGTTCTGATGTGACTGTAGTCTCCTTTGGAAAAATAATTAAAGAAGCTTATGTTGCTGCAGATATTTTAGAAAAGGAAGGAATTTCTTGTGAAATTATCGATTTAAGAACCGTACGTCCTTTAGATATTAATACAGTTCTAGAGTCGGTTAAGAAAACAAATCGTTTGGTAATCCTTGAAGAGGCTTGGCCATTTGGAAATGTGTCTACAGAAATAACATATCAAGTTCAAGAGAAAGCCTTTGATTATTTAGATGCTCCAATCGTAAAAATAAACACAGCGGATACTCCTGCTCCTTATTCTCCAGTTCTTTTCAAAGAGTGGTTACCTAATAGTGATGATGTTGTTAAAGCTGTTAAGAAAGTAATGTACAAATAGTTTTACAAATGAAATAGTCTATTTAATATAGACTAATGTTAGGGTTGAAATTTCTATCTAATTAACTTCATAAATTTAATTGAACATTAATTTTTAGATATCTAGTGTTTTTACTGGACAAACAGGTGATTATAATTATCTTAAATTAGGTTTTTTAGTTTCTCACCAATTTACTACATTTACGCCCGTTAAATTAAACAAAACAATAATATGGAATCAATGATGATTTGGATGCCAGTTGCAATGGCAGTTTTAGGATTAGCTTACATGCTAATTAAAAAATCTTGGGTAATGAAACAAGACGCAGGTGATGGAAAAATGAAAGAGATTTCAAACCATATTTACCAAGGTGCCTTGGCATTTTTAAACGCTGAATATAGATTACTTACATACTTTGTAATTGGAGCCAGTATTATTTTAGCTGGTATTGCCTTTTACATGGATACAACATACTTAATTGTGGTTGCATTTATTATAGGTGCTATATTTTCTGCATTTGCAGGGAACATGGGAATGAAAATAGCAACCAAAACAAATGTTAGAACAACTCAAGCTGCAAAAACAAGCCTACCAAATGCTTTAAAAGTATCTTTTGGTGGTGGTACAGTTATGGGGTTAGGAGTTGCTGGTTTAGCAGTATTAGGTTTAACCTTGTTCTTTATTATTTTCTATCATCAATTTATGGGCGGTGAATGGACAAATACAGATCAAATGACTGTAGTTTTAGAAGCCTTAGCCGGCTTCTCACTGGGAGCGGAGTCTATCGCTTTATTTGCAAGAGTTGGTGGTGGAATTTACACAAAAGCGGCCGATGTAGGTGCTGATTTAGCGGGTAAAGTTCAAGCTGATATTCCGGAAGATGACCCAAGAAACCCAGCCACTATCGCTGATAATGTTGGTGATAATGTTGGAGATGTCGCAGGAATGGGAGCCGATTTATTTGGGTCTTACGTAGCAACTGTATTAGCAGCTATGGTTTTAGGAAATTATGTAATTAAAGATATGGGAGGTGCTATCCAAGATGCTTTCGGCGGAATTGGACCCATATTATTACCAATGTCCATTGCTGGGGTTGGAATTATCATTTCACTCATAGGAACGCTATTGGTTAAGATCTCGTCTAACGATGCAAAAGAAGTTGACGTACAAAAAGCTTTAAACATTGGAAACTGGGCGTCAATTATTATGGTTGCTGGAGCTTGTTTTGGATTAGTGACTTGGATGTTACCTGAAACAATGCAAATGAATTTCTTTGGAGAAGGTCTTCAGGACATTTCATCAATGAGAGTATTTTATGCCTGTTTAGTAGGACTCGTTGTAGGTGCTGGTATTTCTGCTTTCACAGAGTACTATACAGGACTAGGCTCTAAGCCAATCTTAAAAATTGTACAACAATCAAGTACAGGAGCAGGAACAAATATTATTGCTGGTTTAGCTACAGGAATGATCTCTACCTTTTCATCAGTATTATTATTTGCAGCTGCTATATGGGCATCATATGCTTTAGCTGGGTTCTACGGAGTTGCTTTAGCAGCTTCAGCGATGATGGCTACAACAGCTATGCAATTAGCGATTGATGCTTTTGGTCCAATTGCTGATAACGCTGGGGGAATTGCTGAAATGAGTGAGCAAGATCCCATTGTTAGAGAAAGAACAGATATTTTAGACGCCGTAGGTAACACAACTGCTGCAACGGGTAAAGGGTTTGCAATTGCATCTGCCGCGCTAACTTCACTAGCTTTATTTGCTGCCTATGTAACTTTCACAGGTATTGACGGAATTAATATTTTTAAAGCTCCAGTGTTAGCGATGTTATTTGTTGGTGGAATGGTGCCAGTGGTCTTTTCTGCACTAGCGATGAACGCTGTTGGTAAAGCTGCTATGGAAATGGTAAACGAAGTGGTAAGACAGTTTAAAGAAATTCCAGGAATTATGGAAGGAACTGGAAAACCAGAATACGATAAATGTG
>CAJXDP010000035.1 GCA_913052445.1 uncultured Formosa sp.
GGTTTCAGGCACTTCAATCACATGGTCTGCGATCCCTTTTACTTGGGTATCGCCCTTTGTTACTATAGCAATTATTTTTCCTTTACGTGATTTTATTTCTTGAATATTGCTAACGACCTTTTCATAGTGTCCGAATTTAGTGGCAATTACTGCAATTGGCATATTCTCGTCAATTAGAGCTATTGGACCATGTTTCATTTCTGCTGCTGGGTAACCTTCAGCATGAATATAAGAAATCTCTTTAAGCTTAAGAGCACCCTCAAGAGCTACAGGAAAATTAAACCCACGACCCAAGTATAAAAAGTTGCTCACGCCAGAATATATAGCGGCAATTTCTTTTGTTAATGCATCTGATCCTAAAACTTCTTCTACTTTTTTAGGAATCATTTCTAATTCTACAAGATGTCTTCTAAATTCTGAATTGGAAAGGGTTCCTTTTTCTTTTGCTAAGCGTAGCGCAATTAAAGTTAGAACAGTGATTTGAGTCGTAAAGGCTTTAGTTGAGGCCACTCCAATTTCTGGCCCTGCATGCGTATAAGCACCTGCGTCTGTTTCTCTAGAAATAGAAGAACCTACAACATTACAAACTCCAAAAATAAAAGCTCCTTTTTCCTTTGCAAGTTTGATTGCGGCAAGAGTATCTGCCGTTTCTCCTGATTGAGAAATAGCGATGACCACATCCGAAGGTTTAATTACAGGGTTTCGGTACCTAAATTCTGAAGCATATTCGACTTCAACAGGCACTCGCACCAATTCTTCAATTATATACTCCGCAACTAGCCCTGCATGCCAAGAGGTTCCACAGGCAACAATAATAATCCGTTCAGCATTTAAAAACTTCTCCATGTTATCTTCAATCCCGGCCATTTTGACGACACCTTCATTTGTTAATAGCCTACCCCTGTAAGTATCTTTAATAGCATGTGGCTGTTCAAAAATCTCTTTAAGCATAAAATGGTCATATCCACCCTTTTCAATTTGCTCAAGATTTATTTTTAATTCTTGTACGTATGGACTTACAAGACTATCATCTTTTATTTTTCGTATGATCAAAGGTTTATGTAGAGTGATAATTGCCATTTCTTCATCTTCCAAATACACGGCATTATTGGTGTACTCTAAAAAGGGAGACGCATCACTGGCAATAAAAAACTCGTTTTCTCCAACACCTATTGCTAAAGGGCTTCCTAGTCTAGCGGCTATAATTTCATTAGGTTTTTTAAGATCAAATACAGCTATGGCATAAGCTCCTATAACTTCGTTTAATGCCACCTGTACTGCCTTTCCAAGCTTAAAGTCATTGTTTTTTTGAATGTCTTCAATTAGGTTTATCAACACCTCAGTATCTGTATCTGATGAAAAATGATAACCACGTTTAATAAGTTCTTTTTTTAGAGATTCATAATTTTCAATAATTCCATTGTGTATTATTACAAGATCACCAGAATTTGAAAAGTGAGGATGTGAATTGGTGTCGTTAGGGATTCCGTGTGTAGCCCAACGTGTGTGGCCAATACCCACGTTTGCATTAATTTTTTCTTGTTTAGAAAATTTACTTTCTAAATCCGCAACCTTTCCTTTAGTTTTTGAAAGCGTTATTTTTGAGCCATCATACAGCGCAATTCCCGCACTGTCGTAACCTCTGTATTCAAGTCGTTGAAGTCCTTTTATTATAACTGGATAGGCATCTCTTGAGCCTATGTATCCTACAATTCCACACATAAAAATTAGTTATTAGATTCGGTATAATAAATATTTAGTTTTGGACTCTTAATAGAGTTTTGGGAGTTATTTCCATGGATAATTACACTTTTAGGAGATAATACAGTACCGGAGGGGATCCCCTTAATTTCATTTACGTCCTGCAACTTTCTTGAACTAACTGAGCCCACATTTGACGAGACAACAAGCCCAAGCTTAACATTTGTAGAGTCTTCTAAGACTATATTATTTATGTGGCCAGTGAGTCTAACTTTATACTTCTTGTGTTCAACGCCCTCGCTATCTGTTTCTGTCGATAAGGGAACTAGGTGATTGTATTTTGAATCTGCGGAAGTTTGATTAACTGTTTGGTCGAAAAAGTAATCAGCAACAGGAATATTATTGTCTAAATCGTATATGTAAATTCTATTTGGAATATCAGAACTAGATAGCGATTCTTCTACGTAAAACTCCAAGAAGGCTTCGTTAATTAATCGTTTAGCGGTGGTTTGTCCTCCGTCAATTTCTCTAAATTCGTTTAAATAGTCCTCTTCAGAGTTACCAAGGTCATCTTCAGCAAATAATTCTATTACCGCCATAGACCCCTCACCGCCCTTGAGATACAGATAATCATCGCCCTCTAAATCTGTTGAAGTGTCATTTATGGTTTGTAAAATAGAAGGGTCAAAGTTATTGTCAAAAATGTTCACTCTATTTCCTGAAAAATTGAGTCCATAATTGCTCTGTACCGAACTGGTTTCCTCTACTCCATCAACAGTCAAAGTCTGGTCGTAAGTATAGTAAATGACAAGATTTGCTTCAGACGACAAAAGATCGAGCTGCATTATATGTCCTTCTGTTTCTGTGATAGCTTCAGCTTTAAAGTACAAGCCTCTGAAGTAATTGTAAAAACTATTTTGAGATCCAATAACATCATCATCTTCTCTTGCAAAAATCAATTCTTCCCAAAACCCCTCAGGTGGAGACAGGTTGTTGGGATTGTTGTGTAGATGCAATCTTAGACTTGGGCTTAAAGTGCTTGTTACCTCAAAATCTTCAGTCTCTTCATTATATGTTTTTAATTCAATACTTTCCGAACTTGGGAAGTAACTGCTATTGTAATAAAGAAGCTGCGACTCAAGAATAGAAGGCTCAATTAATTGCCCTGAATCAAGTGAACCGTTTGAGTAATACTTTTGGGTGTCATTTATCCCCGCATTTGGATCAAAGTTTCTGAGTAAAAAATCATTTTTATAAATGGACAATTTAATTGGGTTTGAGCCATATAGTGAGTCTAACTCATAAGATGTTACTTCATCTGATGTAGTAGAATTACTTGAATATGGAATTGTCAAAACCACAGAGTCTAAAACAGTATTTTCCCCAAAGCTCGGAGAATAATCGCTAGGAGCCATTTGCCCCACAAAACTAACGCTAGACCCTCCAAAAACAGGGTCATGGTAATAGCCTAGTAAGTCTTTTTCCAATCTATTAGACTCAAAAGGCATTATTTTTTTATTGTAAGTTTTTATTGGGTAATTTTTATTTTGAATTTCAAAATCTGGAACCCCAACAATTCCGGTCCCGATTTCTGAGAACTCGTTATCACAGGACTGATTCATAATCAGAACAAATAATATACAAGTAGGTTTTAGTAAAATAGAATTAATATGTTTCATTTCAATGTGAGCGGGGCTTATTTTAATATTTTTGTAGTGTAGAAATCAGTGTATGCTTCTGCAAATGCCTCAGGGTACTGATAGTCCAACACAGGCTTTTTACAATTGGCAAGGTAGTCTTCTAACTCTTTAGGAAGGTCTTCAGATCCTTTTATCAATCCATCAGAAAAGTCAACAGCTACTTTCATTAAATTAGAATAGTTAGGTTGCTTTAAACCTTCAATACAAGTTTCTTCAATTTCATCGAACTTAATTTTATCAATTAGTCCACTATTTAAGTTTTCGTCAAAACTTTGACTGTAAATAGAGGTAACGATTTTACTTTCTTTGAATAAAGGTTCATCCTTGTAATATTGCTTCAAATATAAAGGCAGTAATGATGCTAGCCAGCCATGAACATGGATTACATCTGGAGCCCAGTTTAATTTTTTGACAGTTTCAACTACTCCTTTGGCAAAGAATATAGCGCGTTCATCGTTGTCATCAAATAACTTCCCGTCTTCATCTTTTAGGGTAGCTTTTCGTTTAAAATACTCTTCATTGTCAATAAAATAGACTTGAATTCTCTCTTTTGGGATAGAGGCTACTTTAATTACTAAAGGCATGTCTAAATCATTAATAACTAAGTTTATCCCAGAAAGTCGAATGACCTCATGAAGTTGATGACGTCTTTCATTGATATTGCCATAACGAGGCATGAATATTCGTATTTGCCCCCCTTGTTTGTTTATCATTTTAGGCGCCTCAAACGACATAGAAGAAATCTCTGTTTCAGGCAAATATGGTACCACTTCTGAGGACACGTATAATACTCTCTTATCTTTCATATAAATTATGGATTTAAGGGCTTGTAATAAAACTCGTGCAAAAATACAAAATTTTATGCAGATTAATTGTAATACCTTAAGTTTGCAAACTGTTTATTATTTACAAAATGCTAGTTTATACAACAAATACCGGCTTAATTGCCCACATTAATGACCAAAAAAAAACTGGGTTCTCACTTGGCTTTGTGCCAACCATGGGTGCTCTTCACAAAGGACACCTGTCTTTAGTTAGACAGGCGTTGGCTGCTAATAACCTCGTTGTGGTTAGTATTTTTGTAAACCCAACTCAGTTCAATAATTCTAATGATTTAAATAAATACCCTCAAAATCTAACCAAAGATGTCGAATTACTGGAGACGCTTTCAAAAGAGTCCATTATTGTTTACGCGCCAACCACAGAGGAGATATATGGCAACCAAATATCAGCAGACAAATTTGATTTTAAAGGACTTGAGTTAGAAATGGAAGGTAGATCACGGCCTGGTCATTTCAATGGGGTAGGAACTGTGGTAAAACGCTTGTTTGAGATTATTCTTCCAAATAGAGCCTATTTTGGAGAAAAAGACTTTCAACAATTACAAATAATTAGAAAAATGGTAGAATTAACCCAACTACCTGTTATCATAATTGGTTGTTCAATTGAACGAGAGTTTAATGGTCTTGCAATGAGCTCTAGAAATAGCCGCCTGAAAACTAATGAATTTGATAAGTCAGCATTAATTTATAAAACGCTACAAACTGTTCAAACGAAGTTCAAAAATCATAGCATACAAACCATTTACGAATGGGTGGAGAATCAGTTTAGCAATCAACCTTTATTTGAATTAGATTATTTTCAGATTTCAGAAGTTGAATCCTTAACTGCTATTAAAAAAAAGAGCATCAAAAAAACTTACCGTGCTTTTATTGCAGTATTCGTAAGAGATGTTAGATTAATTGACAACATAGATTTAAATTAATTATATTTACCAACATGCAAATACAAGTCGTAAAGTCCAAAATTCATCGTGTAAAAGTTACTGGAGCTGACCTAAATTATATAGGAAGTATCACGATTGACGAGGATTTAATGGAAGCTGCCAATATTATCCAAGGAGAAAAAATTCAAGTGGTTAACAATAATAATGGTGAGCGTCTAGACACATATGTTATCCCAGGACCTAGAAATTCAGGTGAAATTACTTTAAACGGAGCTGCAGCTCATAAAGTGTCTGTTGGAGATGTTTTAATACTTATAACATATGCTTTTATGGAGTTAGAAGAAGCCAAATTGTTTAAACCATCTTTAGTATTTCCTAATGAAGTCAATAATTTACTAAATTAAATTTTGAACTCAAAACTAAAAAAAACACTTAAAATTAGCGTACCACTATTGTTGAGTGTTTCCGCTGTTTGGTATTCATTTTCCATCATTCCTTTTGATCGTTTAGTGAGATCTTTTGGGGAAGCCGACTATTCTTGGGTTTTGTTAGGCACATTCTTGGGTCTACTAAGCCATTTGTCCCGCGCCTATCGTTGGCGATTTCAGTTAGAGCCCATGGGCTATAACATAAAGCTTGGCAATAGTATAATGGCAGTTTTTGCAACTTATTTAATCAATTATACCATCCCTAGGGCAGGAGAAATAGCAAGAGCCTCAATACTTACAAATTACGAAGGAGTGCCATTTGAAAAAAGTTTTGGCACAATTGTCTCAGAACGTATTGCCGATATGGTTGTGATGCTAGGAGTTATTACAGTAACCCTGTTTTTACAATATGATTTTATATATACAAAACTCTCAGAAAGCATTTCTCCTTTAAAAATATTAATAGGAACCATTACAGCCTTAATATTAATCTTTGGGATGATTTTAATTATCCGAAAAGGGCAGTCAAAAATGGCTTTAAAAATCAAGTCCTTTGCGACAGGTTTTGTAGAGGGAATCCTTAGTATTTTTAAAATGAAAAAAAAGTGGGCTTTCATTTTCCACACCCTATTTATTTGGGGAATGTATATCCTTATGTTTTATGTCACTTCATTTTCATTACCTGAGATAAGTAATATTCCTTTTGCCGCTATTTTAATAGGCTTTATTTTGGCCAGCTTTAGTATCGCAGCTACAAATGGTGGAATAGGATCCTATCCTTTGGCAATTTATGCTGCATTTTCGATTTTTAATATTCCTGAAGACCCAAGTATTGCATTTGGGTGGATTATGTGGACCTCACAAACTCTGATGGTTATATTATTTGGAGGAGTTTCACTTCTCTACTTACCATTCTACAATAGACAATATCCAAAACAAACTTCCAAATAGTATATTTTTTTCTCTCTTATTTTATTAACTTGGCAACACCAAAACATATACATGTAATATGAAGTTTTTTGTGATTTCACTGCTTTTAAGCTTTCAACTTTCTTTTTCTCAGACTCTTTATGAATCGATAGAGTCAGAAGTATTAGGAACCACACGCCAATTAAAAATTCAGCTTCCACGGGATTATGAAACTGATTTAGATCAGTCCTATCCCTTAATCATTGTTTTTGACGGAGATTATCTTTTTGATGTAGTAGCGGGGACTGTTGATTATAATTCTTACTGGGATGACATGCCGGATGCTATTGTGGTAGGGGTTAACCAGGCTAGCTCAAGATTGGATGACTGTACACTTTCAGTCGAGGATCACTTGCCACACAAAAAAGGAGCTCAATTTTATGATTTCATAGAGTCCGAACTTATTCCTTTTTTGACAGAAAGCTATCGCAGTTTAGATTTTAGAATAGCTATTGGCCATGGAGAAACCGCCAACTATATAAACTATTTTTTCTTTAAAAAACGCCCAAGTTTTAATGCCTTCGTAGCTTTGAGTCCAAAGTTAGCCCCATTCATGCAGGATAATCTTACAAGAAAGCTTAGTATTGAACAAAAAGATAACAAGCTGTTTTATTACTTATCCACCGCCTCATTAGATATTAAGCGAAACAGAAAACAGGCTATTGAACTTAACTCTAAGCTTTCGACTTTAGAAAACCAAAACTTATTTTATGAGTTTAATGATTTTGAAGGATCAACACATTATTCGCTAGTCCCACATTCTATTCCAAAAGCAATTGAGAGTATATTTTCGGTATTTCATCCTATTACTAGGGTCGAATATGAAACTCAAATTATAACCCTAAAGACTTCCCCGGTAGATTATTTAATCGAAAAATATGAGACAATTAAGGAGCTTTTTGGTGTTGATAAACAAATACTTATTAACGACTTTAGGGCGATTGCAGCAGCAATTGAAAAGTCGCAACAGTATGAGAATTATAAAGAGTTAGGCAAGATTGCCAGAAAACAACACCCTGACACTGTTCTGGGCTTTTTTTATTTAGCTCGCTATTATGAAGAGACAGGAAAGCCTAAGAAAGCAATGAATGCTTACCGAGCTTCTTATACATTGGGTAGCATTCAGGGATATTCTAAAGAAGATATGCTAGATCGAGCAGATGAAATTCAAAAAGAATTCGGATACTAATGGCAAAGATTAAAACAACTTTTTTTTGTCAGAGCTGTGGGGCTCAATTTTCAAAATGGCAAGGACAATGTTCGTCTTGTAAGGCATGGAACACAATTTCCGAAGAATTGGTGCAGAAGCCAGACAAGAAAGATTGGAAGTTAGGAGCAGAAAACACTACTAATCGATTGTCTAAACCATTAAAAATATCTGAAATTGATACTTCTAAAACAATCCGTATGGACACTACTGATCGCGAGCTCAACAGAGTACTTGGTGGTGGTATAGTTCCGGGATCCTTAATCCTTTTAGGAGGAGAGCCAGGGATTGGGAAAAGTACGTTAATGCTTCAAGTTTCTTTGAAACTCCCTTATAAAACTTTATATGTTTCTGGGGAAGAAAGTCAAAAACAAATTAAACTCCGCGCAGAGCGTATCCAGCCTTTGAATGATTCCTGTTACATACTAACAGAAACCAAAACCCAGAACATATTTAAACAAATTGAAGCGCTTCAGCCCGACGTGGTTGTGATAGATTCAATTCAAACCTTACAAAGTGATTACCTTGAATCTTCTGCGGGAAGTGTATCTCAAATTAAAGAGTGTACAAGTGAGCTTATTAAGTATGCAAAAGAAACAGCTACTCCAGTAATTTTAATAGGGCATATCACAAAAGATGGTTCAATTGCTGGACCAAAAATACTAGAGCACATGGTAGATACTGTTCTCCAGTTTGAAGGAGATCGAAACCATGTCTTTAGAATATTAAGAGCTCACAAAAATCGTTTTGGATCAACTCACGAATTGGGTATTTATGAAATGTTAGGGACTGGTTTAAGAGAGGTTACGAACCCATCAGATATTTTAATCTCAAAAAAAGATGAAGCTTTGTCAGGAAATGCTATCGCCGTCACTCTAGAAGGAGTTCGACCATTACTTATAGAGGTTCAGGCTTTGGTAAGCACCGCTGTTTATGGTACGCCACAGCGTAGTGCAACTGGATTTAACGCCAAACGTTTAAACATGCTTTTAGCCGTATTGGAAAAAAGAGCAGGCTTTAGGCTTGGCGCAAAAGATGTTTTTTTAAACATTACAGGGGGTATTAATGTTGATGACCCAGCGATTGATTTAGCAGTAGTAGCTGCTATTTTATCTTCAAACGACGATGAGGCCCTAGCTAAAAACTACTGTTTTGCAGGGGAGGTTGGTCTGTCTGGAGAAATTCGACCCGTTCAGCGAGTTGATCAGCGGATTTTGGAAGCTGAAAAACTAGGTTTTGAAATTATATTTGTTTCAAAGCACAATAAAATAGGTCTAAAATCAACGGCTATTAAAGTTCAGCTACTCACTAAAATAGAAGATTTAGTAGAAATTATAGGTTAGTGAATAGCAAAAAAACCCAGACATATGTAACGGGATTTTTCTAGTTTAAGACAGGCATTAACAAAACTCGTTATAGGCATTCTTTAGATTTTCTGCGATCAATTCTGCAGGGCGTCCCTCAATATGATGACGCTCTAAGACGTGAACCAACTCTCCATCTTTAAACAGGGCCATACAAGGAGAGCTTGGAGGAAAAGGAACCATGTGTTCCCTAGTCTTTTGGACTGCCTCTTTGTCAACTCCTGCAAATACTGTAACAGTTTGAGCTGGGAGTTTTTCATTATCTAAACTCATTATAGCACCAGGTCGCGCATTGGCAGCGGCACAACCACAAACTGAATTAACAACTACTAGCGTTGTTCCTGGTTTTGCTAAAGCAGTATTTACTGATTCGGCATTATGTAATTCTTCAAACCCTACTTGCGTCAAATGTTCGCGCATTGGTTTAACTAGTTCTGCTGGATACATGAATATTTGTTTTAATTGAAAAACAAAGATACACAATTGTCTGTCAATTATATTCTTTTTTTATTAGTTGAAAATGTTAAATTGACTATAAATTTTTTAAGAAAACTCAAAGGATATTAATTGTGACTATTCTTTTTTTTTGTAGGTTTGGTTTTTAATTTAATTGTAATTTAAGATGGGATTTTCGAAATGGATAGGGGCATCAATAGGATGGTCTTTTGGAGGGCCAATAGGAGCGATTATTGGAATGGCAGTAGGAAGCTTCTTAGACTCTTCTAATAAAGGTGGTACGCTTCGATCTCAAAACCAAGCCAGCACACGTTCAGGAGATTTTGAAGTAAGTCTATTAGTTTTAGCTTCTATAGTCATAAAAGCAGATGGGAAGCAAGATCAGCGTGAACTGGATTTTGTACGAGCTCACTTTATTCAAATGTATGGTAAAGAGCGAGCTAATCAGGCATTTAAGTTATTTAAAGAAATTTCAAAACAAACGAATATTTCTACACGACAAGTGTGTTTGCAAATACGTCAAATGATGGATCATGCTTCAAGACTTCAACTTATTCATTTTCTATTTGGGATAGCTAAGTCCGACAATCACGTAGATGATTCCGAGGTGAAGGCCATAGCCTCAATCGCTTCATATATAGGGGTAAGTATCAGAGATTTTGAAAGCATCAAAGCCATGTTTTATAAAAGTTCAGACATGGCCTATAAGATTTTAGAGATTGATCCATCCGCTTCTAAAGCTGAAATTAAAGCGGCATATAGAAAAATGGCCAAAAAGTATCACCCTGATAAAGTACTTCATTTGGGAAAAGAACATCAACATGGCGCGGAGGAAAAATTCAGAAAGGTTCAAGAAGCCTATGAACAATTGCAAAAATAGGTTTCTCATTTGTTTTGCAGTAGTGAACTATTTTTACTAGTTTTGCAGCCTAGATTTATTAACTTGGCAAAAATTTAAAAATTTGATGGATCAAATTATTTCTTATCTAAGCAGCGTTGACCCTATTTTAGCGGCACTATATGCATCTCTTTTTACATGGGTTGTTACCGCTTTAGGAGCTTCACTTGTTTTTTTCTTTAAAGGGATGAATCGTGGGCTTTTGGATGGGATGCTTGGGTTCACTGGAGGAGTCATGGTTGCTGCTAGTTTTTGGAGCTTATTAGCCCCTTCTATTGAGATGAGTGCTGGAGAGGGTTTTGTTAAGGTTTTGCCAGCAGCAATTGGTTTTGCAATGGGCGCCCTGTTTTTATTTGGACTTGACAAAGTACTTCCTCACTTACACATTAACTTTAAAGAAAGTGAAAAGGAAGGCGTCAAATCTCCTTGGCACCGAACTACTCTACTTGTGTTGGCCATCACGCTTCATAATATTCCGGAAGGCCTAGCTGTGGGAGTTCTTTTTGGTGGGGTAGCAGCGGGTATTCCAGAGGCAACTATTGGCGGTGCGGTCGCACTTGCCATCGGAATTGGAATTCAAAACTTTCCAGAAGGGCTAGCGGTTTCCATGCCTCTTAGGCGTCAAGGTGTCACTAAATTTAAAAGCTTTTGGTATGGACAGCTTTCCGCAATTGTAGAGCCAATTGCAGCGGTTATAGGGGCAGTCGCAGTCACTTTTTTCACTCCAATACTGCCTTATGCATTGGCCTTTGCAGCAGGGGCTATGATCTTCGTGGTAGTGGAAGAGGTAATTCCAGAAACGCAGCGCGACAAGTATACTGATGTAGCAACTCTTGGTTTTATTGGTGGATTTATTGTAATGATGATTTTAGACGTTGCCTTAGGTTAACATCCACAACCGCCGTTTCCACAATTCTTTTTATCTTTAACAGATCTCCATAGCTGTTTCCTAAACAAATATATAAGGGCTAATAAAACTACAATTGAGATTATTATATTTTGAATAAATGAATTCATCAATAATTATTTTAAAGTTTGAAAGGCAATTAAAGCACAAATATAGGCAATAGCCGTCATCCCTGTGAGCTGAAGGATTGGCCATTTCCAGCTTTTAGTTTCTCGCCGTACAATTGCGAGGGTACTCATGCATTGCATTGCAAAAGCATAGAACAAAAGTAAGGATATTCCAGATGCAAGTGTGAATACTTTTGTTCCATCTTCGTAAGTTTCGTTTTCCATCCTAGTTTTAATTGTTTCTTCATCTTCACTAGCACTTCCTACACTGTAAATAGTAGCTAATGTACCCACAAAAACCTCTCTAGCAGCAAAAGATGCAACTAACCCTATACCAACCTTCCAGTCATACCCTAAAGGTCTTATGAGCGGCTCAATAGTCTTTCCAACAATCCCTATATAAGAGTGTTCTAATTTAAAAGCAGCTATTTGATCATTTAATTCATAATTTGATTGAAATGTTGAATTTTTATTGACGTATGATTCGGCATTATTAAATTTATCTCCAGGCCCATAAGAGGCCATTACCCACAAAACAATGGAGATGGCTAAAATTATTTTTCCAGCCTCGAGCACAAATGTTTTTGTTTTTTCAATTACTGTAATAAGTACATTCTTAATTAAAGGAAGTTTATAATTAGGCATTTCTACTACAAAAAATGTTTTATGCTTTGTTTTTAAAATTCGGTCTAGGATATATGCTGAAAATATAGCCATACCAAAGCCTATAAGATATAACCCCATTAATGTTAGTGCTTGGTAGCTTAGCCCCATAACGGAGTTGTCGGGAATGACCAAAGCGATAATAATTAGGTACACAGGAAGTCTGGCAGCACAAGTAGTGAATGGAACTACTAAAATAGTTATTAAGCGTTCTTTCCAGTTTTCTATATTACGGGTAGCCATAACTGCAGGAATAGCACAAGCAGTTCCAGAGATTAGCGGCACAACGCTTTTACCACTTAATCCAAATCGGCGCATAACACGATCCATTAAAAATACTACACGACTCATATACCCACTTTCTTCCAAAATAGAAATGAATAGAAATAAAAATGCTATTTGAGGAATAAAAATAACGACCCCTCCAATGCCAGAGATAATCCCTTCGGCGATTAAATCCGTTACTTTTCCGCCACCAGGAAATGATACCTTAACCCATTCTGCTAAGCTAGCAAAGCTACTGTCAATTATATCCATAGGCAACGTAGCCCAATCATAAACTGCTTGAAAAATACCTAATAATATTAGGAAAAAAATAACATAGCCCCATACTTTATGAATTAGCAAGCGGTCTAACTTACTTCTTAAACCTGTTGCTTTTGAGCGATCAATTGTCTGCGCTTTATTTAAAACACCATTAATAAATTGATAGCGCTTTATGGCTTCCTTTTGCTGCAAGTGTTTTAGTTCCTGATTTGATTTTGTTTTAAATCTTGAAATGTCTAGCTCTTGCCTTGAAATTTTTCCAAAATTTGCATCTTGTGTAATCACCAACCATAATTTGTAAATATCTTGATTTGGAAATGCTTTTTGGAGGCTTTTAAAATAGTCTTCATCAATAATAGTGGTATCTAAGCAAGGCTCAATAGAAATCGTTTTATAGTTTTCAATAAGTTGTTTCAAACCCTCCATTCCATTATTTTTTCTAGTACTTACTAGAGCTATTTTTGTGTGTAGCTTTTCTTCTAGTAATTCAATATCTAATGCAATGCCTTTGCGGCGCATTAAGTCACTCATATTAATTACTAGGATGGTTGGGATTTTAAGATCTTTAATTTGTGTAAATAGAAGGAGGTTTCGTTTTAAGGTTTCAACGTCACTTATAATCAAAGCGACATCAGGGTAGTCCTTGTCATTTTTGTTAAGCAGTAATTCGATCACTACGTTTTCGTCCAAAGAGGATGCGTTAAGGCTGTAAGTTCCTGGGAGATCTAATATATTTGCTTTCACTCCTCGAGATAATTTACAAACTCCTTGTTTTTTGTCAACTGTGACTCCAGGATAGTTTCCTACTTTTTGATTGAGACCCGTCAAGGCATTAAACACAGAAGTTTTTCCTGTATTTGGATTTCCAATAAGCGCAACATTTAGCTGTTTACCCATTTATTTTTTCGATTATTATCAAGGCGGCGGTTTCCTTTCTAATTGCTAAAAAGCTGTCGTTCACATTTAGATACATAGGATCTGAAAACGGGGCCAACTGAAGTAAATGAACTTCATTGCCTGGAAGGCACCCCATTTCTAATAATTTTAGAGGAATATCTTCAGAAGAGCTATCGATTATAATGCCTTTTTCTCCTTTTTTAAGATCTGCAATTGTAAAACGCATACTTATTTAGATTCATTTTAAAGAAGCGAAAGTAATAAAAAGATTAGTTTTTATACGATGCTTTCAGAACTTTTATGTCTTCTAGGAGTCGTTCAATTTCTTTAGAGTCTGTGCCATCATAAAATCCACGAATTTGTTGTTTTTTATCTATAAGCATAAAATTTTCGGTATGAATCATATCAAATGGGTCGCCGTTACCAGCGTCTTTGACTGCCAGGTAAGATTTACGAGCCAATTTATAAATTTGTTTTTTGTCACCCGTAACTAAGTTCCATTTGGAAGAGTTTACTAAATTTTTTTTGGCATACTGCTTTAATTGTGCTACACTATCAATTTCAGGGGTTACAGAGTGTGACAGCAATAAAATATCTGGATCAGTGATAGTTTGTTTTTGAATGTCATGCATGTGATCGGTCATGATGGGACAGATAGTCTGACAACTTGTAAAGAAAAAGTCGGCAACATAGATTTTATCCTTATAAAATTCTTGAGTAATAGTATCTCCGTTTTGATTTAGCAAACTAAAGTCGGCAATTCGGTGGTATTTTTTTTGATATTGAATAGTGCTGTCTACCAATTCATAATTAACTTCTGCAGGTTGATAGATTGGTAGTGTTTTTACAGGGCTAAGTATGTTGTAGAATAGCATAATAATAATGCAGGACAACACTAATAGCGTTGATATGAATAGTTTATATTTTTTTAAAAAAGGCCTCATGTTAACTCAAATTGTCAACGTAAAAATACAATACTGAACCTAAAAATTTAACAATAAAATCCTAAAAATTTAGACCCTTAATAAAGTTTTTGTTTTTAGTATGAAAACTTTACATTAGCGAACTTAAACTTATACGACATTACATGGAATTTGTTATCAAAATATCACAATTTTTATTGAGCCTTTCTTTATTAATTGTCCTGCATGAATTAGGTCATTTTATCCCTGCTAAATTATTTAAAACACGCGTAGAAAAGTTTTATCTTTTTTTCGATCTTAAATACTCCTTATTTAAAAAGAAAATTGGTGATACCGTGTACGGAATTGGTTGGTTGCCTTTAGGAGGTTATGTTAAGATTTCTGGAATGATTGATGAAAGTATGGATACGGAGCAAATGTCTCAAGAACCACAACCATGGGAATTTCGTTCTAAACCTTCTTGGCAACGACTTATTATTATGCTAGGTGGAGTAACCGTTAATTTTATTTTAGCATTGATAATTTATATAGGATTAGCCTATTCTAATGGAGACACCTTTATACCCACAGAAAGCGTTAAGGGAGGTTATTTAATTACTAACCCAATTTTAACTGATGCAGGATTTAAAACTGGTGATAAAATTATATCTATCAATAATGAGTTAGCTGAAAAATATACTTATACAGAACTAAAAAAATCTATAATTACAGGAAAAACATATGAAGTTGATCGAGATGGTCAAATTATTGATATTGAACTACCAGTAGATTTTTTAGGAAAGCTAAGCACAAGTAAAGATAGAACTCTCTTTGAGTTTAGGTCTCCATTTATTATTCAAGAAGTCTCTGATACATCTCTTAACAAAAACTTTAATTTATTAAAAGGGGATGTTATCAATTCTATTAATGGCATAGAAACTCCTTACACTGATCAAGTAACAGAAATGTTGAAGCTTAATAGTAACCAAACTATAGCAGTTAGTATTTTAAGAGAAGGTATGCTAAGTTCAAAAACATTAAATGTAGACCAAGACGGTAAATTAGGAATTGTTTTAGGGTACAGCACAAAAGACTTAATCGATTATAATTATATAGAACTAGTAACTAAAACATACGGCCTAGCAGAAAGTATTTCTGTTGGCTCTAGACGATTTACTTCAGAAGTTGATAGTTATTTAAATCAATTCAAGGCTATATTCAGCCCTGAGACCGGTGCTTATAAAGGATTAGGCGGGTTTGTAGCAATTGGAAATATCTTTCCTGGCACATGGAACTGGGAAGGGTTTTGGACAATAACCGCTTTTCTATCAATTATGTTAGGAGTGTTAAATTTATTACCTATTCCTGCGCTTGATGGTGGACACGTAATGTTTTTGCTCTACGAAATTATATCGGGACGTAAGCCAAGCGATAAGTTTATGGAGTATGCTCAAACGGCTGGATTCTTTCTTTTAATTTCCTTAGTGTTGTTTGCCAACGGAAATGATATTTACAAATTGCTATTTAGCTAAATAATTTATAAATTGTATTTGTATAGAATAAAAAATACTATATATTTGCGCTCGCAATAGCGAAAAACACTCCTCCTTAGCTCAGTTGGTTAGAGCATCTGACTGTTAATCAGAGGGTCCTTAGTTCGAGCC
>CAJXDP010000036.1 GCA_913052445.1 uncultured Formosa sp.
GAATTGTTAAAACAGTTAAATCTGCAAAGAAAATTATAGACAAAAGAGAGCCTGTGGTTTGGGATATTCTGGAAAATGTTTTAAAAGGACATCCAGTACTACTAAATCGTGCACCTACATTACACCGCTTGGGAATTCAAGCTTTTCAGCCCAAATTGATTGAAGGTAAAGCAATCCAGTTACATCCATTAGTATGTACGGCCTTTAACGCTGATTTTGATGGGGATCAAATGGCTGTGCACTTACCGCTAGGCCCAGAAGCAATATTAGAAGCACAACTTTTAATGTTGGCTTCTCATAATATTTTGAATCCAGCTAATGGATCTCCAGTTACTGTTCCTTCTCAGGATATGGTGTTGGGTCTTTATTACATGACTAAGTTGCGTAAATCGACTTCTGAAGCGAAAATAACAGGTGAAGGCTTAACGTTCTACTCACCAGAAGAAGTTACAATTGCTTACAATGAAAAACGTGTAGATTTAAATGCACAAATCCGTGTCAGAACAGTTGATTTCAACCCAGAAGGAGAATTAATATCTCAAATTATTGAAACCACTACTGGTCGTGTACTTTTTAACGAAAAAGTACCTGCTGCAGCTGGCTATATTAATGAAGTCTTAACCAAGAAATCATTAAGAGATATTATTCATGATATTTTGAAAGTAACATCTGTTCCTGAAACAGCTGCTTTCCTAGATGAAATTAAATCTTTAGGATACAACTTTGCTTTTAAAGGCGGATTATCATTTAGCCTTGGAGATATTATTATCCCACCAGAAAAGCATACTATGATTGCTGCTGCTAACAAGCAAGTAGATGGTATTATGGCTAACTATAACATGGGTCTGATTACTAATAATGAACGATACAACCAAGTAATTGATATTTGGACGTCCACTAATGCTGAATTAACGGAGCTTTCTATGAAACGTATTAGAGAAGACCAACAAGGTTTCAACTCTGTATATATGATGCTTGACTCCGGTGCAAGGGGTTCTAAGGAACAAATTCGCCAATTAACAGGTATGCGTGGTTTGATGGCTAAGCCTAAAAAATCTAATGCAGGTGGTGGTGAAATTATTGAGAATCCAATTCTTTCTAACTTTAAGGAAGGATTATCAATTCTTGAATACTTTATATCAACTCACGGGGCTCGTAAAGGTCTTGCCGATACGGCATTAAAAACAGCAGATGCCGGATACCTCACACGGCGTTTAGTTGATGTTTCTCAAGATGTTATAGTTAATTCTGATGATTGTGGTACTCTTAGAGGAATTGCAGTTAAAGCATTAAAGAAAAATGAAGAAGTAGTAGAAACATTGGAAGAAAGAATTGTTGGTCGTACGTCATTAAATGACGTATTTAATCCTTTAACAGAAGAACTTTTAGTGGCTTCTGGTGATCATATTTCTGAAGTAGAAGCGAAGAAAATTCAAATGTCTCCTTTAGAATCTGTAGATGTTCGTTCTCCTTTAACTTGTGAAGCAAAAACAGGAATCTGTGCTAAGTGTTACGGACGTAATTTAGCTACTGGTAAAATGGTACAACGAGGAGAAGCAGTAGGAGTTGTGGCAGCACAATCTATTGGTGAACCAGGAACACAATTAACGTTGCGTACATTCCATGTTGGAGGTATTGCAGGTAATATTTCTGAGGAAAATAAATTAATTATTAAATTCGATGGTATTGCAGAAATAGAAGACCTTAAAACTGTTAAAGGTAAAGATAACGATGGCAATGAAATTGATATTGTAATTTCAAGAACTTCAGAAATTAAATTAGTTGATAAGAAAACAGGTATTACATTAAGTACAAACAATATACCTTATGGGTCATCAATTTTTGTTAAGAATGGTCAAAAAGTTAAAAAGGATACTGTGATTTGCCAATGGGATCCTTATAACGGAGTTATCATTTCAGAATTTTCTGGAAAAGTTCGTTATGAAAATATTGAACAAGGAGTTACTTATCAAGTTGAAATTGATGAGCAAACAGGATTCCAGGAAAAAGTTATTTCTGAATCTAGAAATAAAAAATTGATACCAACTCTTTTAGTTGAAGATGCTAAAGGGAATCTTATTAGATCTTATAACTTACCACTTGGAGCTCATATTATGGTTGATGATGGTGAGAAAATTAGCTTAGGAAAAATCTTAGTTAAAATACCACGTAAGTCTGCTAAGGCAGGGGATATTACAGGTGGTCTTCCTCGTGTAACGGAGCTTTTCGAAGCACGTAATCCCTCAAACCCAGCCGTTGTGAGTGAAATTGATGGTGTTGTTTCTTTTGGTAAGATTAAAAGAGGTAATCGTGAGATTATCATTGAATCTAAATTAGGAGACATCAGAAAATACCTTGTTAAACTCTCAAATCAGATCTTAGTTCAAGAAAATGATTTTGTGAAAGCTGGTATGCCATTGTCTGATGGTTCAATTACTCCAAACGATATTCTAAATATCAAAGGTCCATCAGCTGTTCAGCAATATTTAGTTAATGAAGTTCAGGAAGTTTATCGATTACAAGGGGTAAAAATTAATGATAAACATTTCGAAGTTGTTGTGAGACAAATGATGCGTAAGGTAAGAATCAAAGACTCTGGTGATACTATTTTCTTAGAAGATCAATTAGTTCATACCTCTGACTTTATAAAAGAGAACGATGAAATCTTTGGAAAGAAAGTTGTTGAAGATGCAGGAGATTCTGCAAACTTTAAAGCGGGTCAAATTATTACGGCACGTTCTTTAAGAGATGAGAATTCTTTGTTAAAAAGAGAAGACAAGGGATTAGTTGTAGCTAGAGACGCAAGTCCTGCAACAGCGACTCCAATTTTACAAGGAATAACAAGAGCATCACTACAAACTAAATCGTTTATTTCTGCGGCATCATTCCAAGAAACAACGAAAGTTCTTAACGAAGCAGCTGTTAATGGAAAAGTAGACACCCTAGAAGGCTTAAAAGAAAATGTTATTGTTGGACATAGAATACCAGCAGGAACGGGACTGAGAGCATATGAAAACATTATTGTTGGTTCTAACGAAGAGTTTGACAAGTTAATGGAAGCTAAGCAAGAATTAAACTTTAACTAAACGAAATGAGTACTCCTAAAGACTCCTCGAAAAAAGGACAAATTAATATTGAGTTAGACGATAAGGTGGCAGAAGGCACCTATTCTAATCTAGCGATAATCAATCATTCTGTCTCAGAATTTGTAGTTGACTTTGTTAGTATCATGCCAGGAACGCCTAAAAGTAAAGTGAAGTCACGAATTATACTGACGCCACAGCATGCTAAGAGGTTAGCCAAAGCATTACATGAAAATGTTAAACGGTTTGAAAAAGCACATGGAGAAATTAAAGATTATGAGCAACCTCCAGTTCCATTAAATTTTGGGCCAGCTGGCCAGGCTTAATTCTTATTAAATAAAAAAATCCAATTCATAAATTGGATTTTTTTATTTAATGTGTATTTCTAATATTCAGAAGTTAGATGAAATTTTATAGAAGGGTATTTTTGCTCTGTCATTTGAAGTGAAAATACGGAGTCCGCTAAATAAACAAGCTGACCTTGTTTGTCGGTTGCTAAATAACGTTGTTTAATACGTTTGAATTCTATAAATTCAGGATGGTTCACGCTTTCTGGTTCGATCCAACAAGCTTTGTGAACACTTAGGTTTTCATAACTACATTTGGCTCCATATTCATGCTCTAATCGGTACTGAATTACTTCATACTGTAGAGCACCCACCGTACCAATTACTTTTCGTCCGTTTAAATCTAATGTAAAAAGTTGAGCAACTCCTTCATCCATTAATTGGTCAATCCCTTTAAACAACTGTTTTGACTTTAATGGATCTGCATTATTTATATAGCGGAAATGCTCAGGTGAAAAACTAGGAACTCCTTTATAATTTAAAGTTTCTCCCTCAGTTAGTGTATCTCCAATTTTAAAATTACCAGTATCATGTAATCCAACGATATCTCCAGGGTAGGAGATGTCAACAATCTCTTTTTTTTCTGCGAAAAATGCATTAGGACTTGAGAATTTCAATCTCTTATTGTGACGCACATGGAGATATGGGGTGTTCCGTTTAAATTCACCAGAAACAACCTTGATAAACGCTAGGCGATCCCTGTGATTAGGGTCCATGTTGGCATGTATTTTAAATACAAAACCTGTAAACTTGTCCTCATCAGGATTTACTAATCTTTCTTCACTGTATTTTGGTCTTGGTTTTGGAGCGATAGAGACGAAACAGTCTAATAATTCACGCACTCCGAAATTGTTTAATGCAGAACCAAAAAAGACCGGTTGTAAGTCTCCATTTAAATAATCTTCTTTATTAAAATCAGGATATATACCTTCAACAAGTTCTAGTTCTTCCCTTAGTGTCTCTGCTGCAGAATCTCCAATGATATTATTTAGTTCAGGATCTGAAACTTCTGAAATCTTAATAGTTTCCTCAATATCTCGTTTGCTATCCCCAGTGAATAAATTTATATTCTTTTCCCAAATGTTATATATTCCCTTAAAGTCATATCCCATTCCAATAGGGAAACTTAATGGTACAACTTTAAGATTTAGTTTTTGTTCAATTTCGTCTAGTAAATCAAAGGCATCTTTTCCTTCACGATCCATCTTGTTAATAAATACGATGATAGGAATGTTTCGCATACGACACACTTTTACAAGTTTTTCTGTTTGCTCTTCAACTCCTTTTGCAACGTCAATTACGACGATGACACTGTCAACAGCTGTGAGAGTTCTGAACGTATCTTCTGCAAAATCTTTATGTCCGGGTGTATCTAAAATATTAATCTTGATACCATTGTATTCAAAAGCTAAGACTGATGTTGCAACAGAAATTCCACGTTGGCGTTCAATCTCCATAAAATCACTTGTAGCTCCTTTTTTAATTTTATTGCTTTTAACGGCTCCAGCTTCTTGAATAGCCCCTCCAAAGAGTAGTAGTTTTTCAGTCAAGGTTGTTTTACCAGCATCAGGATGTGAGACAATTCCAAAAGTTCTGCGGCGTTCTATTTCGCTTAAAAAAGACATAAAAAATAATTTTGTCAAATATACTATTATTCCCTAAAGAATAGAGAAGGGTATTATAAAGTTATAATTTTTAAATTTTGTTCAAGAATCTTAGACTTAAACTGTAAGTTTACTCCCAACACTTTCTTTTAGTTCGTTAGATTCAAAATAGAAATCTATTTTTCCAACATATAAGCCGTAACATCCTACTTGATTAATGAGTACTTTTTTTCCAATTGTATTAGTTTCTACGGTTGGTTCGTCTAAAAATGTATGGGTATGTCCACCAATAATTAAGTCAATATCCTTCGTGGCTTTAGCAAGTTTTATGTCTGATATTTTAGAAGGAGAATTTTCGTAATTATAACCTAAATGGGATAAGCATATAATTAATTCGCATTTCTCGTCGTTTTTTAAAATACGACTCATGTCTTGAGCAATTTCGATAGGGTTTAGGTACTTAGTTTCTTTGTAGGCTTCCTTGTTGACCAATCCACTTAGTTCAATCCCCAAGCCAAAAACTCCGATTTTAATTCCTTCTTTCATAAAAGTTTTATAAGGCTTTACATGACTGTCCATTACGGTATTTGAAAAGTCATAGTTGGCTGAAATAAAATCAAATTTTGCATGAGGAAGTTGTGCATAAAGTCCGTTGATACCATTATCAAAATCGTGATTCCCTATGGTAGCTACATCATACTTTAATAGACTCATTAGTTTAAACTCTAGTTCACCTCCGTAAAAATTAAAATAGGGAGTACCTTGGAAAATATCTCCAGCATCTAAAAGTAAGGTATTGGGGTTTTCTTTTCTAACTGATTCCACTAAGGTGGCTCTTTTAGCTATTCCTCCCTTGTTAGAGTTTTCTCCTGAATTTGCCCCAAATGCTTCTACATGACTATGCACGTCATTGGTATGCAGTATTGTAATTTTTGTAGCGCTAGTCCTAGAGCATGATAGACCGATTCCTGACAATGATATTAGGGCTGTTGAAGCTGATGTCTTTTGAATAAAATCTCTACGTTTCATAAGATAGGTTTTAGCTTTATAAAGCGTTGATCTATTGTTGGGTTAAGTGTGTCATTTTTAGAAAAATAATCTAATAATACGTTCCTTATTTTATAATTCAAATTATATAATGTATCACTTTTTTTAAAAAAATCCATTCGATCTCCACCTTTATAAAGGTAATCGTTAGTGGCCACATAATATGTTTTTTCGGAGTCTACAGTTTTGCCTCCGATTAGAACTTTGTTATAGCTGTTGTCGGCGTTTAAAACTAATTCAAGCCCGTAAATTGGGTGGGGTATAACTTTTTGTTTTAGGTAGTCAGTTATTTCTGAAATAACGGATCCCTTAAGCGCAGTTACAACTATACTGTTTTCAAATGGCATTATATTGTAGGCTGTTTTGGTAGTGATATTTCCTTTGGGTAAAATAGATCTAATTCCCCCATGGTTCAGTAAAACTATGTCAATGTTTTTCCCGGAGACATTTTTAAATACCGGATTTGTGAGTTCAAAAACAGCATCTGCCATTAAGTTTCCAATGGCAGTGTTATATTCACCTTCTTTTTTGGAATAGGTGTCCATAGAAAAACTTAAGACTTGATTCATTGTTTTGTCTAAGTTTACTTTGTAAGGAGCGATGATGTCTTCAATCCCTTTTACGGCTTTAAGGTCTTTGTTTATGGATATGTTTTCTGTTTCAGTAGCTATTAGTATTTTTGAATTATCACAGGATAAAACCAAGGAAAGAAACCCTATTATTTGAACTAATTTAATCATCATTTATGTTACATTTGTAATAGCAATAAAGGTACATGTTTTTTAAAAGATTCAAAAAGCTTTCACTTCAAAAAAATATCACATTGATTCTTAAGTCCAGAGCTAAGAATTTTCAAAGTGCTAAGGTGAGCTCTGTTGGAGTTATTTTTGATTACGATTCTTATCATAACTATGATTTTTTCCAAGAATTAATTAATGATCTTGGAGTTATGAAAAATAAAATACGTTTCATAGCACTCATAGATCAAGAAAAAAATAAACCCAATAGTTGGGATTCTTTTTTTAGTTTAGAAAATTTTGACTGGTTAGGGAAGCCTAATAATACAGAAATTGATGAATTTGTGGACCAACAATTTGATATTTTAATTAGTTATTACAATCACAATAAACAGGAGCTCAATTTAGTGACTGCGCTTTCTAAATCCAACTTTAAAATTGGAATTAACAATGAAGATCCTAGGCTACATGACTTAATTATTGACGTTGATCCTTCAAAAATAGACGTTTTTAAAAATGAATTATTAAAATATTTAACTCAGCTTAACAGGCTATAGTATGAAAGAATTAATAGGTACAGGAGTTGCCCTAATCACCCCATTTAAATCAGATCTTAGCATTGACCACGAGGCTCTTGCAACGATTGTTAAATATAATATTTCTAATGGAGTTAATTACCTTGTAATTTCTGGGACTACAGGCGAAAGTGTCACTATCACTCGAGAAGAAAAAACAGCCATTTCTCAAACAGTTATCGCTGCCAATAATGGCCGAGTTCCTCTAGTGATAGGAATTGGAGGCAGTAATACAGCATCTGTTGTTTCCGAGCTAAAACATACAGATCTCTCTGAATTTTCTGCTATTCTATCTGTAGCTCCTTATTACAATAAGCCAACACAAGAGGGTTTTTATCAGCATTTTAAAGAAATAGCTCAGTCAACTGATATGCCAGTAATTTTATATAATGTTCCTGGACGTACAGCTAAAAACGTTGATCCTGCAACTGTTCTAAAGCTGGCTAATAATTTTGAGAATATAGTCGCTGTCAAAGAAGCTGGAAATAATATGGATCAGTATATGGAGCTAATAAAAAACAAACCAACTGATTTTTTGGTTATTTCTGGAGATGATGATTTAGTATTAGATGTAACCTTAGCTGGAGGAGCAGGAGTTATTTCTGTTATAGGTCAAGCATTTCCCAATGAGTTTTCTAAAATGATTCAGTTTGGCTTAGAACAAAACAAAGACGCATCTCGTGCTTTAGAAACCCGTTTGATGCCATTAATTAATTTAATATTTGAAGAAAACAATCCAGCCGGAATAAAGGCTGTTTTTAAACATATGGGTTATTGTACGGATTTAGTTCGTTTACCCCTAGTACCGGCTACGGCTGGTTTACAGTCAAAAATCGCTGCATTTATAGCGCAGTTTTAGTTAAATTTTCATTAAACCTTGACTTTCAGAGTTTAAACTGGTTAGCTTAGGTCAAATAATAGTTTTTTAAATCCGTTATAAATCCGTAATTTTGCCCACATTCTTAAATTATTTATGAAGAATTTTATTTATATATTAATTGTTATCTTCTCATTAAACGCCTGCAGTGAATATCAAGCGGTTCTTAAAGGAGAAGATGTAGCTGCTAAATTTAAATTTGGTACTGAACTTTATGATGAAGGAGATTTTACAAAAGCGAATCGTATTTTTGTTCAGATTGTTCCCAAGTACAGAGGCAAACCTCAAGCTCAGAAGTTGATGTATATGTATTGTATGACTTTTTACCAAACAAAAGACTACTTCACATCTAACTATCAAATGGAGCGTTTTGTGGAAGCTTATCCAAAAAGTGAGAAATTAGAAGAAATAGCTTTTCTAAGTGCTAAAAGTTATTATATGTTATCTCCAGTATCTTCCAAAGACCAATCCGAAACATTAATTGCTGTAGATAAACTTCAGGAGTTTATTAATAAATATCCTAACTCCAGTTACATGAGTACCGCAAGTGATCTTGTCAGAGAGTTAGATCACAAGTTAGAGGAAAAGGCATACAACATAGCGCTACAGTATAACGTAACTGGACCATTTCATCGTGATTATAATTCGGCTATTTCGGCTTTTGATAATTTTTTAGTTGAATTCCCTGGATCTGCATTTAAAGAAGATGCATTGTTTTACAAATTTGATTCAGCCTACAAGCTAGCCATCAACAGTGTAGCTTGGAAGGAATTTGAACGTGTTGAAAAAGCACTAAATTATTACAATTCATTATTATTTGTATTTCCTGAAACTAAATATTCGGGACAACTAAAAGAAATGTACCAAGATTTACAAGAAATTAAAAATAAAACATCAACTACTAAAAGTTAATATTCATTATGGACTTAAAAAAAGTAAATGCACCCGTCAATACAGAAACTTACGATCGTAATAAATTAGATGCGCCAACGCAAAATATTTATGAAGCTATTTCTGTGATTTCTCGTAGAGCTGAACAAATCAATACTGATATCAGAAAAGAGTTGATAGATAAGCTTGAGGAATTTGCTACCTATAATGATAGCCTAGAAGAAGTTTTTGAAAATAAAGAACAAATCGAAGTGTCAAAGTTCTACGAGCGTCTTCCAAAGCCACATGCTCTTGCAGTCCAAGAGTGGTTAAATGAGAAGATTTATTATCGTAACACAGAAGACGATTCTCAAGAAGTCTAAAAAATGTCAATTTTACGCGGTAAAAATATTCTATTAGGAATTACTGCGGGTATTGCTGCATACAAAACGGCATCCCTTGTGCGTTTGTTTATTAGGTCTGGTTCTAATGTAAAGGTTATCATGACACCTGCCGCAAAAGAATTCATTACTCCTCTTACTCTTTCAACACTTTCAAAAAATCCTGTTATTTCATCCTTTACTGAAGATGGAGCTGATGAAGCTGTTTGGAATAATCATGTAGAATTAGGCTTATGGGCTGACTTGTTTTTAGTGGCACCTGCCACCGCAAACACCCTTTCAAAAATGGCTTCTGGTCGGAGTGATAATTTTTTAGTCGCCACCTATTTATCAGCTAAATGCCCTGTTTATTTTGCACCAGCAATGGATTTGGATATGTATAAGCATCCATCTACAAAATCATCTTTACAGACCCTTGAGTCTTTCGGTAATATCATGATACCAGTGACATCTGGAGAATTGGCAAGTGGTTTAGTTGGGGAAGGAAGGATGGCAGAGCCTGAAGCGATTGTTAGCCTTATTGAATTACATACTTTAAAACAATTGCCATTTTATGGTAAAAAAATTCTAGTTACAGCAGGGCCTACTTATGAGGCTATTGATCCAGTTCGATTTATAGGAAATCATTCAAGCGGATTAATGGGTTTTGAGATTGCTCAAAAAGCAGCATTTCTTGGAGCTGAAGTTATTTACATAACTGGTCCAACTCATTATAAGACAGATGATTCACGTGTAAAAACTATTGCAGTTGTCAGTGCACAAGAGATGTATACCCAAGTACATTCTTATTTTAAATTTGTTGATGTCGCCGTATTATCAGCTGCAGTAGCAGACTATAAGCCAAAATATATATCTAGTTCTAAAATAAAAAAGTCAGAGCCTTCATTATTACTAGAGTTAGAAAAAACAAAAGATATTCTAGCCTCGTTAGGGTCCATCAAATCAAATCAAGTTCTTGTAGGGTTTGCTTTAGAAACTAATAATGAAGTAGACAATGCGATAAAAAAATTAAAATCTAAAAATTTAGACTTAATTGTTTTAAATTCGTTAAATGACGCAGGTGCCGGCTTTGGAGGCGATACTAATAAAGTGACTTTAATCGACAAAAATCTAAAGCAAACTGTTTATCCTCTAAAATCAAAGACTAAAGTAGCAGCCGATATATTGACTGAAATTCAAAAACAAATCAATGCGTAATCTAGTTTTTTTTATTGCTTTACTACTATCATTTACAGTTTGTTCTCAGGAACTTAACTGTAAATTAGTTGTTAATGCCCAACAAACTGGAAATGAAAATGTTCAGGTTTTTAAAACACTCGAAAAACAGCTGAATGAATTTATTAATAATACTCGTTGGACATCTAAAACTTTTGAGAATCAAGAGCGAATAGAGTGTAGTATGGTTATTAATATTCAAAACTACCAGTCCGATTCCTTTCAAGCATCTATTCAGATTCAATCAGCAAGACCTATTCATAATTCATCTTACGCAAGTTCAGTCTATAATTTTAACGACAAAGACTTTAACTTTAATTATTTAGAATACCAGAATTTAAATTTTAATACCAATCAATTTGAATCTAATTTAGTTTCTGTAATTGCCTTTCATGTGTATATGATCTTAGGAATAGATGCCGATACTTTTGAGCTCAATGGCGGCAATTTGTATTACAAGCAAGCACGTGATATAGTCAGTTATTCTCAACAAAGTAATTCCAAAGGCTGGGACCCTCCAAAAGGCGGTGATCAAACACGTAGTGCCTTAATCAAAAATATTCTCTCACCAACTTTCAAAGAGTTTCATTCGGTTTTATTTAATTATCATTTTAAAGGTCTTGATTTTATGGCTAAAGATGTTAAGAAAGGTAAAACAGCGATCTCAAGTTCACTTATGGAATTAGAGAGCTTAAATAAAATACGTCCTAACTCATTTCTTTTACGTGTCTTTTTTGATGCAAAAGCAGATGAGATTTCTGATATTTTTTCAGATGGTCCTAATGTGAATATTGCAGATTTAGTATCTATGCTTTCAAAGATTGCTCCTACATATTCAAGTAAGTGGAAAAAAATTAAATTTTAAATATTTTTCTATTTCATTTCTAATTAGTTTGCTATAAAGATTAACTTAGTTCCTAAAATAATTTAGCCATTGCTTTCAGATCTTTCCATAAAAAATTATGCTTTAATTGATAACCTTCAGGTACAGTTTGATAGTGGGTTTACTAGTATAACTGGAGAAACAGGTGCAGGGAAGTCCGTATTGCTTGGTGGTTTAGCCCTAGTTCTAGGTAAACGTGTAGACTTTTCACATATTAATGACCTTTCCAAAAAATGTATCATTGAAGCTAGCTTCAATGTTGAATCTTTTAATTTAAAATCGTTTTTTGAAAACAATGATTTAGATTTCGAATTTCTTACGATTCTTCGCAGAGAGATTTTGCCCTCTGGAAAGTCAAGAGCCTTCATAAATGATTCTCCAGTCAATCTATCTTTATTAAATGCACTAGGGGAGAAGTTAATAGATATTCATTCTCAGCAACAAACACAAGAGTTGACAAATGATGATTTCCAATTTCAGGTACTTGATGCCTTGGCTCAAAACAACAAAACAATTGAAGATTATCAATTGTTATTGAAAACATTTAAATCTACTCAAAAACAATTAGAAGAATTAAAAGCTTCAAAACTACAGTCTCAAAAAGATAGGGATTATCACACCTTTCTTTTGAATGAATTGATGGAGGTTAATTTACAATCTATAGATTTAGAATCTATAGATGTAGAATACAACACGTTGAATAATGTTGAGCTCATTCAAGCTGAACTTAACTTAGCAAACCAAATATTAGGCTCCGAAGATTTAGGTATCGCTTCTAATTTAATAATGTTAAAACAGGTGTTTCATAAATTGACTGACATCTCTTCATCTTATAAAACACTCTCAGATAGAATTCAAAGTGTCTCTATTGAGCTAGATGATATTTTTAATGAGATTGAATCCGAACAATCTAAAGTGGACGTGAATCCAGCTAGATTGATTGAGATTGATGCTATTCTCCAAAAAGTACATAATTTATTTTCTAAACATAATGTCAAATCGGTACAAGCTCTTATTGATGTTCAGTCTGAGTTGGAATCAAAAGTTGATTCTATAGCGTCTTTAGAAACGTCTATTATAGCGGCTGAGAAAGCACTCGATTCCCAAATAAACAAATTGGACAAGATGGCTAATATGATTCATAAAAAAAGAAAAACCGTGGTAGCAAAACTCATAATGCAGTTGGAAACGATTCTAACTGACTTAGGTATGCCTAATGCGCGATTCAAGATTGAATTTAGCCCATCAGAAACGTACCTTTACAATGGAAAGGATCATTTAGATTTCCTACTTAAAGCCAATAAGGGGTCTAAGTTTTTATCTCTTAAAAAAGCTGCTTCCGGAGGGGAGCTTTCAAGAATTATGTTGGCAATTAAATCCATTTTATCAAAATATCAACAGTTGCCAACCATCATGTTTGATGAAATTGATACGGGAGTGTCGGGTGAAATTGCTCATAAAATGGGAGACATTATGAAGCAAATGAGCCTTTCTATGCAAGTTTTCTCTATTACACATTTACCTCAAATAGCTGCCAAAGGACAGTCTCATTTTAAAGTATATAAACAAGATATTAAAGAAATAACTGTAACTGCTCTTAAGAAGTTATCTAAAGATGATAGGGTTGTAGAAATTGCACAAATGCTAGGAGGTAAAAAGGTTTCTAGTTCTGCAGTTGCTCATGCAAAGCAGTTATTGAATTAATGCTATCTTTGCAATCAATTATCAAATAAACATAAGTACTAAAACATACAATTATGTCTTACAATTTATTAAAAGGAAAACGGGGTATTATTTTTGGAGCCCTTGATCCTAATTCAATAGCCTGGATTACTGCTGAACGAGTACATGAAGAAGGTGGAACCTTTGTATTGTCCAATGCTCCTATCGCTATGCGTATGGGACAAATTAGTGAATTGGCAGAGAAAACTGGCTCACAAGTTATTGCAGCTGATGCTACTTCAGAAGAAGATTTAGAAAATTTAGTAAAAAAATCTGTAGAAATACTTGGTGGAAAATTAGATTTTATACTTCATTCTATCGGGATGTCTATTAACGTAAGAAAAGGACGTGCTTACACGGATCAAAAATATGATTGGACTCAAAAAGGGACGGATGTTTCTGCTATGTCATTTCATAAAGTAATGCAAACATTGTACAAGCACGACGCGATGAATGAGTGGGGAAGTATTGTTGCTTTGACCTATATGGCAGCACAGCGTGTGTTTCCAGACTATAACGATATGGCTGACAATAAAGCACTTTTGGAAAGTATAGCCCGAAGTTTTGGTTACTTTTTTGGACGTGATAAAAACGTTCGTGTGAATACTATTTCACAATCTCCGACTCCAACAACTGCTGGTAAAGGAGTTAAAGGATTCGATGGGTTTATTTCTTACGCTGAAAAAATGTCACCACTTGGCAACGCTACTGCTTTAGATTGCGCCAACTATACGGTTACACTATTTAGTGATCTTACAAAACGTGTTACGCTTCAAAATTTATTTAACGACGGCGGTTTTAGTAATATGGGCGTCAGTGGTGCGGTAATGGACATGGTAACTGATAAAAATAGCTAATACTATTAATTTTATTAAAAAAGCCTCGCTAATTTATTAGCGAGGCTTTTTTTATGATTGGAAATCAATAATACTTGAAATTAAATGTAACTTTTTAACGAATACTAATGTTTTAATCGGAAATATCAAACATTTAATCGATTTTGAAGACATATGCTCAATATCAGAATTTTTTATATTGTATATTAGAAACTTGTATTATTTTCAAAAAATTAACTAATTAAACAAAAATTAAATTATGAAAAAAATTACTCAAAATTTAACTAAATTAACTTGGCATAGCAGTCTTTTAGCTGTTGCATTTTTATTTAGTTTAACAATTAATGCTCAGGTGGTAGGTCAAGAATATCTCACCAATCCTGGAGTTAACACTACAAATATCGACCCAGATACTGGTTATACTGCTAGTGGAAATTTTAACCAAAATGGCAATGGCAACTATGGTGGCTGGGATAATGGTGCTGGTGGTGCATACGCTGGTTCTACTGGAGCTAACGGTCAGTGCCATTCTCCAGATAGACAGTTTAAATTTTTTAAAGTTGGAGGTGCGAGTGGTCAATATGTAAATCAGACTATGGAGGCTCTTCCAGCTGGAAACTATAATTTTGGTTTCTGGAACAGGTGGGACGCAACTAATTCCGCTAATGAGGAATCATTACCAACATGGAGTGCTGATGGAGATAGCACACCTAAATTTGTAATTAAAGTTCAAGATGCTGAAGGTGCTTGGGTAAACGCTCTAACACACATTCCAGCTGAACCTACTGCAGATGATACTTGGACTCAAGAAACTGGTACTTGGACTAATGATGAGACCAGAGATGTAAGAGTACAGTTCTACAAAAATGGTGGAACTAGTGCTGCTCCTGGTAATCTTAACAATTTATGGTATGTAGATACTACAACTTTCAATTACGCAAGTG
>CAJXDP010000037.1 GCA_913052445.1 uncultured Formosa sp.
CTGGAAAAATCAAAAGAAAGCATGCGTTCAAAAGCCACATTCTAACGAAGAAGTCGAAAAAACGTAAGCTTGCTCTTACTCACAGTACGTTAGTTCATGCTAGTGATGAAGCCAACATTAAGCAACAATTACGTTTAAAGTAATTAATTGCTAGGTTAAACAAATTTTTATAAACCATGGAGTTAGGCCAATAAAAGAATTCAAAAAATATTGAATCGCCTACTACAAAAAACTTTAAGAAATGCCAAGATCAGTAAACTCAGTGGCCAAAAGAGCCCGCAGAAAAAAAGTATTAAAACAAGCCAAAGGATACTTTGGACGTCGTAAAAATGTATGGACTGTTGCAAAAAATGCAGTAGATAAAGCTATGCTATACGCCTACAGAGACCGTAGAAACAAAAAAAGAACGTTCCGTGCATTATGGATCATGCGTATAAACGCTGGATCTAGAGCTCATGGTTTATCTTATTCACAATTTATGGGAAAACTCAAAACACACAATATTGACCTTAACCGTAAGGTATTGGCTGATTTAGCGATGAACGATCCCGCAGCTTTCAAAGCTATAATTGACACACTAAAATAAGGCATCCTGCCTATTGTATAATATTCGCTTATATTATAAAAAGTCCACTCAAATGAGTGGACTTTTTTTGTTAAATAAGGATTTAGTTAGGTTTATGTTTTTTGTTTTTTCTTCTGTGCAGCAGGAAATAAAATATTGTTTAGAATAAGGCGATACCCAGGTGAGGTTGGATGTAAGTCAAGTTCAGTTTTGGGGTCTCCTACCCTGTGCGTGTAGTCCTCAGGGTCGTGACCTCCATAAAATGTAAAGAAACCTTTTCCTTTAATTCCGTGAATGTAACGGGCTTCCCCGTTTGACTTGTTTTCACCCATTACTAACACATTTGATTTGATAAGATTTCTGGAGTATGAGGTTGTTTGTCCCATAAATCCTTTGACAAGTGCTGTGTGGTTTTGATTAAGCATTGTAGGAATGGGATCCCATTTAGCAGAATAATCCATTAGAGTAAAATAGTCTATATCTTTAGATATTTGGCGTCTTTGAGTCATATCTATACTAGAAAATTCGTATACTTTTGGATCACGTTCAATAATAAAATCTCTAAAAGCAAACGTTTTGGAATAATCAAGTTGACCTTGATAATTTGGGGAGGTCCCATCTCCATCAAACATAGGTTCACAAATATCAAGTTCTTGGGCTGCTAAAGCAATATCAAAACTATCTGTTGCACTACACATAGCAAACATAAAGCCACCTCCTAATACATATTCTCTAATTTTTTTGGCCACAGCTAGCTTTTGATTTGATACTTTACTGTATCCCAATGATGTAGCTAGCGCCTCTGCCGATTGTTGTTGGTTTATATACCAAGCAGCATTTCTATATGCTCTGTAAAATTTTCCATATTGGCCTGTAAAATCTTCATGATGAAGGTGTAACCAATCGTAAATCAATAATGCATTATTTAAAACTTCTGTATCATAAATGGTTTCATAAGGAATTTCCGCATAGGTTAAAACCATTGTGACAGCATCATCCCACGGTTGACTTCCAATCGGAGAATACACTGCAATTTTTGGTGCCTTTTCAAGAATAATAGCATCCATATTTTTACTAGGACTCGCGATATACTTTAAAATATCTTCAACTTTTTCGACACTCAAGACTTCATAAGAAACTCCTCTTATCAGACATTCCTTCTCTAAAGAATCTATGTATGGTATTAAAAAAGCCCCTCCTCTATAGTTAAGAAGCCATTTAACATTTTGTTGTTTATCAAGAACCCAATATGTGATTCCGTAAGCTTTTAAATGATTTTTTTGACCTTCAGCATCCATAGGAATTAGAATATAAGATGCAAAAGAATTTAAGGAAAAAAATAGGCAAAGTATTAGAATTAGCTTTTTCATTTTCTAAAGATAATTAAAAAAATGAGGGCTAGTAAGGAGTGTCATCATCAGAATCTCCAAAAGCTTGATTTGGTTCTACTCGAAAATCATCCTTCTTGAAAGTGTCGTCATTAGCTGCTGCATTCATTTTTGAGTGAAACTCGGTGTCAAAAGGAGAATCAAAATCATCTAAATTGTCAAACTTACCTAGATGTCCGATAAACTTTAATCTAATATTCTCTAAACCTCCATTACGGTGCTTTGCAATTATAAATTCTGCTTGACCTTCAGAGGGGGTGTGTTGTTCATCGTCCCATTCGTCAATCTTATAATATTCTGGACGATAAATAAATGAAACGATATCTGCATCTTGTTCAATTGCACCCGATTCTCTCAAATCAGAAAGTAGTGGACGCTTACTCCCTCCTCGAGTTTCAACCGCTCTTGACAATTGGGATAATGCAATTACGGGAATACTAAGCTCTTTAGCTAAAGCTTTAAGATTTCGTGATATCATAGAAATTTCTTGTTCACGATTCCCGTTTTTCTGATTACCACCACCAGTCATAAGTTGTAGATAATCTACGATTATTAGTTTAATTCCATTTTGAGATGCTAATCGACGTGCTTTGGCTCTTAGATCAAATATAGATAGTGAGGGAGTGTCATCAATATAAAGAGGTGCTTTTTCAAGTGACTTAACCTTTACATTTAACTGTTCCCATTCATGCTTTTCAAGACGACCTGTTCTTAGTTTATCAGAACTTAGGCCAGTTTCAGAAGAAATTAATCTTGTAATTAACTGAACCGAAGACATTTCTAATGAAAAAAAAGCTACGGGAATATTTTGAGTAACCGCAATATTACGTGCCATTGAAAGCGTTAAAGCTGTTTTTCCCATTCCAGGACGAGCTGCTATAATTATTAAATCACTTTCTTGCCAGCCTGAAGTTAATTTATCTAATTTTTCAAATCCTGAAGGCACCCCACTTAGACCTTCCTTGTTAGAGATTTCTTCAATTTTTTTCTTTGCTTGGAACACTAAATCTTGTGCAGTTTCTGTTGATTTTTTTATATTCCCTTGTGTAACTTCATATAAACGTGTTTCGGCTTTATCCAATAAATCAAAAACATCCTTTGTTTCGTCAAAAGAATCTTCAATGATTTCATTTGAAATTTTAATTAAACTTCGTTGTATAAATTTTTGTAAAATAATACGTGCATGAAACTCAATATGTGCAGATGAAGACACTTTTTGTGTTAATGAAATTAAATAAAAATCTCCTCCCACTAAATCGAGTTTAGAGTTTTTACGTAACTGTGTTGAAACGGTTAACAAATCTACTGGCTCACTGTTCTCAAACAATTGTAAGATTGCTTCAAAAATGTACTGGTGAGAATCTTTATAAAAAGCATCCACACTAAGAATGTCAATAACTTCGTCGACTCCTTTTTTATCAATCATCATGGCCCCAAGAACCACTTCCTCTAAGTCCGTTGCCTGTGGAGGAATTTTACCTTTTTCCAAGCTGATCAATGTGCTTGTATCGGTTTTGAATGTTTTTATTTGGTCTGGCTGTTTCATATTACTAAAGTAATTAAAATATGAAGAATATAAAGAGTCATTAATATAGTATACTCAACAACAAAAGTGTTTATAAGTTTAAAATATTGTTAATAAGCATTGAAAAAATCAAGTGTAACACTTGGCTTAATTTTTCTTAAGAAAGAAAGCTATTTATTAATCGTCATATACTCCCATTTGTGAGTACTTATCCATGCGTTTTGTAACCAATTCTTTTGGTGATAAGTTTTTGAATTCACAATAAGATTTAACAATTGCGTTTGAAACGGTCAAGAATGTCTTATTACGATCTTTATGAGCCCCTCCCAAGGGTTCTTTTATAATCTCATCAACTAACTTCATTCGTTTCATATCTTTCGCAGTTAATTTTAGGGCGTCAGCAGCTTTTTCCTTATACTCCCAACTTCTCCATAAAATTGAAGAACAAGATTCTGGAGAGATTACAGAATACCAAGTATTTTCTAACATTAAAACTTTATCACCTACTCCAATTCCTAAAGCACCACCAGAAGCACCTTCTCCTATAATAATAGTAATAATAGGCACCTTTAAACGAGTCATTTCAAGAATATTCCTTGCAATTGCCTCGCCTTGACCACGTTCTTCTGCTTCTAAGCCTGGGTAAGCTCCGGGGGTATCAATGAGCGAAACCACTGGAATTCCAAATTTCTCAGCTGATTTCATTAAGCGAAGGGCTTTTCTATATCCTTCTGGGTTAGCCATTCCAAAGTTTCTGTACTGTCGTGTTTTGGTATTGTATCCTTTTTGTTGACCAATAAACATAAAGCTTTGATCACCTATTTTACCAAGCCCACCAATCATCGCTTTATCGTCTTTAAAATTACGATCTCCGTGTAACTCCAAAAATGAATCACCACAAATAGAATTAATATAATCTAAGGTATAAGGACGGTTTGGATGTCTAGATAATTGTACACGCTGCCATGGCGTTAAATTTTTATAAATTTCTTTTTTAGCAATATCTAATTTTTGAAGGATTTGCAAGCATGTTTCCGAAACATCAACATCGCTTTCTTTACCAATAATTTGACATTTTTGCAATTGATCCTCTAGTTCCTTGATAGGTAACTCAAATTCTAAATATTCCATTGAAGTTCAAGATTAGTTTAAGTTAGTTAACAAATATAAAACTTTAATCGCTTTAAATAGATTTCATAGCTTAGATTTTAGACTTTTTGATATTCTTGAATATGGCATTAAATAAAACAGTACAAATAATTAGGCAAGCCCCTACATAAAACTGAGGACGCATGGTCTCTGATTCCGGAAAAATCAATAAAGCTAAAACAATTCCATAAATAGGCTCCAAATTATAGGTTAGTACAACTGTGTAAGGGCTTATATACTTCATAATATGTACAGATGATATAAAAGCATAGGCAGTACACACTGAGGCTAGAATAAATAAATATACCCAGTCAGAAAATGAAAGCTGAAAGTATGCTACATTAAAACCATCTCCGTCCAGAGCTAAGAAAATGGACATAAATATTACTCCAGAAACAAACTCATAAAATGAAATAATTGACGGCGGATAATTTTGTACAAATTTGCCATTTAGAACTGCAAATAGAGTTGAAAACAATGCAGATGATATTCCTAAAAAAATTCCTAATATGTAATTGAGTTCTGTTTGAGTAATCAGTACAACTCCAACAATAACTATGAGACCTAACAAAATTTCATAAGCAATAATTTTTCGTTTAAAAAATAAAGGCTCTATGAGAGATGCAAAGAAAGCACCAGTTGAGAACATAGCCAAAGTAATGGAAATATTTGAGACTTTAATTGCTGCAAAAAATGTAATCCAATGAAGAGCTATGATGACTCCTGCTATGGCAAGCTTAACAAGGACTTTAAATGGAACTCTTAAAGGAGTGTTTTTAAATTTAATATAGATAATCATTAATATAGCTCCAATAGACATTCGGAACCATACTAACGGAATTGCTTCTAATGTTATTAACTCTCCTAACACAGCTGTAAAACCAGCTATTATTACAAGAAAATGTAAATGGATATAATTTTTTACTTTAACGCTTGGCATTATACAGTAGATAAATTGCTAGCGTGCCAAAAAGAATATTTGGAAACCAAACAGCTAATAATGGAGAAAAATCAGATTGTTCAGCCATGACACCAAAGACCTTATCAAAAAAGACATAAATCATAGCTATGACTATTCCAAAAGCTAAATTGACTCCCATCCCTCCTCTTCTTTTAATAGACGAAACTGCTACAGCTATAATTGTTAAAATAAATACAGAAACAGGCAAACTCCATTTTTTATACTGTACTACTTTGTAACGATTAATGTTGTTGGAACCTCTTACTTCTTCTCTTGAAATAAATCGAATTAACTCACCATATGTTAATGTTTCAGCTACGTATTTGGGAGGGGTAAGGTCTTCTAAATCAAAACTGAAAAGAGTGTCTTTACGCCGCAAATATTCAAGTTTATCATTATCATTACCAATAATCCTTAAATTATAATTGGTTAAGCTATATGTAGTGTCTTTTTCAACATATCTAATAGCTGACGCAGAAATTTTGTAAGCCAATTTGTTTCCTTCAAAATGCTCAAGTGTGAAATTGTTTCCGCGCCTGGTTTTAGGATCAAAATTACTTACATAAATGTATTCGTTGTCATTAATTTGCCTGTAAATATGTTGTGTCTCAATTGCCTTAGAGTTATTTAAATATTTGTAATTGAATTCGTTAAATCCTTTACTTGCAATAGGGGCCCAATACATTCCCAACATTAATGCCAAAAATGCTACAAATGAAGCCCCAATAAAGTAGGGTCTTAAAAAACGTGAAAAAGAAACTCCTGAACTTAAAAAAGCAACAACTTCAGTATTATTAGCTAGTTTAGAGGTAAACCAAATTACAGAGAGAAATAGAAAAAGTGGAAATAATAGGTTTGCAAAATAAATAGTAAAGTCAAAATAAAAGTACAATACTTCTTGTAATGGAACTTCGTTTTCTAATATTCGGTCAATTTTTTCAGCTAGATTTACAGTTATTCCAATTGGAATAAATAAAAGTAACATCATGAAAAATGTAAACAAATACCTTTTTAATATGTACCAATCTAAAATTTTCATTGTTTATAAACGATTATCCATTTGTTTGACCATCATTGCTTTCCAAGTCCCGAAATCTCCTGCTAATATATGTTTTCTTGCTTGACGAGTTAACCATAGATAAAAACCCAGATTATGAATTGTAGCTATTTGTTTACCTAATAACTCATTAACACTAAATAAGTGTTTTAAATATGCTTTTGAATATTCTGTGTCAACAAAAGTTATACCCATTTCATCAATTGGAGAGAAATCGTCTTTCCACTTCTGATTTTTAATATTTATTGAACCATGTGCTGTGAATAGCATACCATTCCTAGCATTACGAGTAGGCATCACGCAATCAAACATATCAATACCTAAAGCAATATTTTCTAAAATATTTATTGGGGTTCCAACTCCCATTAAATATCTTGGTTTATCTTCTGGGAGTATTTCACAAACAACATCTGTCATTGCATACATCTCTTCTGCAGGCTCCCCAACTGACAGCCCTCCTATAGCATTTCCAACAGCCCCAGCATTGGCAATATATTCTGCAGATTGAAGACGCAAATCTTTATATGTACTTCCCTGAACAATAGGAAAGAACACTTGATTATGATCATATTTTAAGGGAATTTTATCTAGGTGATTTATACAACGATCTAACCAACGGTGAGTCATGTGCATTGATCTTTTAGCATAATTGTAATCGCAAGGATAAGGGGTACACTCATCAAAAGCCATGATTATATCTGCTCCAATACTACGTTGAATTTCCATAACATTTTCTGGAGTAAAGGTATGCATACTACCATCAATATGACTTTTAAACTTAACACCTTCCTCTTTAATTTTTCGATTAGCTGATAACGAGTATACTTGATAGCCACCCGAGTCCGTTAAGATATTTCGATCCCAATTCATGAACTTGTGGAGTCCTCCTGCTTTTTCTAGAATATCAATTTCAGGACGGAGAAATAAATGATAAGTATTTGCTAAAATGATGTCTGGGTTAATGTCATTTTTAAGTTCTCGTTGATGAACTCCTTTAACAGTACCTACAGTACCTACAGGCATAAAAATAGGTGTTTCTATAACACCATGATCTGTAGTTAGGTTTCCAGCTCTTGCCCTAGTATCAATGTCTTTTTTTAATAAATCGAATTTCAAACTATTACAATTACAAGGTTAATGAAAATATTGTATTGGGTAAATGAAACTTTAATCCTGATATCATAAAACTAATTAAAGTTGTTTTATTTCTCGCGGTTCATAGTTAATCAAATAATCTCCTTTAGGGGCTCCTTCGTCGAACGAACTGCCTTTTAATAGCAATCTAGTTTGTTCTCTAGCTTCTTGATTTGTCCAACCTTCATATTCAATTCTGTAAAGTGCCGAAAACATTTGTGCTCGCCCAACTCCATGGTAACAATGAATTAATACAGGATAATTAGAGGGATCGTCCATAATTTCTAAGAACTCATCGACTGTGTTTTGTGTAGGGACTTGATCTGTCCCTAAATTAAAATAATTAACTCCTTCCAATTTCTCAACTGCTAACTTTTCAGCGGTTAATTCTTTGGGTATCTCAGGATTGTTGATTTTATCCTTAGTATTTGGAAAACGTAAATCAATAACACTTTTTAATTGATGATCTGCAATGTATTCCGCGATTTTTTCAGGCGGAATAACACCCGATTTATAAACTTTATTTTGAGATATTTCCTTGAAATTATAATTTAAATGTACATCGTAAACATATTTAGAAACCCCAAAAAGTAAGAGACAAATACAAGTTTTGGTTATTTTTTTTATCATTAGTAATCAATTTTGTTTACAGCTTTCTATCAATTATTCTGTCGAAATAATCTTTTAAAAATGCTTTGCAAGACAATTCAATATCGTCCATTTCTTTAGTTCGTTTAGAAATTAAATTAATTTCTAAACCAAGGTCGTCAATATCATAAAAACCAATAGCTCTTACTCCGTCAAATATACAAATTAAATTCCCCTTACTAAATTGATAGTTTTGTCCATTATAATTCATTACAAAAGGGGTTGTTGAAGTTAAACTACTGTCTATCAGGCTTCTACCCCAACTTCTAAAAGGCTTGTCATACCCTACCATATTTAAAATAGTTGGATAAATATCAATTTGCTGAGACAATTCAGTATTTAGTCCTGTATACTTTTCATCAGAACTGTAAATCATAATGGGTATTGCATACCTATTAATCGGCTTATAATATTCATTATAATCTACTTGATTGGTATGGTCTGAAGTGATAATAAAAATCGTATTATCAAACCAGATTTCATTTTTAGCAGATTCAAAAAATTGCTTAAAAGCAAAATCCGTATAACCAACGCATTGATGCATTGGTAAATTCCCTTTTGGAAATTGACCCTCATATTTATCGGGAATAATATAAGGTTCGTGTGAAGATACTGTGAAAATAGTGGAAAAAAATGGAGTTTGTTTAGCATCTAGTTCTTCTTTCATAAACTGAAAAAATGGCTCATCCCAAATTCCCCAAAACCCATCAAATAAAGTATCATTATCAAATTCTGTTTTTCCATAATAATGATCAAAACCAAGAATATTAGAAAACCCTAAAAAACCCATTGAACCATTGGGCGCCCCATGAAAAAAAGAAGTATCATATCCTTTTGAGTTTAGCACAGAGACAACAGACTCAATCTCTTGTTTAGCATAAGGAGATGATGTAAACGCATCTTTAAAAGAAGGAATGCCTGCTAATACAGATGACATTCCATGAATAGACTTTCTCCCATTAGCAAAAGCGTTATCAAATATTAAACTTTTAGAAGCTAATGAATCTAAAAATGGAGTGTAGCTAACGTAGTTTGAAATCTTGGAATTTTGATTGAACGCACCCATATATTCTCTTCCAAAACTTTCTGTAATAAATACCACAATATTGGGCTTAACTTTTAAGTCATTTTTATAACGTTTAATTGGCTGAACTAAACTGTCAATAATTGAAGCTGAAAGAGTGTATGGAACTTTTTTAAAAGTTTTTTTATTAAAAGTTCTTAAAATTGCAAAAGGGGTATTTAAAATAAAGTCTGCATGTTGGATTTTAGAAACATATCTATTAGCGTCCACTAAGTTTATAGGTCGCGTACTCTTTTTAAAATCTCCTCTAATACCTCCAACCATAAAAGTAGCTATTAATAGAAATGCAACAACAGATGATGAGACATATGATAGTACTCCTTTGGAATAAATTTCATGGTTTACTTTAACTTTTCTATAAAGGAAAATCCATAAGGCTGACATAGCAAAAAATAGTAAAAAAACATGCCAATAACTTATTGAAAAACGAAAAAACATATGTAATAAATTACTTTCATTTTCGATGACAGCCAGCTCAGAAACCGTTGTTCTGTTGTAGTTGAATTTATAATAAATAAAGTCTACAAAATTAAAAGCGATTCCAATTAAATTGGTTAAAAAATAGATTACAAATATAATATTCTGATATATTTTATGAGTGTTTATCCAAAATGGAAACATTGACAGAACTACAAACAAACTATTTAAATAAAATATTGAGACGGTATCAAACGCAAGACCATGATAACTCAATTTTATATATTCTGATATGGAATCAATTTCTAATAAAGAATAATTATATACAAAGAATAAAAACCTAGAGTAGGTGTACATCAAAAACACTAACAAAATCCTGTAAGTCAACACCTTATATTCTTGAATCCTAATAAATTTTATCATATAAAAGTTTAAAATTTGGCGTAAAAATAGAAAAGAAATTACACTTATTAAACCCACTGGGTTCTTTTTATAAATTGTTAGTTAAATTGTAAAAAATTAAAGTTTAATAATTTTATCTATTTAAAATTAAAATTATATTTGAGAATACTTTTTCAAATTTCAAATAATCAGTCAATGTCAGATAAAATATTACATGATTTAACAAGCCAAGTTCGTAGAGATATTTTACGCATGGTTCACAAAGTAAACTCAGGACACCCAGGAGGATCACTAGGTTGCACAGAATTCTTAGTAGTACTTTATACTAAAATTATGAATCGTAAGGTTGGTTTTGAAATGAATGGAATTGATGAAGATTTATTCTTCCTGTCAAATGGTCATATTTCTCCTGTATTTTATAGCGTCTTAGCTCATTCAGGATACTTTCCGGTTGAAGAATTGAATACTTTTAGACTACTAAATTCACGTTTACAAGGACATCCAACAACACATGAAGGTCTTCCTGGGGTTCGAATAGCTTCAGGATCTTTGGGTCAAGGGCTGTCGGTAGCTTTGGGAGCAGCAGAATCTAAAAAGCTAAACAACGATTCTAATCTAATATACACGCTTCATGGAGATGGAGAACTACAAGAAGGACAAAACTGGGAAGCAATCATGTACGCATCTGCAAAAAATATTGATAATTTAATTGCTACTATAGATTTAAATGGAAAACAAATTGATGGTGCAACGGACGATGTACTTCCTATGGGAAGTATAAATGATAAATTTGAAGCTTTTGACTGGACAGTGATTGAAGTTGAAAATGGAAACGATATTGATTCTATTATTGAAGGTATGGCATCTGCCAAAGCAGCTACTGGCAAAGGCAAGCCAGTTTGCGTATTGTTAAAAACAATGATGGGTAACGGAGTTGATTTCATGATGCATACTCATGCATGGCACGGAAAAGCTCCTAATGATGCTCAGCTAGAGAGCGCTTTAAATCAGAACCCAGAAACTTTAGGAGATTACTAAATTCAAAACCAACTTAATATGAAAACTTACACATACTCAGAAAAAAAAGATACAAGAAGTGGTTTTGGAGCTGGCCTTGCAGAACTTGGAAGAACCAATCCTAATGTAGTAGCTCTATGTGCCGATCTGATAGGCTCTTTAAAAATGAATGAGTTTATTAATGAAAATCCAGAGCGTTTCTTTCAAATTGGAATTGCAGAGGCAAATATGATGGGGATTGCAGCTGGACTCACTATTGGAGGTAAAATCCCATTTACTGGAACTTTTGCGAATTTCTCTACAGGACGTGTTTATGATCAAATTAGACAATCCATTGCATATTCAAATAAGAATGTAAAGATCTGTGCATCTCATGCCGGTTTAACCTTGGGTGAAGATGGCGCTACACATCAAATTTTAGAAGATATTGGTCTAATGAAAATGTTGCCGGGAATGGTCGTTATTAATACGTGTGACTACAATCAAACGAAAGCTGCAACAATAGCAATTGCAGAACATGATGGCCCCGTTTACTTAAGGTTTGGAAGACCAGCTGTTCCTGTTTTCATGCCAGAAGACCAAGTATTTGAAATTGGAAAAGCGATTCAACTTCAGGAAGGTTCAGATGTAACTATTGTTGCAACCGGTCATCTTGTTTGGGAAGCGCTTGAAGCCGCAAAGTTATTACATCAAAAAGGAGTTTCTGCAGAGGTTATAAATATTCATACTATCAAACCTTTAGATGATAAAGCTATTTTAGATTCTGTCGCAAAAACAGGATGTATTGTAACTGCTGAAGAACATAATTTTTTGGGTGGGTTAGGAGAAAGTGTTGCTAGAGTTTTGGCACTAAACAACCCAACTCCACAAGAATTTGTTGCCACTAATGATACTTTTGGTGAATCTGGAACCCCTGCGCAACTAATGGACAAGTATGGACTAAACAGTAATGCTATTACTCAAAAAGTACTTAAGGTGATCAACAGGAAGTAAAAAATAACTAATTTATAATATTTAAAGATATTGTTATTCAATAATATCGGATTCAGTTGAGTCCAAGTAATTAGGAATTCCATTAGCATTAGAGTCAATTAAAGATATGACATTAGCGGTAAAACTTCCATCTGATGTAGAAATGGGCGAGATAAACTGATTTGATAACAAATCAATTGAACTGAGTGCCGCTTGAAGTCCTGACAATGTCGTATTAGAATAAGATTCAATCTGAATTTCGTCAGCAGTAGTTGTACCATCTCCATCGTCATCAGTATCTAAAAAATCAGGAGCTGTATCATCATCAGTATCAAATCCGTACAAATCGTATTGATTTAAACCAGAAACTTCCATGTACGAAGGAATATTATCAGAATCGTGATCATTAGACTCGGTTTGCATTAGCTCGAATTTAAAAATTAGGTTTGAATAACTAGGGATTCCGTCCTGATAGGTAGAAAAATACCCTAAACCTGAAGGGATAAACATAGCTCCCATTCCATAACCACTAAATGATACTGTGCCATCACTATTAGACACAAAAGAACCAGAGGTATTAAATTGAGGTAAAACACGTTGCCATCCAGGAAGGAAAGTAGATAAATCACTAACTATTGGCGTTGTTGTCTGGTCAAAAACAGATCCATCAGTTAGTGAGCCCCAATAATTTACTTTAATATCATCACAAAATTCAGGAGATAATTCTCCTTCTCCTTGTTTAATTCTTAAAATATAATATTCATATTCAATATCCAAGTGAGTAGTTGTTTTGGTCTCAACAGCATCAATTAAAAAGGAAGAATTTAAAGGTAATTCTTCTCCATCTAATAGTTTAATGATATCTAAATCTTGTATTGTTGGGTTGACTAAGGCATTTACTTCAGATGAATTGTAATAATGTGAACTTAAATATCCGATTAAAGAGTCTCTATCAATAACTTGTTGTTCAGTAGGGTCATTATCTGGAACCGAAATAATAGTGTCCTGGTCTTCTTCACATGAAAAAATTGATATAATGAATAAGGAAAGGAACAGTATATTATATTTATGATTCATAATTCTATATTTAGTGACGCAAGATACAATATTATACTATTTTTGTGCCGAAGATTAACGTTGATTTAAACATTTTATGCGAATCGATAAATATTTATGGTGTGTCCGATATTACAAGACACGAAATATCGCTACAACTGCTTGTAAAAAAGGACATGTGAAGATAAACGATATTATAGTGAAGCCCGGTAGAGAGATATATCCAATGGATAAAATTGGAGTTCGTATCAATAAAATCAATTATCAATTAACCGTTCAAGACATTCCTAAAAGTCGAGTTGGAGCCAAGCTTGTTGGTATTTACAGAACAGATACGACACCAAAATCAGAATTTGAGGCTCAAGAATTATTGAAATATTCAAAAGACTATTATCGTGAAAAAGGAGAAGGAAGACCTACAAAAAAAGATCGTAGAGAAATTGATGATTATTTAGAAAATGATAAAAAGTTACATTAAATCTATATATTAGGTACCGTTTTCTATCTTTGAGTAAAACAATACTATGGCATTGAAAGAAAATTGTATTTTAGATTACGAGGGAATCAATCATAAAGCAAAACGAATTGCTTACCAAATTTATGAATCTAATGTTGAAGCTAAAGAAGTTGTCATAGCTGGCATTGACTTAAATGGCTATTTATTTGCTAAAATGATAGAAAGATCCTTAATCAATATTTGTGATTTAGTGCCTATATTATGTAATGTTAAGATTGATAAGAAAAACCCTGAAAATCCAATAACTACCTCTTTAAGTTCTGAAGAATACCGTGGTAAATCGCTGGTATTGGTAGATGACGTCTTAAATTCTGGAGCCACGTTAATATACGGAGTAAAGCATTTTCTTGATGTTCCATTAAAGCAATTTAAAACAGCAGTGCTCGTAAATCGTAATCACAAGAAGTATCCTGTGAAAGCTGATTATAAAGGGATCTCTTTATCAACTTCAATAAAAGAACATGTTTCAGTTATTTTTGAAGGCAAGGGTTCAAAAGTTGTTATGGGGTAATCTTGAAATCACTCTTTCAACAACCTCATGTTTGGTCAACATATCTGTTAGAACGCTAATCTCAGCTTTGTTATAAAAAGCTGAACGTTCAAATAAGTGTTTTGCTATAAATCCTGGAATTTCGTCATTTCTCAAATTAGAAATCAAGGGACGTCCAGACTTCTCGTCCATAAGTCGTTGCGTTAAATTCAGTATGGAAGTTTTAAGCATTACTGTTACTACTTTGTTCTGTTTTAGTAAGTAAGTCATTGTGTCCGAATAACAAGGGGTCCCTCCTCCTAAAGCTAATACTAAGTCACTGCTCTTAGAACATAATTCTTTTACTGCAACGGCCTCAATTTTTCGGAAATATATCTCACCTTTCGATTTGTATATATTAGCTACAGAACAATTATATTGGTTTTCAATGTAATTATCTAAATCCTGAAATTCTAACTCAAGTTTGCTTGCTAATAGGCTACCTACAGTAGACTTTCCAGAACCCATATATCCTAATAAAACAACAATCATAAAACAATAAAAATTTGATTATTAGCTACCAATATTTAACAAGAACAAAAAAACAAAAAATAATTTAAAAAAGCATTGAATTATTAATTAAACACTTTATATTTGCAGCCGCATTGGGGGAATTAAATGACCTGGTAGCTCAGTTGGTAGAGCATCTCCCTTTTAAGGAGAGGGTCCTGGG
>CAJXDP010000038.1 GCA_913052445.1 uncultured Formosa sp.
CGTCACAAACCTCTAAAGCAGTTGGTAGTATTAAAGATGGTAATGGATTGACAATAATATCAAATTGAGTAGTGACATAACATTGTGAAAAACCGTTTTGCTCTAAACGAACATAAATTGTTTGTTGATTAACTTCGGTATTCAGATAAGGGCTTGTTAGGGGGTTGGAACCTGTATCCACATCCTCTAATAAATTATAATAACTAACTGTATAGTTTTCTGGGTCTTGACCGTTAAGTATAATATTATCATAATCTGTAAAATCAAACAGTGCATATCCATCAGAATCGATATCACAAATGGCTAGGTTTGGAGGCGCAGTAGCTAATGCAGAAGGATCTACGATTAGATTAAATAAGGCAGTATCTGTAAAAGAATAACAATTTGAGTCGTTAACGCTTTCAACACGAACAAAAATGGGTTGAGGGTTTAGTGTATTAGTAAAAGGACTTATAAGACTTCCCGAAGCCGAAGCTGCATCAGTGGGAGATAAATGATATGTTACAACATATAAATCAGGTACTTGAGCTCCCAATATATTTAATGAAAGACTCTCAAGGTTAAATTCTTCAAATCCGTCATTAGAAGAGTCATCACAAGTAACCATATTAGCTACTTCGTTGATATCTGGACCATCACTGAGGCTAATTTCAAAAGGTGCTATTTGATAACAACTACCCGTAATAACGTCCTGAACACGCACATATATCACTTCAGGATTTGTAGTATTAGAATAGCTTTCTGGAGTATTAATAGCATTTGTATAGTTTTCTGCATCAATTTCGCTAGTATGATAGCTAATTACATAGTCCGTAGAAGGAAGCCCGCCTAAGGCAAACTCGTTATTTAAAGTTAAATCAAATATATTTCCAGGAGAATTACAAATACTAAGATTTTGAATATTTGAAATCTCTAAAGGAGTTGGGATAAACTCAACAAAGATAGTATCGGTAACCATACAGTCCTCATTATAAATTATGTCTGCTGTATAGTTCCCTTGCTCAGAAACATTCAGAGTAGAGCTTGTTTCGTCGGGAATCTGTACTCCTTCAAAATACCAAGTATGTGTGGCTGCTGGAAGCTCAGTATCTAGGATTGCTGTTTCTCCATAACAAAGAGCAGTACCTGACTCAATCGTAATGTCATCTCCAATACTACCTCCAACCTGAAAACTCCCAGCTTCTAGAAAAACAGCTGAGTCATAATTTGTATCTCCATCGTCCGCAATTACTAACTTAATTGTGTATGAGTTATATGGAATTACTGTACTTTCTGCTACCATGCTAACGGTGTGTCCTCTAAAATCCGTTGGACTTTCATTGACTGGTAATCCGACGTCACCAGCAAAACCTGTGTCTCCGTAATAAGCATCAAAATATGTCTCATTGGAAGAGGCGCAGCTTGAGTTATAAGTATTATCTCTTACCGATAAAACGGAAATAGGATCAGTAGTTTCGGGAACAATAGCTAAGTTAGTAGTAGTTCCTGTAGCAACATCAGTTAATAAAAATGCAAATGCATCTGTAAATGAACATTGAAAAGTACCATACTCTTCTGAAGCGAATAAAAAATTAAAACTAATGTTTTCAGAATAAGGGGTGAAATCAAATTGAATAAAAGTAGCATTATTAGTGTCTCCAGCATTCAAGCCAGGAATTGCATTTTCTAAATCTGCATCTCCGGGCCAATCAAAGCTTCCCTCCCCTATTGTACCGTTTTCTGGACCTTCTGCAGACATAGCGTTCCCCGTGGATAAGACAATTCCTTCTGTAAAGGGAAAGTTTTCTCCATTACTAGAAAAATAAGCAATTCCGTTGGAAGATCCAAAATCAGATCCTGTCGAAGTTAAAATTTCGGATACATCAGCACATGGAGAGTCAATTAAAACGTCTTCTACCAATTCGATCGTTGTAAAAGTAGTATCATCAACTTCAATATAATCCCCCAAAACTTGAACCGACAATGTTGTCTCATCCAAACAACCAAATGGATTAGTGTCTGTTACTGTTAAAGTAACAGTAAATGTGCCTATGGTGTTAAAAGTATGATCTACTAAAGTGCCATTTGCATTGGTTCCGTCTCCAAAGTCCCAATCATAGCTTGCTTCTGTACCATCAATTGAAAAATTTGCATTACCCTCAAAACTAACATTGTCTCCTTGATTAATTACTAGAACTCCCGTAGGGCTAATCTCTGGCACCACATTTTCAATAAGCGCTTCAATATCTTGACAAGGAGATTCACATAATATATTAGCTTCAAATCCTGCTAAGTTAACTCCCCCATTAGTAACAAACCTTAACGTTAAACATCCTGATGTATTGGATGCTGTTATGGTACCTATATTTTGAGTCCCAGAATAAGTGCCTATCAAAGGATCTGCTGTTGTAGAGCCATTAAATATGGTCAATTCATCTGCTCCACCACCTTGTGTCACGAACGATATAAACTCTAAAACGGTAGAAGTTCCACCTCCGTCGGGACATATAGTTAATGTAAAGTCCTCATTACTTGAGTAGTTGCCTAAATTTCCTCCAGAGTCATATAAAACTCCTTCGCATTGATTAAAACTCCCATCAGTCATATCAATATTTGAGCTAGATGAAGTACAGTCAATGGTGTCGGAAAGTATTTGGTTTTCGAGTAAATTCAAATAGGCCTGGACGTCTGTTAACTGTTGCTCTGTAAACATGTACATACAAGCGTCATCAGTGTAATCCATATAATTCATTGTGAGTGCTTTTTCACCAGATTCACAAGCGTCAATAGAACCTGCGGCTGGACAGCCATAACTTGAATTTATAATATTTGGTGTATCTGTAAATCCATCATCTGTTGAACAACTTCCGGAAAAGGTATGTTCTAAAGTAAAAAAATGACCTAGCTCATGAGTTAAAGTTCGACCCAAGTTATAAGGAGCGCTTGAAGTATAACCGGCACAGCCATATGACGTTGAGCCAATAGCAAATGTATTTAAAACTACACTATTCCCAGTAGCTATATTCCCCCCCAGTGGGGAATATCCTAGGACGCCATCACCAGCATCTTTAACGAGTATATTTAGATATCCGGCCCAATTATTGTCAGAGTCGTTACCCCCTCCAAAATCATAGCCTATGGAGACGGCGCGACCACCCTCAGCTAAGTCCGGGTCAATAATGTTACCGGCAGCATCTACAGGGTGGTTTTGAGTGGCTATACAAAATTGAATGTCGAGAAAACCCGACAATGTATTTGGGTAAAGATCACTATTTGCATTCCAGGTTGATATATCATCATTAACTCCTCGATAATCTGCATTAACTCGATCAATCTGATCTTGGGCTAACGCTTCTAAACAGGCTCTATCAGCCTCATCTGCTTCGGGAAAATGGACAGCGACAGGGATGAACAAAGTATTCATTTGACGGGAAGCGTTAAGTCTCACAGATAGCTTTTCTGTATTAAACCTACGCTGATTAGAGTTATATTCTTTGAGCCGAACGGGATCTTTTTTTAAAGAATCCATATATGCTTCCATTCCACATGTACGACCTTGGGCATTTAGTGTTGAGCAACAAGAAATTATCACAAAGAATATAGAAATGAAGTATTTCAAAGCAAGAAGGTTAAGTCTCAAATATAAAGATTTGTTCTGTCCAAAAGATTAAAATACTAAAATAAACAAAAATTTATCCTTCTAACACAATTTAAAAACTAAAATCCTCTGATTAGTTTATTATCTTTACCAAAAATTGAATAATGACATCATTTAAAGTTACAATTCACCAAACAGCCAATCCTAAAATTATAAAATTTGAAGTAGATTCATTTTTGACAAGAAATGAAAGCTTTGAGTACTCAAATATAGATGAAGCAAAAAATGCCCCATTAGCACAGCAGCTTTTCCATTTACCTTTTGTAAAAAAGATATATATTTCAGGAAATTTTGTCGCTGTCGAGCGCTATGATATTGTTGAATGGGCTGATGTTCAGATGGAGGTTGGTGAGCAAATTGAAAATTACTTAAACAAGGGAGGGGCGATTGTGACCAACCAAGAAAAAAAGAAAAACCCCGTAACAGTTTATGCGGAAAGCACTCCTAATCCTGGAGTTCAGAAATTTGTAGCAAATAAAAAGTTAGTAGACCAAACATTTGAATTTACTTCTATTGAGGATGCAAAACTATCTCCTTTTGCAACTACTTTGTTTCAGTTTCCTTTTGTAAAAGGTGTTTTTATTGATAAGAATTATGTGTCTATTACTAAATATGATATTGTTGAATGGGAGTCTATTACCCTTGAATTAAGAGAGTTTATTAAATCTTATGTTGAGGATGGAAAAGAAATAGTTTCGGTATCTGCCGCAAAAACTTTAGAGAAAACAACAACTCAATTAGATAACGCATACGAAGCATTAGATGATACTTCAAAAGAAATTATAAATATTTTAGAAGAGCACATCAAACCGGCAGTGGCTAGCGATGGTGGGAATATTTTATTTGAGTCCTACAACGCCGAAACAAAAACCGTAAAAGTTATTTTACAAGGGGCCTGTAGCGGTTGTCCATCATCAACCTACACATTAAAAAGTGGTATTGAAGCCATGTTGAAAGAAATGCTAGCAGGTAGAGTAGAAATAGTAGAAGCTATTAACGGCTGATTAATTAAATACAGTTTCTGAAATTAAAAAAAATCAGAGATTTCTTTTCCTATTAAGCTACCGATAGCTACTCCCATGCCCCCCATTCGAACTCCGCAATAAACATTGTTAGAAAGCTGTTTAACTATTGGTTTCTTTTGAGATCCAACACCCATAATTCCAGACCAGCGTTGATCAATTTCAAACTCTATATCTGGAAGTATCGTGTGTTTCAATAGGCTTTCAAGCGATTGTTGAATCTTTTCGGTATGGTCTAACTCAGTGGTAGTCTCGCCCTTGATATCTAAGTTTCTTCCACCTCCCAAAAGAATACGGTTGTCAATATTTCTAAAATAATAATATCCGCAATCTAAATGAAAAGTCCCTTTAATATGCAAATTATTCAAAGGCTTAGTAATTAAAACCTGGGCTCTTGCTGGCTTTACATCTTCATTTATTAGTTGCTTAGCAAATCCATTTGTAGTGAAAATTAACTTTTGGGTTGAAAATTCGAAGTGAGGCGTTTGAATTGAAACTTTACTAGAACATTCCAAATAGGACTCAACCTTGGTATTATTTAAAATAATTACTCCAAGTTCTTGAGCTTTCATTATTAGCGATTGCATCATTTTTCCAGTATCTATTTGACCTTCAAATTGATTATGAATGTATTGATTTTTAATTCTAGAAAAATTAAAATGATTTGAAACGTTTGAGAATACATCCGATCTAAAAATGGATTTCAGTAGATAGTTTACTTTTTTCATGTTTTGAGAACAAGCGTCAAAAAGAGATTCGTCTTTTTCTAAAAATAATTCATAGCCTCCCTGCTGTTGGTAAGAAAGAGCATCATCTCCAAGAGTTCTTCTCAAAAGCTGAAGTCCTTTATGTCGCTTATCAATAAGCTCTAAAACCTCAGATTCTGTGTGTGACTTAAGGTCATTTAAAATTTCACTTAGGCTACCAAAACAAGCGAAGCCTGCATTTTTAGTACTCGCTCCTTGTGGAAATAGTCCTTTCTCAAGGATTACTATTTTAGCATTTGGCTGTTTTTTTTTAAGCTGAAGCGCTGTACTTAATCCTACGATCCCACTGCCAACAACTGTATAATCGACATTTGTAAGCCATGTTTTTATTTCCCAATAGGATAAATTCATGTTTAAATCTACGTTTTATTTAATGGAATCGATTTAGGGTTATGTAAAAAACCCGGATTTAAAATCCGGTATTTTTAATTACACTTAATTAGTAGGCTTTATCTCAAAGTCTTCCATAAATTTAGTTGTATAATTTCCAGCAATATATTCTGGATGGTCCATTAGCTGGCGGTGAAATGGAATTGTTGTTTTAATCCCTTCAATTACAAATTCGTCTAAAGCACGCTTCATTTTATGAATAGCTTCTTCTCTTGTTTGGGCTGTTGTAATTAGTTTAGCAATCATTGAATCATAGTTAGGTGGGATGCTATAACCTGCATAAACATGCGTATCTAATCGGACTCCGTGGCCACCTGGTGAATGTAATGTTGTAATCTTTCCAGGAGAAGGCCTAAAGCCATTAAAAGGATCTTCTGCGTTAATTCGACATTCAATAGAATGCATACTTGGTAGGTAATTCTTGCCCAGGATAGGAACCCCTGCTGCCACCAATATTTGCTCGCGAATTAGATCAAAATTAATTACCTGTTCTGTGATAGGGTGTTCAACTTGAATACGAGTATTCATTTCCATGAAATAAAAGTTTCGGTGCTTGTCAACTAGAAATTCAACAGTTCCAGCACCTTCGTATTTGATAAACTCTGATGCTTTGACTGCTGCTTCACCCATCTTTTTCCTTAGTGCTGTTGTCATAAAAGGGGACGGCACTTCTTCGGTTAATTTTTGATGACGGCGTTGAATTGAACAGTCTCTCTCTGACAAGTGACAGGCTTTACCATTAGAATCTCCTATAATCTGGATTTCTATATGACGTGGCTCCTCAATGAGTTTTTCCATATACATGTCATCATTGCCAAAAGCTGCTTTGGATTCTTGACGTGCAGAATCCCATGCGTCCTTAAGATCTTCTTTTTTCCATACGGCACGCATCCCTTTTCCGCCACCACCTGCAGATGCTTTTAGCATTACAGGGTAACCTGTTTTCTTGGCGGTTAACTCACATTCTTTAAAAGTTTCAATTACTCCTTCGCTTCCGGGAACACAAGGGACCCCAGCTAATTTCATAGTTGCTTTTGCATTCGCCTTATCGCCCATTCGATCAATCATTTCTGGAGAAGCTCCAATAAATTTGATTCCATGTTCTTCACATATTTTTGAGAAGCGCGCATTTTCAGACAGAAAACCATAACCTGGATGGATCGCATCCGCGTTTGTAATTTCTGCTGCTGCAATAATATTAGATATTTTTAAATAGGATTCGCTGCTGGCTGCTGGGCCAATACAAACGGCTTCATCTGCAAATTTAACATGAAGGCTTTCTGAGTCAGCATTTGAATAAACAGCGACTGTTTGAATCCCCATTTCTTTACACGTTCTTATAACTCTTAGAGCTATTTCACCACGATTGGCTACTAGTATTTTTTTAAACATACCTTTTAAGCTTTTAAAATATCAAATTCCAAATTCTACAAATAAGATTTGTTTTTGGAATTTTAAAATAATGTTATGAGGGATCTACTAAAAACAATGGCTGATCAAACTCTACAGGTGAAGAATCGTCTACGAGAATTTTCACAATAGTTCCAGTGATTTCAGACTCTATCTCATTGAATAATTTCATAGCTTCAATAACACAGAGCACGTCACCTTCTGAGATTGACTGTCCAACTTCAACAAACAACGGCTTATCTGGTGATGGTCTTCTGTAGAACGTTCCGATAATAGGTGACTTAACAGTAATGTATTTAGAGTCTTCAACTGGAGGGGCCTCAGAAGTAATTGTCTGCGGTTGGGTAACTTCAAGTTGTGATGCCGCAGGAGCTAATTGAGCTATCGGGGGAGCAGCTACTAACTGCTGTACAGTGGTAGTTCCTGTTGAGCCTGTTTTGATAGTGATTTTGAAATCATCCGTTTCTAATTTTACTTCACTTGTGCCAGACTTGGCTACAAATTTTATTAAATTTTGAATTTCCTTTAAATCCATAATTATCGTTTTTAGTGTTTAGTTAGTTTTTATGTTTAAGAGCTATAAGCCCATTTTAGAAAAATAGAACCCCAGTTAAATCCACCTCCGAAAGCAGCAAATATTAAGTTATCTCCTTTTTTTAATTTTGATTCGTAATCACTTAGAAGTAATGGTAGTGTAGCTGATGTAGTATTGCCATATTTTTCAATATTCATCATTACTTTATTCGGATCCAAGTTAATTCTATTTGCGGTAGCGTCTATAATTCGCTTATTTGCTTGATGGGCAACTAACCAATCCAATTTATGATTATCTAGGTTGTTTCTACTTAATATTTTTAGAGCTGCGTCTGCCATATTAAAAACAGCATTTTTGAATACTGTTTTGCCATCTTGGTATATAAAGTGATTTTTTTGTTTAAGTGAATCAGCTGTAATTGCATTAGATGAACCACCATGAGTGCCTCGTAAGAATTCTCTCCCTGTACCATCACTCCTTAAATATTCGTCTTGCATTCCAAGGCCTTCTTTGTTTGGCTCAAATAGAACAGCACCAGCACCATCTCCAAAAATTATACAGGTGGCTCTATCTTCATAATTAATCATTGAGGAGTTTTTATCTGCTCCAATTAAAAGAACCTTTTTATAAATACCAGATTCAATATAACGAGCTACAATTGACATTCCAAATAAAAAGCTTGAACAAGCTGCATCAATATCAAAAGCAAATGCATTAGTTGCTCCAATTTCTGAAGCAGTATATGATGAAGTTGAAGCCGCTTTCATGTCTGGTGTTGCGGTAGCGACTACAACAAGGTCTATTGTGGAGGGATCTAGGTTGTTTTTTTTAATTAGATTTTTGGCAGCTTGGATTGCCATAAATGATGTCCCTTTATTTTCTCCTTTTAGGATTCGACGTTCTTTAACCCCTGTTCTTGAAGTTATCCAGTCGTCGTTTGTGTCAACCATTGTTTCCAATATCTGGTTGGTTAATATAAAGTCTGGCACATAGCCACCGACAGCGGTTATTGCAGCTGATATATTGGTCATATATAATTTTTAACTTTGTTGTTTTGGCTGAAATTTGGTCAAAAACACCCAAAAACATGTCAAAAATACTCATTTTTGATTAAAAAAGGCTTAAAAGTGAGTTTTTTTAGAATAGTTATAAACATCCGTATTAAACAAAAAAAACGCTCTAAAAGAGCGTTTTTTATTAGTTTATAAGACAGTTTTACTAAGCAGCATTTTCTTCTTCTTGTGTAGTATCTACTAAAACCTGTCCTCTGTAGTATAATTTACCTTCGTGCCAGTGCGCTCTATGGTATAAGTGTGATTCGCCAGTTGTTGGGCATGTTGCTATTTGAGGCGTTGTTGCCTTGTAATGGGTACGTCTTTTATCTCTTCTTGTTCTGGAGATTTTTCTTTTAGGATGTGCCATTTTCTATATTATTTATCCGTTATTAATTTTTTTAATGAATCCCACCTGGGATCAGTATCTTTTTTTGTGGTATTATCTTCTAAGCTTTTTGGGCTTAAGTCTTCTAATTTTTTTAGAATGTCTGAGTCTAAAGTTCCATCTTTAACCCCAGGATGAACTCGTTTTTGAGGCAATGAAAGGACAATTAATTCATAAATGTAATGTGCAACGTTAATTTCATATTCCGCGTGAGGTAAAATTAAAATTTGCTCATTTTCATCGTTATATTCATCACCAAAATTTACTACTAGATCAAAACTAGCTTCTAATAGTTCATCATAGCTCTCATTGGTTAAGTCACAGTTTACATTTATTGTTCCACTAGCTTCAAAATTCAACTCTAAAAAAGTAGATTTTTTAACTAGACTTAAAACAATTTTAACGTTAACATCGTTAAACTCCTTATACTCAAAATGCTCAAAGAACTTATAATTTATGCCAAACTTATAATCATGCTTTCCAATTTTAAGCCCTATGAATTGTATATCAAATTCTTTAAATGGCTTCATTATTTAGCATATTTAAGCCTGCAAATATATAAAATTTTATTTAGGCTCACTGCATAGCGGCTTATTTTTTATTATATGCTTTTTTAGGTTGTTTTCGTAAGGGGTTTGAGGTTAATGCTTGGTTCATGTTCCGGTTTCGAAAAATGGACATAGATGAAAAAATAGCTTCTTTAAAGGAAGAGACGTCAGCCACACCCTTTCCAGCTATTTCATAAGCTGTTCCGTGATCTGGAGAAGTTCTAATTTTACTTAGTCCTGCAGTATAATTAACACCATTCCCAAATGCTAAGGTTTTAAAAGGAATCAAACCTTGATCGTGGTAGGTTGCTATTATGGCATCAAAATTTTTGTAATTTTTTGAACCAAAAAAACTGTCTGCTGAATACGGACCAAACACAAGCTTACCTGATTTTTTTATAGATTCTAAAGTAGGCCTGAGAACCTCATCATCTTCTGATCCAATAACTCCATTGTCGCCTGTATGAGGGTTAATTCCTAGAACTGCAATTTTTGGCAATCGTATGTTGAAGTCTTTAACTAAAGAGTTGTAAATAATTGATATTTTTTTTTCTATTAATTCCGGAGTAATGTGTTTAGAAACCTCGCTTACTGGAACATGATCTGTTAAGAGCCCTACTTTAAGGATATCTGAAACCATAAACATCAGGCTATTTCCTTCCAGTTCTTGTGCCAAATAATCAGTATGACCTGGAAATTTAAAGTCGTCTGATTGTATATTGTGTTTGTTAATTGGCGCTGTTACTAAAACGTCTATTTGATCTGTCTTTAAGTCTTTAACCGCAGCTTGCAGGGATTTAATAGCATAGGATCCAATTTTTAAATCTTCTTCCCCAAAGTTTATCCGAATGTCATCTTTCCATACCGTAACCACATTCACTTTACAATCAACTGCTTGATCAGCTCTTTGAATACTGTTAAAATCTAACGTGCTTTCAAAGTGCTTTTTTAAAAATGAAAGCGTTTTTACAGAAGCATAAATTATGGGCGTACAAAACTCTAACATTCTACTGTCTTCAAATGTCTTGAGGATTAATTCACCTCCAATCCCATTTAAGTCTCCTACAGAAATCCCTAATTTTATTTTTTCTTCTTTTTCCATTAAAAGTGCTGTGTTGTTCGTAATTTTGAATTTACAAATTTAACGAATTAAAAGCATGTTTACGGGAATTATTGAAGATTTAGGGATTGTAAAAGATTTAGTAAAGCAGAATGGCAACTTACATTTAACGATTCAAAGTTCACTGGCTGCAGAATTAAAAATAGACCAAAGTGTGTCTCACAACGGCGTGTGTCTGACTGTTATAGCTCTAACGGACTCTGACTATACCGTAACAGCAATTAAGGAAACATTAGACAAAACTAATATCAATGCTATAAAACTTGGAGCTAGTGTCAACTTGGAACGTGGCTTAAAGCTTGGAGCAAGGTTAGATGGACATATGGTTCAGGGGCATATTGATCAAATTGGTACTTGTACCAGAGTTAAAGCCGAGAATGGAAGCTGGCTATACTCTTTTAAATATGATGCTACTCTAGGGAACCTTACCATTGAAAAGGGGTCTATTACCGTAAATGGGGTAAGCTTAACGGTTGTAAACTCTATGGACGACGAGTTTAGTGTGGCTATCATTCCTTATACCTACGAGCATACAAATTTTAATAGTTTTGAGTTGGGCACTGTTGTTAATCTTGAATTTGATGTGATTGGAAAATACGTTGCCCGTCTTCATAGCGCCCGTTAAACTATTTAATCAGTTTTAATTCTGAAATTCAATTAATTCTTTTATCCCCGATATGAGCATAATGCCTGCGAGAGTATAAACCGTGACATCGTTGACATTATCTGCTTTGGGTTAAAGCTTATTAACGAAATTTTTTATTGGTTAATGCCTATCCAAAATTAAAAACGATTTATTTAGCGTAACCAAAAACTTTCGTTTCAGAGTTATAGCCTCCAATGAAAATTAAGATTTCATCATCGTGACCTTCAACCACTGACCAGAAATCTTTCCCTGACTGATCCATTGGACCTCCAATATTAGCTTCCTCATAAGCTGCGAAATCTGACCAAGCACTAAAAAATTGATAAGTGTGGAAATCTGCACCAGAGCCGTACAGGTGTTGACTAGCGTAAGCTGCTGCAGCGTGACCACTTTCTTTTAAAGTTTTTAAACTTCCATTTATAACTCCTTCTGAAAACGCTTTGGTTTTACCCCATTTTACCTCGTACTTACTAACGACAACAACTTTTTTGGTTGACCAATCTAGAGTTTCTGATTCGAATACTAAATCTTCTAATCCACTACTCTGTCTAATTTGATCGGAGTGGTTGTCAGCATACATTCTGGTGTAAGTTCTGTAATCTTGCATCATCTCTTTTTGAGCTTCTTCATCAAGATTCATTGCTTTAACATTAGTTTCAAGAGCTGCGTTAGCTAATGCTGCATCTTTTACTAAATCTTCAGTAGAAGCATAGAAATCATAAAGTGCAAAAGAATAATCTCCTGCAAAAGCGTGTGCAAAAACACCTCCTCCAGTGAGAGTTCGTTCATCTGAAACTGAAAGGTTCATAAATTTTTCATGTAACTCTAAAAATTGATCAGACTCCTCTCTTGGGACCGTAACATAGGTAATATTAACAATCTGTGCAGACATTGCAAATCCGACACAAAAGCATACTGTAGTAATTAAATTTCTCATTTTAAGTTGTTTTTATTGGTTGTTTATTAAATTTATTGCGATATAAATCCTTGCTCAAATGAGGTTCTTACTGCATAAATAGCATCTCCGGTATGAACCATTGGCCATGCAGAAGTCATCATTTCTGGATAATTTGCCGAAAAATACGTTTGCGCTTGAACTGACATATCATCAAGGTCATCCCAACTGTTGGCATATGCTAAAATTTTATACTGAAACCCAGCGCCTGTGTGGTGTTGTAAAGCGGTTACATTTGTACACTTTTCACTTTGTTTAAATCCATCATAAAATATAAAAAACATTTTTTCAGCATCTAAAACAGACGCATTCTGAGCTATTTCAAAGTGAAGCTCATAAACAAATCTATCTTGTTCTTGTGCGGAAATTGAAAGTGTCGTAAGTAAAAAGAATGCGAGGAGAATCATCTTTTTCATAATTATAATATTTATTTTAAGTTAGTTTTTTTAAAGATAAGTTTTTTTAAGAGAATTACAAAATTAGTTGCACAAAACAATTATTATTTGTTGTGGTTGTATTTGAAAATATGCGAGTAGAATAGTATTATAATTCTCAATTAAAAATAAATTGGATAAAAAATTTAGCGGCAAGCTTATAGGGGTTTACGCGCTTTATGTTAGTTATTTAATATATAATTCATACATTTAAAAAAATTTAAAACACGCCTTATGGATAATGCATCAATTTTAGCTCAACTTATAGTTTCTGTCTCAGTTATTAGTGTTTGGGTTTTTCGATATGATAACATTGTTTTAGAATTTAAACAGTATGATATTTCAAATTTATTAAGAAATATTGTTGGCGCATCTAAGATTTCTTTAGCAACTATTTTAATTTTAGGGATTTGGTATACAGAACTTTTAGTAGTGTCATCTCTTTTAATGGCTTTTTTAATGATATGTGCACAATTTTACCACATCAAAGTAAAAAACCCGTTGATTAAATACGTACCATCCTTTCTTCTATTGGTGCTTTCCTTATTTATTGCTGCAGTGAACTATGGTTTAGTCTAGCGAATGGATTTAAACATATTACTCGTAGTATTTTCGGCACTTTCTTTTATTTTTTATGGCATCAACTCTTTTTTTACAAAGAGAATGGTTTCTGAATATGCCCGTTGGGGATATAGCGACCACCGAATTTTATTGGGATGCATACAATTGCTAGGAGGTATTGGTTTACTTATTGGAATTGCCAATTCTGTCCTGCTTTCTGTAACTTCTTTTTTATTAACTTTTATGATGATTACCGCTATTTTTGTAAGAATTAAAATAAAGGATTCCTTGATAAATATGTTTCCGGCAATCTTTTATTTCCTAATAAACTTTATCATTTTATATAACTCACTTATCTAATTAAGTCTATAAATAATTGTAAATCAATTGCTCTGTAAAAAAGGGGATGTAGCTCAGTTGGCTAGAGCGCTTGACTGGCAGTCAAGAGGTCGTGGGTTCGAATCCCATCTTCTCCACTAGTATTACCGCTACACTACATAAGTTTAATCAAAGCCCACCAACAGGTGGGTTTCTTCT
>CAJXDP010000039.1 GCA_913052445.1 uncultured Formosa sp.
TAATAGTTACAATTCCCATGCTGCAAATGTAGGGTAAAATTTTAAATAAATAAACCGGTAGGTACTAGTTTGTAAATTAGTTTTAAAATTATATATTTGATATATAATACAGTATTTAAAGTTCTAAATTAGAAAAACTAAACTAACAAAAATCATGAAAAAAAAATCATTAAGCTTTATAAGAAATGCTCCTAGGTTGCTTCTATTTTTTTTGCTTTTCGCCTGTCATAGTTTTTCGCAAAATCAAATTACCATTTCTGGTAGTGTGAAAGACACAGAAGGTGTTCCTCTTGCTGGAGCAAACATTTTAATAGCTAACTCAAGCGTTGGTACTTCAACAGATTTTGACGGAAATTTTCAGTTAAATAATGTTTCGCCTAATGCAAAATTAGATATTAGTTATATGGGTTACATCAATAAGGTAATCTCTGTAAATGGTAAGGTTTTATTTAATATTTTACTAGAGTTAAATAATAGTTTTTTAGATGAAGTCGTTGTTATTGGGTATCAAACCATTAAAAAGAGAGATTTAACTGGCGCCACATCTTTAATTGATCCTGATATCTCCAACAAAAACATCACAAACTCTTTAGCAGAATCGTTACAGGGCTTAACTGCTGGAGTTACTGTAAGAAATGGTGGTCAGCCTGGACAAAACTCTCAAATAGAAATAAGAGGAACATCTAGTTTCGTTAATTCTAATCCTCTTTATGTTATAGATGGGATGATTGCAGATGCCAACCAAACTATTAATAATAATGATATAGAATCTATACAAATTTTAAAGGATGCTTCGGCTGCAGCTATATATGGATCTAGAGCAGCAAATGGAGTTGTTATTATTACCACTAAATCAGGGAAAGCAGGTCCTCTTAAATTATCAATTTCATTTAATACGGGGGTTCAAAATATTCCTAAGACTTGGAACTTAATGAATAGTAGACAGTTTGCCGATATGCAAACTACTAGTTTTATTAATTCTGGGCTTACGCCTCCGCTTTCTGTTGGCGCAAATTTCAATCCAAATATTGATACTGATTGGCAGGATGAAATTATTAGAATGGGAAATACAAAAGATTTTAATATCTCAGCTTCTGGTGGAGGGGAAAGTGGCTCTTATTTTCTATCTGGAAGTCATTTTGAAAATAAAGGTGTACTCATTGGGCGTTCTTTCAAAAGATCTACTTTAAGGATAAATACTGAACTATCAAGAGGTAAGGTGACTATTGGAGAAAATATATTATTATCAAACTCCAATACAAAACAAACCTTAGGGTCATTTGATACAGGAAATCCTTTTTTCGACATGACTGTAATGTTACCAGTTATTCCTGTTCGTGGAGATAATTTTATTAATGATTTAAACCCAGGAGGTTGGGGGATAGGGAATTATGATGCTGTTACTTATGCCAAAAATCAAGTAGCGGTTGCCGATATTTTACGAGAGAAAATAAATTTTGCAAAAATTGTTGGAAACGCATTTGTAAAAGTCGACTTCCTAAAAGGCTTAAGTTATAAGTTTAATGTAGGTGTTGAAGCTAGTTATGATTTTTCCAAAGGAATAAGACGCAATGGAGTTACTCAGTTTAATGCAGCACAGAGACCAAGTTTTATTGCAGATAACAGATCTGGGTTTAAAAGCTTTTTAATTGAGCATACTCTTAATTTTAATAAGCGCTTAGGAAAACATAATATTAATGGTGTAGTTGGTGTTTCAGACCAACAAACAAAGCGAGATTTTTCTTTAGCTGTTAGAACTGATATCACTGAGGTTGATGGTCAAATATTTACAGAAATAAATTCAACTACAGGAACATCAACAAGTGAAGGCGCTATTACAGACGATTATAGAACATTTGGTTATTTAGGAAGAGTTAATTATGATTATGATAATAAATATTATTTAACATTAACAGGAAGATTAGATAGCGATAGTCGTTTTAGTAAAGATAATAGAACTGGTTTTTTCCCATCAATTGCTGGCTCATGGAGAATAAATAAAGAAGATTTTTTTAACGTACCATGGATAAATGATTTAAAATTTAACGCATCCTATGGAGAGTTAGGTATTGTAACACTAGGGTCTTTTGACTGGCAAGGAACAATTAATAATAACACTAGAGCTATTTTAGGAAATATAGCACAAGTAGGTTCCTATCAAGCATCACTAGTTAATCCAGATTTAAGATGGGAAAACAGAAAAACTCAAAACTTTGGACTAGAAACCTCTTTATTTGATAATTCTTTAAAGCTATCAATGGCATATTATAATACCCTTTCAGAAGATGCGTTGGTAACTAATCTGCCAATTGCACTGTATCTAGGTAATTTAGGAGGAACTCCACCTGTAAATGCAGGGTCTATTAGAAATACTGGATTTGAGTTTGAAGCCTCTTATAAAAATACAGTTAACGATTTTAAATGGAATGTAGGCTTTAATTTAACAACTATTAAAAACCGTGTTGAAGAAGTAGGAAACCGAGGAGAAGGTATAGATTATATACAAACAGGTTTAACCAGATCAAAAGTTGGGCAGCCTTTAGGGCAATGGTACCTGCTAAAAACAGATGGCATTTTTCAAAATCAAGCAGAGATTGATGCTCATAACTTAAATGGAAATCTTATTCAGCCTTTTGCTCAACCAGGAGATATTCGTTTTACAGACGTTGATGGAGATGGAAGTATTACTGATGAAGATAGAGACTTTAGCGGTTCATCTCCTTGGCCAACATTACAAACAGGACTACAATTTGGGGCTAACTATAAAGGTTTTGATTTGAGTTTACAATTTGTGGGGATATTTGGTAATGAAATATTTAATAGTGTTAGGAGAGAACTTGATTCTTATCAAAATACAAACTTTAGAAGTGATATTAATCCTTGGACACCATCTAACACAAATACCAGTGACCCTAGAATCGGCGTTTCTTTATCTGATCAAGGATTAGTGGACAATGCTAGATTTGCATCAGATAGATGGTTAGAAGATGGCTCATACATAAGATTGAGAAACATTCAACTAGGGTATTCTTATAATGATGCTTTATTAAATAAACTTGGAGTGTCTGGTTTAAAAATTTACGCTAGTGGACAAAACCTATTTACCATAACAGACTATTCTGGATTAGATCCTGATGTACAAGGAAATGGAATTTTAGAAAGAGGTGTAGACAATGGAAATTGGCCTTCAAGCAGAATTATTTCAATTGGGTTAAACGTAGAATTTTAAAAATAATAATAATGAAAAATTTGATAATAATAATTGTACTAACATTTGGGTTTTTCTCATGCGAGAATGAGTTAGATATAGTAAACCCTAATGAATTAACAAACGAAAGTTTTTGGCAAAATGAGTCAGACGCCATTAAGGGAGTAAATAGCTGTTACAGTACTTTGCATAGACCTGGTTTTTCAAGATGGCAACCTATGGCTTATGACTTACGTTCTGACGTAGGGGCAAGTTATAGCCCATGGAGTGATCTTGCAAACGCTATGAATAATTTTATCCAGTCAGATTCTAACTTTGGTCCAATTGTAGATATTTATTTTGATAACTATGCGGGTATATTTAGGGCTAATCAAGTAATTGCCAATTTACCAGATATAGAAATGGATGAACAACTAAAATCAAGAATCTTAGGCGAAGCTTATTTTTTTAGAGGGATGCATTATTATCATTTAGCAAGTTTATGGGGTAATGTTGCTTTACAACTAGAGCCATCTAGCCCAACCGATTTACCATTAACATCTCTTGAAGCTGATGTTTGGGTTCAAGTTATTAGTGACTTATCTGAAGCAGCCAGTAGGTTACCCTACAGTTATAATGATTACAATGATCAAGGAAGAATTACAAAAGGAGGAGCTTCTGCTTTGTTGGGTAAAGCATACATGCAGATTCAAGACTACTCAAATGCAAAATTAGCATTAGATGACATAGTTGTTGGAAGCGGAGCAAGTAATTATGCCTTAATGCCAGATTATTACGATAATTTTAAAGTAACATCTGAATTTAATATAGAATCAGTTATTGAGTGGAGCTATATTGATAACCCTACAGAAGGTACCGACAATGATGTTGCGACAGCTAATCATAATTTTGGAACATCAATCGGACAGTTTTATGGGCCTCCTGGAATAGGATTTACTGATGCTGAAGCGTTAAGATGGGTAGTTGGAGAATTTGAAATAGAAAGAACGGTAGCAAATGAAAGAGACCCTAGATTACCAGTAACGTTTCTCTATGATTATACAGATGAAGTTGGGCCAGCTTCCACATTGGTTTATGGTCAGACTTTTCAGCAAAGATATGGTACTAACAATCGTGTGTTTTTTAGAAAATTTCTTCATGATCATATAAGAAACTTTGAAGGATTTAGAGGTATAAATAACTATAGGTTTATAAGATATTCAGATGTCCTTTTAATGTATGCAGAGTGTTTAAATGCTACAGGAGCTACTGGTGATGCTTATCAATATGTTGATAGAGTTAGAGATAGAGCAGGTTTGGCACCATTGCCTACAGGAATGTCTCAGCAGGATTTTTTAGAACAAATTAAGCATGAACGCCTTCTAGAATTAACAGGAGAGGGGCACCGTTTTAATGACTTAAAAAGATGGGGTGATTTAAATTCTTCATTGAGTTCTAAAGATTCAGGTTTTAATAATTTTCAAACGGGAAAACATGAATTATTGCCTATTCCTCAAATAGATTTAGATATTAACCCTAATTTGGAACAAAATCCAGGATGGTAGTTGTTAAAAACATAACTAGAATAGTTGGTTTTGTCATTTTACTTCTATGCTCAACCATTAGTTCTTGTGTGTCGTCTAGCGATAATGGCAACCTTAATGAGGAAACAGAAGATTCTTCCATCGTTGACACGACAATTGAGTCGGCCACTTTTAAGAACCCAATATTAAATGAGGGAGCAGACCCATGGGTTTTTAAAAGTGGAGATGAGTATTTAGTTACGTATACAACAGGCAATAATATTACTTTGTTGAGAACCAATAAAATATAAAAATGAAGAAAAAAATATTTTTGGTAATTGCTATATTATTAGCAATTAATGTTTGTATTTCGCAAGAGAATAATAAATGGTCAATAGAAAAGGTAGGTAATTGGTATAACAATTATAAGTGGATTACAGGCGCTAACTTCAATCCAAGTTCAGCTATAAATCAACTAGAAATGTGGCAGTCAGATACATTTGATCCTGAGACTATTGATAGGGAATTGGGTTACGCAGAAGCTATCGGATTTAATACCATGAGGGTTTATCTTCACAGTCTTGCATACAAAGCAGACCCAAAAGGGTTTAAAGGAAGAGTAGATTCATATTTAAAAATTGCCGATAATCACGGTATCAAAACTATTATTGTACTGTTTGACGATGTTTGGGGAGCGACACCTAAAATAGGAAAACAGGCAGTACCAAAACCAGGTATACATAACTCAGGTTGGGTTCAAGATCCTGGAGATCCTGCATCAAAAGAAGCGAAAAATTTCCCTGAGCTAGAAGTATATGTTAAAAATGTTATTAACACATTTAAAAATGATAAAAGAGTTTTATTATGGGATTTATACAATGAACCCGGTAATTCTGGAAAGTTTAAGGAATCAGTTCCTTTATTGGAAAAGGTATTTATTTGGGCAAGAGAGGTAAATCCGAGCCAGCCTTTAACTGCTGGAATTTGGAAATGGAGTAAAAAGTTTCAGGAAGTTAATGAGATTCAAGCACTCAATTCGGATGTTATTACATACCATCATTACGGAGAACCTGAAGATCATTTAAAAGTTATTAATTTACTTAAAACACATGGACGTCCATTAATTTGTACTGAGTATATGGCAAGAACAAAAAATAATCGTTTTTCAAATACGCTTCCATTATTAAAAGATGAGAATATTGGAGCGATAAACTGGGGTTTAGTTGCCGGGAAGTCTAATACAATTTATCAATGGGACACCCCAATTCCAAGTGGTGATGAACCGACCGAATGGTTTCATGATATTTTCAGAAAAGATGGGACTCCTTATCGTCAAGATGAAGTTAATTTAATTAAAAAATTGAATTCTAAAGATTAATCGGTTACAATAAAGTTCAAATAATAATAATGAGGTACAAGATATTTTACAATTTTATAGTTCTTTCTGGGTTGTTGTTAGTAACATCATCTTGTAAGAATATAAAAACGCAAAACAGTGAAGAAAAAGCTGAAATAATAACAAAAGATACTTTAACCTATAAGAATCCACTCGATATTAAGTTTGGTGACCCCTATATTTTGGATGATCAAACTGGCACTTATTACTTGTATGGAACAGGTGGAGGTGCAGTAGATGGATTTTCAGCATATTCTTCAACGAATCTTGTAGATTGGAAATATGAAAAACAAATTTATTTTGGAAACAAAGAAGATAGCTGGTGTATAAGTGCATTTTGGGCTCCAGAATGCTATAAATTTAATGGTAAATACTATTTATTTTACAGTGCAAATTGGAGAGAGAACCCAAATAACGAATTAGAAAACTTTCATATTGGAGTTGCTATTTCAGATAGCCCAATTGGACCTTTCGAAGACATTAAAAATAAACCACTTTTTGAACCTGGTTACCCAATTATTGATAGTAATGTTTTTCAAGATGAAAACGGTAAATATTATTTATATTATTCAAGAGTTTGTTATAAGCACCCCGTAAAAAGCGAATTGGCTCAATGGGCTAAGGACAAGGGTCTTTTTAATGAAATAGAAGAAAGCTGGATTTATGGTGTTGAATTAAGCCCAGATTTTAAATCGGTAATTGGAAAACCTGTCTTATTGTTGCAACCTCCTAAAACATTAGATGACAAAAATTCAGAGTGGGAAAACCGCTCCGTTACCTTGGATAATGTTAACAGGCGTTGGACTGAAGGCTCATACCTTTTTAAAAAGAACGATCTTTATTATATGATGTATTCAGCCAATCACTATGCAGGCGAAAATTATGCTATTGGTTATGCCACTTCAAAATCTCCTTTAGGACCATTTAAAAAGTCAGATAGCAACCCTATATTAGAAAAGAACTCTAATAAAGGAGGTGATGTAACTGGGACTGGGCATAACAGCGTTTTACATTTAAAAAATGCTGATAAAATGTTCTGTGTTTACCATGGAAGAACCTCTAAAACTGGCGAGAAAAGGGTTGTATTTATTGACGAAATGAGAATTTTAAATGATGGTTCCTTGAAGGTTTATGGTCCAACCACTAGTCGTAAAACAATGCCATTGTTAGAAAATAAAAATAAGTAACACTAATCTATAAAATTCAATAACATGAAAAAATTTACTAAAAAATCCGTTAAATTTATGGCGATTTGTATCGCTCTGTTGTATTTTCAAAGTGGAAACTCACAATCTTTTACGAACCCAGTTGGAGACTTATCTGACCCTCATATTACATATATAGATGGGTTTTATTACTATACTGGTACAGTTGGTAATAGGGTAGCACTTAAAAGAGCTACAACATTAGAAGGTCTAAAACATGTAGGATTAACAACTATTTTTCAACCTGGAGATTCAGGTGCCCAGGAAGATCATTATTGGAGTCCAGAAGTGCATAAGTTAGATGGCATATGGTACGTTTATTATACAGCCGCTTCTGTAGGTACCGATAATAATACTCAAAGAAACTATGTTATTGAGTCCTCTGATTCTAATCCATTAACAGGAACATGGACTTTTAAAGGGCAACTTTTTGATGCTTCAGCAAATCATTATGCATCAAATCCCACTGTAACCGAGATTAATGGCACACGTTATTTCATTTGGGCAGGTGTGTCAGCTTCAGGAGTTTATCCTTTGAATCTATATATTTCTGAAATGACTAACCCATGGACTTTATCAGGGTCAAGAGTTGAAATATATACTTCTGGAGATCTAACAGAAACAATAAGTGGTGATGCACCAAATGCCTTAGTTAAAGATGGTAAAGCATTTCTAACATATACGGCAAACGGTTGTGGTACTTCCGAAGGTAAAACAGGATTAATGTATATGGACGATGATACAAATAACCCATTATTAATAGCATCATGGACAAAAGAACTTTCAGCTGTTTTTGATGATAATCCAGATGTTTCGTCATATAACCCTAATCATCAAACTTTTTTCAAATCTCCAGATAACACAGAATATTGGTTTTCATTTACTACAAGATTTGATGATGGTCCTTATTGCGATAACCAAAGGTCAACAAGGGCACAAAAGTTTACTTTTAATGAAAGTGGTATTCCACAATTTGGAACCATTTCAGCAATAGGTGTACCAATTGCAGCTCCAAGTGGAGAACCTTCATTATCTGCAGGTACTCCTGTTCAAAATGGTCTTTATAGAATAAGACCAATAGCAGCATCGGGGAGTGAAACATTGGAAATAGGAGGTATTGAAATTTGGGGAGGATCAAATGTAGGACAATGGTTTGATGATACAGATGAGATTCATCATAAATGGTATTTACAAGCTACAAGTGTTGCAGGAGAGTATATAATTATATCAGCTTTTAATGGTTTAGCAATAGAGGTTGGAGGTTGTAGTACTGACGATTTTGCTAATATTAATATGTGGTATCCAAATGGTGCACCTTGCCAAATTTGGGAGATAGCTGATTTGGGTTCTGATGAATATAGACTTACCAACAAGAATAGTGGTAAGGATATGGAGTTAGACCCTGGAGGTAATAATATATATCAAAATACCGCTAATGATTCAGATTATCAGAAATTCAACTTAGAATTTATAGAATCAACATTTAGTGTTGCTGATTATGATTTATATAGTGATATTAAAATTTTCCCTAATCCTGCCAAAGATTATTTTACCATAAGAGGATTAGGTACAAAAAAAACGGAGATAATAATTACTGATATGCGTGGAAGGGTTGTTACAAAGCAACAAAATATTAAAGACGAGATTCAAGTTGATGCTACTTTTCTTAATTCTGGCTTATATATCCTTTCAATTAAAACTGAAGACAACAACATAATAACTAAAAAATTAATAATTGATTAATATTTGTTATTGAAAATATTAGATATGACCTCACATATAGTTAATTTATCAAGATGTATTTGTTTGATGTTGTTTATTTGTTGTTCGCAGCTCATAATGTCCCAATCATTTACTAATCCAATTGGCAGTATGGCCGATCCTCATATTACTTATATAGATGGATATTATTATTATACAGGAACAACAGGCGATGATGTTTCAATGAAAAGGTCATTGACTCTTGAAGGTCTCAAGCAGACAAGCTTAATTAGATTATTTGGACCAGGTGATACAGGAGCCCAGGCGGGAAATTACTGGGCTCCTGAACTTTTTAAATTAGATGGGAATTGGTATATATATTACACAGCCTCTCAAACAGGAACAAATACAGATACTCAAAGAACTTATGCGTTAGAGAACACCAGTCCCGATCCTCTTTCAAATAATTGGGTATTTAAAGGTAAAGTATCTTCTCCTGGATCTGATTATTGGTCTATAGACGGTACAATTTTAGAACTTTCAGGTAATCGATATTTTTTATGGTCAGGTATAAGTTCAACTACTCATTATGAAGGATATAATAAGCCACAACGAATCTATATATCATTAATGAGTAACCTTTGGACTTTATCAGGAGCAAGAACTTTATTGTTAAGTCCAGGTGAATTATCAGGAAGTAATATTGGTAATGTGGTCGAAGCTCCATCAATTCTTATAAAAGATAATAAAATATTCCTGACCTACTCTGCTAATGGATGTTGGACAAGCGAATATAAGTTAGGTATAATGTCTCTAGATATTTCTGAAGATCCATTAAATATTAATTCTTGGGCAAAAGATCCAGATCCAGTTTTTGTAAGTAACCCCGTAAACAACAGCTATGGTCCAGGGCACAATTCTTTTTTTAGTTCTCCTAATGAAACTGAATTTTGGCTAGCATACCACGCAACTCCAAACCCGTCTGGTGAATGTGGCGATACAAGAACTACAAGGGCACAAAAGTTAACATTTAATAGTAATGGTATTCCTCAATTTGGAGAAGTAAGAGTTGTAGGAGAGCCTTTAGAAGCTCCTGCAGGAGAGCCTAATTTGTCAACAGGAATTATTGCAAACGGATTATATAAAATTAATCAAAAAAACACAACCAAATTAGTAGAAATAAGTGGTGCCGTTAATATAAATCCAGCAAATATTATTCAGTGGGAAGATAACGGAGGATTACAACAGCAATGGTGGATTCAATCTACAGGAGATGGTTATTACACCATAATATCTAACTTAAGTGGTTTAGCTATGGAAGTAGGAGCTTGTGAGCTTAATGAATTTGCTAATATTAATATATGGACACCCAATGGTGCTAGTTGTCAATTATGGGCAATAGAAGACCTAGGCTCTGGAGACTATAAATTTATAAATAAAAATAGTGGTAAAGTTATGGAAGTACCTGCAGCAGGAATAGATAATAATGGCTCTAACATACAGCAAAGTACTTGGGAAAATTCCAATAACCAAAAATTTAATCTTGAGCTAATTGGAGAAGCTCTAAATGTTGATACCTTAAACTTCGATGCAGATATTATTGTTTACCCCAATCCTGCTAATAATAAATTCGCTGTTTCGGGACTCAATTCAGTAGGAAAAAAACATATTAAGATTTTAAGCATGCTAGGAAAGATAGTAGGTGAATATAAAACCAATAAGAGTAGCTTGAATATAAATACTAATCATATTCAGTCTGGATTGTATATCATACAGATAGTTTCCGAGAGTTATAAAACAGTTTTTAAGAGAATAGTTGTAAATAAAAAATGAATACTTAAATAAACACAAAATAAATATGTATGCAAGAAAACTAATCTTACTATTACTTATATTTTTTAAAGTTAGTACAAGTTATGCACAAAATTTCAGCATGAATGAGCATCAGATTAATCTATTAGATAGGAGTCAGTTTGAAAAAAAAATAAACGGAAAGGATATTAGCCTATATGTACTAAGTAATCAGAATGGGTTGGTATCAGAAATAACTAATTACGGAGGAAAAGTTGTTTCGCTGTGGGTGCCAGATAGATTGGGTAATTATGAAGATATAGTACTAGGACATCTAAATATTGATGATTATTTAATCTCTAAAGAAAAATATTTTGGTGCTTTAATTGGACGTTATGGGAATAGAATTGCTAATGGCAAATTTTCTTTAGAAGGTAAAGAATATTCTTTGGCAAGAAACAATGGAGACAATCATCTTCATGGAGGGAATCGTGGTTATGATTCTGTAATTTGGGATGCAAAGCAAATTGATAATCAAACTTTAGAATTAAGGTATATTTCTAAAGATATGGAGGAAGGGTATCCAGGAAACCTTACTATCTTGGTTATATACAAACTAACTGATGCAAATGAACTGAAAATTGAATATAGAGCATCTACAGATAAAACAACTGTCGTTAATCTAACTCATCATTCTTTTTTTAACTTAAAAGGAGCAGGAAAAGGAACCGTCAACAACCATTTATTACAAATAAACGCTCCTTATTATACGCCTGTTGACGAAGGTTTGATCCCAACTGGAGAAATTACCAGTGTAATAAATACACCTTTTAATTTTCAAAAGCTAACAGCAATTGGAGAAAGAGTTAATGATAATCATAAACAATTAAAACATGGGTTAGGTTATGATCATAATTTTGTACTCAATCAAAGTTTAGAAGGTCTTAATTATGCAGCAAAAGTTATTGAGCCTATTTCTGGTAGAACAATGGAAGTTTATACGAACGAACCCGGTTTACAGTTCTATGGAGGCAATTTTTTAGATGGTAGCGTTATTGGAAAGCATAAAAATAAATATAAGTACAGAACCGCTTTTTGTTTAGAAACTCAGCATTTTCCTGATAGTCCAAATCAACCAAATTTTCCTACAACAAAATTAAACCCAGGAGAAGAATATTATTCTGTCTGCATATATAAATTTTCAACTTTTTAATGATTTATATTGATAATATAAAGAGCCAGTAGATATTAGGGTTTAAGAGACTCCGAAGATTATAAAATTAAAAATTATTGAACCATTAAAATAATTACAGTGTAGAGCATGCTTTTTCTTGGAGTATCAACCATAGTTTTAATGCTTTTAAATATGCTTTGAGTGTTAACGGGCACAGTGGTAAGCACTACACACTTCCGACTCAAGTTGGTGTCGTGGATTCTACTATTGAGTATTCAACCCCAAATGCCGTTAATCTTCCTGATTATTTGCGTGTTGATTTATCTTTTCGTTATGACTTTAAGATCCAGTTTGACTTAGATGCAAGTTTAAGCTTATCAATTTGGAGCCTCTTAAATAGAACCAATGTATTGAACCGTTTTTATAGTTTTGACATATCGGATCAAATTATGGAGCGAAATT
>CAJXDP010000040.1 GCA_913052445.1 uncultured Formosa sp.
CACAAATACGGAGGCTTACATCATTGGGAAATTCCAAGCAAAGATCCTGATCGCATCATTTTAACTTTTAATGGTGATCCTTCGACCAAAAGAGCTATAACATGGAGAACAGATTTATCTGTAGAAAAAAGTGAAGCTCAAATAGCAGTAGCTGGTGTAAATTCTAGTTTTGCGAATGAAGCTACTTCTTATATTGCATCAACTGAGAAATTTGATTTAGGTCTTTACAAATCAAATAAATCTTTGATTGTAAATTATCATAGTGTTGTATTTGAAAATTTAAAACCAAATACATTGTATGCATACAGGGTTGGGTCTACAGAAAATTGGTCAGAGTGGATTCAGTTCAAAACAGCCAATACTGACTATAGCCCTACTCAATTTGTATATTTTGGAGATGCACAAAATGATATTTTAAATCACTGGTCAAGAGTTATTAGAATGGCATATCAAACTGCTCCAAATGCATCATTTGTTATTCATGCTGGAGATTTGGTAGATACTGCCCATAAAGATAGTGAATGGGCTCAATGGTTTAAAGCAGGTGGTTTTATCCACAGTCAATGGACAGCAATACCTGTTGTGGGCAATCATGAATTTAATAGAATGGATGGATATGGAGGAATAAAACCAAGAAGACTATCTATCCAATGGAGACCTCAATTTAATTTGCCTGTTGAACAAACTTTAGACAGTAAGCTTCATGAAACTGTTTATACAGTTGAATACCAAGATATACTTATAGTTGTCCTTAATTCTACAGGATATTTAGAAGAGCAAACTGAATATATTAAAGAAAAGTTAAGAAACAGTAATGCGAAATGGAAAATAGTTACATGTCACCATTCTGTCTTTTCACCAGCTGAGGGTAGAGATTTTGAGTATGCCAGAAAAATATGGAAACCATTATTTGACAAGTATGGTGTAGATTTAGTTCTCAACGGCCATGACCACACATATGCAAGAGGTCATATTCCTGTAAAATCATCAAATATTGGTCAATCAGGAAATATTAAAACTTTATATATTACATCTGTAAGTGGACCTAAACAATACGAATTAGATAAGGAACAGATTAAAAATTATGAGCCTGATGGATATAATGTTGTTAAATTTGGAGAACAAACTCAGTTTTTCCAAGTTATTAGCATAGAAAATGATAAATTGATTTATAGTGCATATACAACTTTAGGAACTCTGTATGATAAAGCTATTATTACAAAGGACTTTTCAACAGGGCAAAAAACTATTTTTAATCAATAATATCATTATTTAGTATGTTGATTTAATACAATGTATTTTCTTTTCTTAAGACGTTATTTAAATTTTGAAGAATCCATAAGACTAGGTTTTTTTTAAAACTAAAACGTTAGTATATAATCGTTTGTATTGAATGTGCAGGAATAAGCTGTTCAAACCCCTTCATTCCAATATACATTTTGTAGTTAATATTTTGGTCCGTTTCATTCATTACTACTGTTGCAATACTTCCATCCTCGTTCATAAAAGAAGTACTCAGTAGATGGCTTCTGCTGGAAACAGTACTAATACGTTTTGCTCCTGGCTTAATAAATTTTGAAAAATGTCCAATGTAATAATAGGATGGAGTCATTACGACTTCTTTAGTATTGATGTCTGCATGAATTGGAGCAAAACAGAAATTACCCACATGGTTAGGACCACCATTTTGGTCTAATAAAATATTCCAATCTGTCCAACCAACAGTTCCACTATTAAAATCATTAATCATAGAAGACCCATAGCGCTCAGCGTTAGGCCAAAACTGATACTTTTCAGCATCAAAAGCCTCAATACATCCTTCCGTAAATAAAAGTTTTTTTTCTGGGTAAGACTCTGTTACATTTTTTAAGTTGTCAAACATTGATTTGCCACCGGCCCAACGTTCGTACCAATGAAATCCAATTCCCCATGCATATTTAGATGCTTCTGGGTCACCAAAGATGGTGTTTGCCCGGTTGCTAATTAAATCTCTGTTATGATCCCAAACTACAATCTTTTTGTCTCCTAAGCCTTCGCGCTCCATCGTTGGTCCTAGGTGATTTTTTAAGAAATCCCGTTCCTCCTCTGCAGTATATATGCAAGACTCCCAGCGCTGTACTGCCATAGGCTCGTTCTGAATAGTAATCCCCCATATTGGCATCCCCTCCGCTTCATAGGCTTTTATGAATTTTGTGTAATACAGTGCCCAAGATTCATAATATTCAGGAAGTAGTTTTCCTCCTCTAAGCATATTTTTACTGTCTTTCATAAATGCTGGTGGGCTCCATGGACTTGCATAAGTTAATAAGCTGCCACCGGCTGCTTCTAAAGCTCTTTTAATAAGTGGAATTCGGAATTGTCTATCGTGTTCAATAGAAAAACTATTTAACGCTTTATCTTCGTCCGAGACATAAGTAAATGTCTCACTACTAAAATCTGCACTATGAATAGGAGTTCTTAGTAATGAATAACCAATTCCTTCAATAGGATCATAATAGGCTTTGAGGATTTCATCTTGCTTTTCTGCAGGAAGTTTTGCAAATACTTCAGCGGAGGCATCTGTTATAGCACCTCCAACTCCTATAAAAGATTGAAACTTTTTGGATGGATTTACAAAAATTGACACCTCGTACTCAAAGGGTTGGTTTAGCTTTTCAAACTTTTTAGTATCTGTAATTTGCAGTCTGTTTGTTGTGTTTGAAGCGGTTGTGTATACAGTAGCAACTTTATCTTCAGTTGAATATTTAGTAAGTTTAGTTTTATTGGTTTTGGAACAGCTCATGGATAATATTCCGAAGAGTAGTAAGGCTCTAAGATTCATTTTCAAATTATAAATTAGTTAGTATTTTATTATTTTTTTGACAATCTCACCTGAACCAGTATTTATCTTTAGAAAATAAGAACCGTTTGTCAAGTTGGATAGATTAATTTTTTTTGATGTTGAGTTAATATCTTTTTTCACGATAATTATACGTCCAGAAATATCAAATAAAGTTACATTATAGATTTTATTATTAAGTGTCGTTTTTAAGGTTATTGACGAATTAAAAGGATTTGGGTATAATGAAATATAAGGCATAGTGCTTTCTGAAATATTCGTACTTAGATTACTGTCTGAGTATAAGAATTCCATCCAGTTTAAGTTAAATCCAGACTGGTCGACTCTAAGTTTTAGAGTATAAACACCTGCTTCTAAATTAATTTCGTTAGCACTAGTAACCCAAGATTGCCAGCCTCCAGTTACAGGTAAATTAAATAAACCTAGAATTTCGCTCGTGCCATTTTCAATGAGTGAAAGCTCAATTCGCCCAGATTGCCATTGAGCTGCTATTCTAAAGTTCAAGTCATAAATTCCAGATTGACTAATAAATACAGGGTATTCAGCATAATCGTCAATATCGGTATATCCAATATTCAAACCTCCTCCGGCATCAGTTGTGTTTTCTGTAGCAAGGCCAGACTGGTTGGTGAAGCTCTCTGCTTGAATAAGACCTGGAATATAGAAGCGTTCCTCTAGATTATTTTGAACAGGAAAGTCAATTAAAGCTCCTAAGACAGAATTATAGTCTGAATTTATTACTCCGCCTGTATGATTGATCTTTATATTGTCTTGGTAATACAAGTAATCACTTAAAGTAATTACTAAAACTAGGCTATTTGTTGGGTCTATTTCAATAGAGTCGATATTGTAAGTGTTTTCATTTACTAAGAACTCAAAACTAGAGATATCAATTGTTTGAGCTGTTAAAGGATGGTTCAAAGCTAGGTTTACGGAGCGTTCATCAGCTACTGTTACTGCACTCATAGCTTGCATTGCGGGAATTGGGTCATTAGATATTGAAAAATTAAGACTACTCATATTAAAACTAATTGTACCAGTTACGAGAATCTGAAAAGTTTGAACCCCTTCTTCAATGTAAATATTGTTAGTGCTATGATTTGTGAAATTGTTCCATCCACCAGTATTTGAAAGTGTTATTTGTTCAGAAATATCATTTCCGTCTATCAAATATTTAATTTGTCCACCTGATTGTGGAGTTGCATATCTTAAGTCTATATTATAAAAACCTGACTCTTGAACATCAACTGTATAATTTACCCATTCATCTTTTTCAATAAACGATAGATGAAGTCCGTTACTGTTATCTGTATCTGAATTTTCTTGAATGTCTACTCCATCATTTCTGTACGTCCACCCTCTATTCCATGCTTCATATTGGTCGGTTGAAAGGGAGTAATTTGCGACATCTTGGTCAAAGTATGCAATTCCATTTGTTCCTAGATCATAGTCTGATAAGTAAACTAGCCCTGGAATTGTATGTTCTGTATATGGGATAGAAGTATTGTCCTGAGGCTGTCTTATGTAAGCATCAACGACATCTTTATAAAATGTATTATTTTCTAACAGAATATCATCGGTTAGTTGGTTAAGTCCCGCCATGGCGCTAGCGACACTTGGCTCAGGTCCTTCTCCTTTCCAAAAATTAATAATAGCTTCATAATTTGGGTTTGACGAGACTGAATAAGGAGCTACTGTAGTGGCAATTCGCTTGTAAGGCCAACAGGACCATCCGATATTATTAGTTTCATACAAGCTCATAGCGTCTTTATACCACACATTCGAATTTTCACCTGTCTCACCACACCAAAGAGGAATGTTGTGTTGGTTCTGCATGTCCAAAACCCACTGAATAGATTCGGTATCATTGTAGCTCCAATACTTATGAAATTCGTAAACAAGATTTGAATCCCACGGTGGCGTCAATCCACTAAAGTCATTTGACCAAGAATTACCCCCAATAAAAATGATATGATTTTGATCTACTGCTCTTATTGCTTGCGTGGTTTCGATATAGAAGGCTCTCAAAACAGAACCGTCTAGAGGCCACCAATTAACTTCATTTAATAACCCATAACCACCCATCCAAGGTTCATCTTTGTAGCGGTCTGCTAATTGTCCCCAAAGAGCAACTGTTTTATCTCTATTTAGTTCACTTTCCCACAGCGAAGGCTTATCAGGATCATAATCAGAAATAGCGGCATCAGAACCTTGTCCGCCTGGTGCAGCATGAAGGTCTAAAATTAAATATATGTTATTAGCAGAACACCAACTCATTAATTCATCTATTCTTTCAAAACCTTCTTCTATCCAAGTGTTTTCACCTTCAATGGGTTCGTCTTCAATAGGCAAGGTTAGTAGGTTATAATGTAGCGCAACCCTCACAGAATTAAACCCCCAATTTGCAATAGCATTAATATCCGCTTCTGTAACAAAGTTATCCAGCCAGTTTTGGTAAAACTGATTTGTATTGTCAGGCCCAACTAATAAGGTTAGCTTTTCTTTAAACTCGTGCTGTGTATCTGCACCACCATTGGAATTCATCATATACCCTTCTTGGAGCATCCATCCGCCTAAACCTACACCGCGGAGTAAAACTTCATCTTGGTTTTCATCTACAATAGTAGTGCCTAGAGCTCTGATGTTTTGTGCACCTAACGAACCCAAATAGCCCATTATTAAGAAAATTAGTACTAATTTTTTCACCTTCATCACTATAAATTATCTAGTCCAAAAAGAGTTATTTCTGACCCATGAACATAAGTTTCACTTCCGAAATTAGCAGTAATCGAAATTTTTAGATACCTGAAGGCTTCTGAAACCCCCTCTAACTCAAAATCATGTCCTGAGGCTGCCAATTCTAAACTAGTGTTAGGTATATTCCCTTCACCATCTCTTGGATCCCCGATGTCATAAGACCCTAAAAAAGTCCACTCTTGTGCATCATTGCTGGAGTAAAGATCAAATTGTTTAATATTTTCTTCTTGGTAATAATAAGGAAGATCGGCCGGGCCATTATACCAGTATGCGCGTTGCCAAACCGTAAAGCGGTGGATTTTAATATTCTTATTCATATCAACCACAATATCAAGCGGCCAGTTAAGGCTTCCGCCATTTTGATCCCTCCATATTATAAAGTAGCTGTCATCATTTCCACTGGCAGCAGTATCAACGACATTATCCCAGAAATTTGTTGTTTCACCTTCCCAAGCATTGCCGTCTACAGATAAATTACCTACTAAACTCCAGGTTGACTTATCTATTTCTTGTTCAAATAAAGGTGTGAAATTTCCTTTGTCTTCGAGTGTTGTTGTATTTCCTTCAAAATCCTCAATTCTAGCAGAAAAATTCATTTCTACAGACTCAAGACCTCGAACAAAACGTGTTTCTTCTTCATTATTTGAGGATAAAATTCGTACTTCCTCTTCTCCTGCGTTCATTATGTGTAAAAACACAAAAACAGTTTTTGATTCTATGTTATCCCATGATATTTTCACTCCTCCCAAATCTGGTACAATTTCTATGCTTTCTTGAACTAGATAAATAAATGATGGAAGTGGTATGAATTCAACCTCCACAGGAATTGACCTGTTATAGCTTTCATCAACTACATAAAGTTGTATGGTAATTGGAGTTGTTTGATTAAGTCCTGAAACCTCAATATCAGTATTATATTTGCTAGAAACACGACTAATTTTCTCTCCGTTTGAATTTGTATATTCAGCAGTTACATATAATATATCTAAGTCATCAGGTAATTCATATGCAATAATTCCTCCACCATTAGTGGGAGTAGTTGAGATTACACTGAGTTTCCCTGGAGCTGTTGTGTCTCCATCGTCAGTTTCTGAACAGGAAAGAAACAATATTACAATGGAAAACAATAATGTTGAAAATAAAATAAAAGTTTTTTTCATTTTAATAATTTTAAATAGTTACCAGCCTGGGTTTTGTATAAGGCTTGGATTAATAGATATTTCATCAAAACTAATTGGATGTAAATAATCACGAGGAGAAGAAAAGGAACGAATACCAATATCTCTCAAGTTATAAAAATTAGCTTCTGAGGACTCGTCAACTGACCAGCCTCTAATAGATGTGCTAAGGAATTCTTCTGCAATTTTCCAGCGTCTTAAATCATTATAACGATGACCTTCAAATGCCAATTCAATCAAACGCTCTTGTTGAATAATCTCTCTTAGTCCTTCAACATTGGTGTGTTTCCCTGGATTAGCAGCTAATGTACCATCACTCCAGGCCTCTTCAACTGTCGGGATTCCAGCTCGATCTCTAACATTGTTTAATGCATCATATACCTGCTGACTTGGTCCATTTGCCTCGTTTAAAGCCTCAGCATAATTTAAGTAAAGTTCAGAAAGTCGAATAATTGGCCATGGATATGGAACAATTTTATTGTATGCGTCTCCTTCGGAGTCTGGATGTACAAGTTTTTTCAAAGAATAACCAGATGTTAAATAATCACTTGTAAACCCAAATCGGCCATGAGCCTCATCATATCTCATTTTTAATTGCCATAATCCACCCCACGAGCGCATAATTCCTCTGTCAAAGCCTAAAGAGGAGTAAAAACGAGGCTCTCTGTTCAGATTTAGTTTAGCAGTTCTATTACCGTACTGTGCATAAAAACGTTGATTAAATGCAATATTTTGGACTGAATACCTGTCAGAATAATCAAAACTCAAATCTTCACTAATTGGTAAACCATTTTTAGTATAGTAAAGCTCTGCCATTCTTAAGGTTGGGGCAACCCACTGCCATGCAGCTTCAACTGAGCTCGAACTAGGGTCTTTCATTAGTGAGGATGCTTGAAGTTGCCACCAGTTTCCACCAGTTACAGGGTTTGAACTTCCCCAAATTAATTCAGAATTCCAAGGATCTGTAATTACAAATCGATTGTCGTATTGATCTCGGATAAATTCATATTGCCAATTTTGCTCATCATATAATGGGACATCTCCGTTATAATAGTACATAGAAATTCCTTGCCCGATAGCAGCCTGAATCGCATCATCTGCGGCATCTGCAGCTAACTGCCACTTAGAATTATCCTCAGTTTGGTTGAAAAAATGCTCTCCTTGTTCATTAACAAATCCTGAATAGAAGTTACTGTTTCCGTTAAATAGCGGGCTAGCCGCGTATAATAAAACACGTGATTTTATAGCCTTTGCAATTACCTGATCCACTCGGCCAATATCATTACTACCTAACACTCGCTCTGGAAGATCAGCAATAGATTCATCAATTGTTGATATAATATAATTTATACAATAGTCAACAGTTTGGCGTTCCACGCGAACAGCTTCGTCTGAGGCTGAAATAGGCAGATTTGTGTCAATAATAGGGATTGGTCCGTAATAGTTTAGTAAAATAAAGTGAAAATTTGCCTTTAAAAATTTAGCTTCAGCTTTCCAAGAATTTTTTTCTTGTTGAGTCATGTCAACAACCAGATCAATATTTTCAATAAGCGTATTACAACTTCTAATGGCCTCCCACAAAGAGCCTTGAGATGATCCATTTGCTGAATATCCTGACCAATAACTCATTATTGGTTTACCGTTATTAAGACTGCTTGAGTTGTTAAGTTGCCCTTTCATCATCTTGATGGCGTTTGTTTCTTTGTCAACCGGAGTAGTCAGCTCATCGCTAGCTAAAACATAAGAGGAGTAAATGCCATCATTTTTTGGTAAATAACTGTAGCAATTAGCAAGTGCGTTGTATGCCGTTTCTTTTCTATTAAAAAGTAAGCTAAGCTCTTGAGTTCCGTCAGGGACAATGTCTAAATAGTCTTCGCAGCCTGTAAGGGTTAAAAATCCTATGAAGGAGATATAAAAAATATTGTTTTTTAAAATCATCTTATTTTGGTTTTAAAATTTTAATTGAACTCCTAAATTAAGAACTCTTTGCGGGGGATATCCTAGCCCATTTCCAGCCATCTCAGGATCCCATAAATCAAATTTAGCAAAATTCAATAGGTTTAGTCCAGTACAATAAACACGAGCATTTAAGTTTGAAAAAAAGCCTGTTTGAGTCTCAGGAAATGTGTATCCAACTTCAATGCTCTTCAGACGTAAAAAATCTCCATCTCTAAGCCACCACGTGGAAGGTTTTTCGTTATTTTCAATGGGGCTTACTGATAATCTGGGCCAAAATGCATTTGGATCTGGGTTATTTTCAGACCAATAGTTGTTTGCTATAATATTTAGCGCATTGCGTTCGTTAACAAAAGGTGAAATATTTGAAGGTTCTATCAAGAAAGATGTTCTTGCAGCTCCTTGCATAAATATTGAAAAGTCAAAGGCTTTGTATCCAGCAGAGAATCCAAATCCATACACAATTTCGGGCACATACGGTTTTCCAATCGGTCCTTGGTCAAGCTGATTAATTACTCCATCTTCATTAACATCTTTATATTTAATATCTCCTGGTAAGTAAGTATTTGTAGATCCAAAGCCGTTAAATTGCTCCGGAGAATTAGCAATATCTTCTTCATCTATAAATAAACGCTCTGCTATATATCCCCATTGCTGGTTGATAGGTTGTCCAATTCTACTTAGATTTTCGTTTTGGTACTCAGGCTCACCATTTACCAGAATTTCGTTAGTGCTGTAGGTGAAGTTTCCTCTAGCAGTTATATAAAAGTCACCCGAAAAGGCATGATTGTAATCTAAAGATATATCAAACCCTTTAGCCTTTACCTCACCAATATTACTGTTGATTGAGGTAGTCAACCCCATAGTTTCTGGTATGTATTGACGTTCCATGTAAATATTCTTTCTGTGCTCTTCAAAGTATTCTGCCAGAATTGTTATTTTATTGAACAAGCCAAGTTCTAGGCCGTAATTTGTTTTCTCAGCAACCTCCCAGGTTACACTTTCATTATCATAACGATTAATATTATAGCCGTTGTAGTAGTTGTTATAATTGACCCCCCAGTTATATCCAGTACCGCCATTATTTAGATTCACTTCTGAAAGGTAGAAGAATCTATCTTCTGCACCTGAAATACCATCATTCCCTACTAAACCATATGTATATCTAAGTTTAAATAAGTTTAATGATGGTAAGTTTTTTTCAAAAAATTCTTCATTAGAAATTATCCAACCAAATCCTGCGGAAGGAAAAAATCCAAATCGGTTTTCTTTTGCAAATTTTTCAGAGCCGTTGTATCCAAAATTAAATTCTGCAAAGAACCGGCTGTCGTAGTTGTATGATGCTCGCCCAGAAATCCCCATGTTCCTGGAGGGTAATGTAGTAAATGCAGTACCTCCTCCAATGGTGTTTAAAGCTTCTGAAGCATTGGCAACAAAAAGCCCACCAACCTCATGTTTTTCCTTAAAGGTACGATTGTATTCGGTTACTAATTGGTAGTAAAAGTTACTGTTGCCATAGTTAGAAACCGAAGGATTGTTTAAAAACTCCGTTCCTTCTTGAATTTGATACAAATAATTTGAAGTTCCTAAATCTGTGTCTTGTTGACCTATTCCGTAAAAGAAAGGAGTAAAGCTTCTGGAGTTTTCATTTTCAGAATATGTTCTAACAGAAGCCATCCCTCTAAATTTTAATCCTTCTGTTATGAATGATAAGTCTTGTTTAAGCTCAAACTGCGCTAGAGTTGTATTTGCAAAACGGTCTCTAAACCCTTTTACCATCTCTGCATAGGGGTTTGGATAACCACCATTTCCTTTATTTCCAAAGAGGGTATGATTAAAGTTCATTGTGTTTTCATCAGGAGTAAAAGCTTTTGGAAAGTTTGCAGGGTTCGCTTGTGCTACCATACCAAAAATATCTGTAGCACTAACAGTTGGGCCGTTGTATCGTTCAAACAAAGAGTAATATTTTACCGCAACTTCTGTATTTTTACTTAGATTAACATTGATATTAGCTCTTAAATTCGAACGATTAATGTCAATATTATTATTAAAGTTATTTAATGGATCTACTTTTAATAATCCAGTTTCATTTGAGTTAGATACAGATAAATAGTATTGAGCTACATCTCCACCACCTGAAACATTAAGATTCAATTTTTTGTTGAGAGTGTAGTCTTTGAATAATTCATTGTGCCAGTCGACATTGGGATATAACTCAGGATTTAACCCTTGTTCTGTCCCGGTAATCTGTTGTATAGAATACTTCAGTAATGCAGATTGGTCGCGCATTCGTTGTGCTTGATTATACATTCTCATGTAGTCAACTGCTCCTAAAAACCCTGGGATTTGTGAAGGTGCGGAAAAGTTGTTTTCATATCTAAATGACACACGTGCCTTACCCTTTTTACCTTCTTTTGTGGTAACTAAAATAACTCCATTAGCACCTCGAGCTCCGTATAAAGACGTAGCTGTTGCATCTTTCATAATAGAGAACGTTGCAACATTGTCAGGTTCTAGACGCGCTAAGTCAGAGGTAGTGATTTCTAATCCGTCAAGTAATATCAAGGGATTGTTTTTATACCCAAAAGTTGTTACTCCACGTATAAAAAATTCGGCATTATCTGCTCCTGGCTCCCCAGAACGCTGGTATGAAATAAGTCCTGCAATTTTACCTGCAAAGGCAGTCGTCAAATTTGATGATGGGATCTTTAATTCTGAAGCTTTTACCGTTGAAATCGACCCAATAACACTATTTTTTTTCTGTTTTGAAAACGCAACTACTTGAACTTCGTCTAGCGACTCAAG
>CAJXDP010000041.1 GCA_913052445.1 uncultured Formosa sp.
GGCATTCTAATATTTATGCTATATTTGAAAACATTTAACCTGTAGCATCTCTTTTAAATTTCAACTCTACTAGAGAAATCTTTTTATATGAGAATAGTATATTTTATTTTAATTCTGTTCAGTTTACTAAATCTTAATGGTCAAGAGCATCCTCCTTTAATGGCATATGCTCCTGAATTATATGGCGCAGAAAATCAAAACTGGGGGATTTCTCAGACCTCTGATCAGACCATGTATTTTGCTAACAACTCTGGGCTTCTTGAATTTGATGGAGTTAATTGGAGTTTATATCCAGTTCCTGACAATTCTATTGTAAGATCTGTAAAGGCTGTTGGGAACGATATATACACTGGAAGTTACATGGATTTTGGCATATGGAAAAAAAACAATAAAAATGTTTTAGAGTATACATCGTTAGCTCAAAAATTAGGAATTGAATTAACGGATGAAGAACAATTTTGGAAGATAATTAAGCTTGACGATTGGTTAATTTTCCATTCATATTCAAGAATTTATTTGGTAAATACAGACACAAATGAATACTCTTTTATCGAATCTGATGACGATATTACAAATATCTTCGTTGTTAACGGAGTTTTATTTTTTAACAAAATAAACCAAGGTCTTTTTAAATTCACTAATGGTGCAACAGAGTTTGTATTGAATGATTCTAGAATAGTCAAAAACAAATTAGTTGGAATGTTTGATTTGGACGGAAAATTACTCATGGTAACAGAATCAAATGGGTTTTATTTTCTTCAAAATGAAAAGTTAGTTCCTTGGGCTGTGGATCCTAGCATTGATTTAAACTCTTTAAGAATATATAGCACAACTAAATTGAAAGATAATAGCATCGTTCTCGGAACAGTTTCCAACGGCTATTTTCAATTAACGCCTCAAGGAGAACTCAAGTATGATTTAAATTTTGAAAATGGCCTAAGTAATAATACAGTTTTGTCTGTATACGAAGACCAGCAAAATAATTTATGGCTTGGGCTTGATATAGGTATTAGCTTCATTAACTTATCTACTCAGTTTACGGTTTATAATGACACCAAAGGGACAATTGGAACTGTTTATTCCTCTATAGTACATAACGACTATTTGTTTTTAGGAACCAATCAAGGGCTATTTTACAAACGCAGGCAATCAAATACTAATTTTACATTTGTTGAGGGAACCAATGGACAAGTTTGGAGTTTAAAAGAGATCGATGGACTCATATTTTGCGGGCATGATTCAGGAACTTTTATAATTAAAAACCAAAAAATACATCAAACTTTTTTTGATTTGCCAGGTACATGGGATTTTAAAATATTAGATAATAATCCAAATATAATTTTACAAGGCAACTATTTTGGCTTAAGTCTCTTAGAGAAGACTTCAGGCGAATGGATTTTTAGAAATAAAATTAAAGGATTTGATTTATCTACTAGGTTTTATGAACAAAAAGGAGGCAAAATTTTTGTTAACCACGAGCTTAGAGGACTTTACGAGCTTATGATTTCGGATGATTTATTATCTTTTTCATATGTATCTAATATCTCATCATCAGTTAAAAAGGGTAGGGGCTCAAGTATTTTAAATTTCTCCGATGATTTATATTATTTTTCTTCAAAAGGTGTGTTTAAATATATTGATAATCAACATGGTTTTAATAGAGCAGACTCTTTTTCCGAGCTTTTGAATAGCTTTTCGTCTAGATCAACTTTGATGGATGTGAAAGACTCTAATGGACTTAAATGGTCTTTCGCAAATGATAACATTTTATTACTTAGCACAGGGAGTATTACTGAAATTCCTAAAACTGAAATTATTCCAGTATCTCTTTCTAATTTTAGGAAAGTAGTAGCTGGATTTGAGAATTTAACTAAAATTGGGGTAGATGAGTATCTTTTAGGGTCTTCTAATGGCTATTTTGTTTTTAATTCTAGTGTGTCTAAACCAAGTCAAATTTACAGAGTTAAACTAAATTCTGTTGAAGCAAGTAGGATTAATGATGACAAGTTTAAACTTGCTTTAAATTCTAGTACAACTTTAGATTATGAAACTAATAGTCTTTATTTTAATTATTCAATCCCACATTACCACAATATTGTCAAGAAAAATTACTCCTATATACTAGAGGGATGGTCAACAAAGTGGTCTGAGTGGTCTGAAGATAGTTATCAAGTTTTTGAGAATTTACCTCATGGAGAATATCATTTCAAGGTTAAAGGTAAGACAGGAGTAACAGAAACAACAAATATCAGCTCTTTCTCTTTTGTAATTAAAAGGCCTTGGTACCTTTCTAATTTAGCTGTCATTTTATATATTCTTTTAGTATTATTGGTCTGGATTCTCATACATAATAGTTATAAAATATACTATAATAAGCAGCAACTTGAAGTGCTTAAAAAATCTGAAGAAGAAATTGCAATCAAAGACTTAGAGTCCTCTAAAAAGCTCATACAGTTAAAAAATGAAAAATTGCAACTAGACATTGAAAGTAAAAACCGCGAGCTAGCAATTTCAACAATGAGTCTTATTAAAAAAAATGAGTTCCTTAATGATATTAAAAATGAACTAAAAAATAAGAACGAAAATGATCAGGATCTCAAAAAGGTAATTAAAATAATAGATAAGAATTTAAACAATACAGACGATTGGAAGCTTTTTGAAGAAGCTTTTAATAATGCAGATAAGGACTTCCTGAAACACATAAAATCAATACACCCTAGCCTTACTCCTAACGACCTTAGATTATGCGCTTACCTAAGGCTAAATCTTACTTCCAAAGAAATTGCGCCATTACTGAATATATCTTACAGAAGTGTGGAAGTTAAACGATATCGTTTGCGAAAAAAGATCAATTTACCTCACGAATCTAGTTTGACAAGTTATATATTAGAACTTTAAAAACACAACACTTTTTTACAACAACCATACAATAGCACTACATGTGCTTTTTAGCAACTATATGGACTCATGAATTTAAGCTTATTTAACACTAGTTTTTACCCTTAAAAAGTATTGTTTTGATAATTATATACTATTTTTTTTGTCTTGTATATGTTTTGTTGGGGCTATTTTTAGGAAATTGTGATTTACTTGTTATAAATTTATAAAAAATAATTAAAACAATATTTATGAAAAGAATATTTTATACTCTACTATTTACTTTGGCTTTTGCTACAACAGCAACTGCTCAAAATATCTCAGTGAGTGGAACAGTAAAATCTAGCGATGATGGCCTCCCTTTAATAGGAGTTAATATTATCGTGAAAAACACGAGCTCAGGAGCTGTGTCCGATTTTGATGGTAACTTCACCATTTCAAATGTCCAGTCAAATGCAACGTTAGTATTCACCTATTTGGGCTTTGAAACATTAGAACTTTCAGCTTCTGTGAATATGAATGTTGAATTAGCCGAAGACAACGAATCTTTAGATGAAGTTGTCTTAATAGGGTATGGATCTAAAAGCAGAAAGGATCTTACTGGATCCGTTTCAATAGTAGGCTCCGAAACAATTGAAAAACTTAGGCCAGTTGATGTATCTCAAGCATTGCAAGGAACCACCACAGGGGTATCGGTTTCTACCCAATCTGGTTCTCCAGGAAGTGGATTTAGATTTCTTATTAGAGGGGTAAGTAGTAATACTGATAATGATCCTTTATTAGTTGTTGATGGATATATTGTTTCGAGTTTCAATAGTCTAAACCCAGACGATATTGAAAGTCTGACAGTCCTAAAAGATGCACAGGCAGCTATATATGGAGTTGAAGGGGCTAATGGGGTTATTTTGGTAACAACCAAAAAAGGAAAGAAAAATACTGCACCTAAAGTGTCATATAATACTTACGCAGGAATACAAGAAACAACAAAAAAGTTATCTCTTTTAAATGGCAGTGAATATTCGGCTCTGGTTAATGAAAGTTATGCCAATAACGGTCAACCATTGCCTTATGATAATATAGCTGGCCCAGGATATGGAACAAATTGGCAAGATGAGTTATTTGATCAAGCATTAATGACCAATCACAATGTAAGCTTATCAGGCGGTACTGAAAATATTACCTATTACTTAGGGGCTACACGTTTAGATCAAGACGGAATTATTGCTAGCGATAAATCTAACTACGTTAGAGATAATATAAAGTTAAATCTAGGTATTGACGTTAATGATCGTTTAAAAACGACCGTTAATTTGAACTATTTTTCCAACAAAAGAAAAACTATTAATGAATCTGGTTTAGGTTCTGTATTATTTAATGCGATTAGTTATTCACCAATGTTTACCTTAGATCAAGAAGATGTTAATGGAATTTTCGGAAATGAAATAATTAATCCGTTTTCACAAATACGCGACACCTACAACACCTATTTTGGAAGTAGTATTGAGGGTAATTTTCAGTTGGAATATAAGTTAACTGATGATCTAATTGTTACATCAAGAATGGGTTTTAAAACCTACAGTGACAAAGCAAAAACATTTTCTCCTATTGTTAATTACGGAGCAGGAAAAGTGTTCAATACAAGTCGAAGTACTGTGAACCAGAGTAAGAGTCAATTTGATTCTTATACATGGGATACATTTGCAACCTATAAAAAATCTTTTGTCGATAAACACAACATGGAAGCTACGGTCGGAACAACTGTAATTAAAAACTGGGGTAATGGATTATTTGCTTCTGGATTTGATGTTCCAAATAACTCATGGGAGTTTGCCGACATAGCTTTAACAACAGGAACAAGTGATGCTAAAGAGAACGGATCATATATATATGATAACCGTTTATTATCTTATTTTGGTAGACTTCAATACGATTTTAAAGGCAAGTATTTGTTATCTGCTATGATACGTAGAGATGGTTCTTCAGCATTTGCCAAAGATAACAGAATTGATTATTTCAAGTCTGTCACGGCAGGTTGGAAAATATCCGATGAAAACTTTTTAAAGGATAGTGAAGTTATTGATTTCTTGAAAATTCGCGGAAGTTACGGAACTTTAGGGAATCTAGTTGGAAACGACCTATATAGGTCAGCTCTTAGTGGAGAAGCTACTTACGTTTTTGATGGCGCACTAACCAACGGAGTTGCAAACGGCCCTATTGCCAATGCAGCGGCAAAGTGGGAAACAGCTGAAAAACTTGATATTGGTCTAGATGCTAAATTTTTTGGTAATAAATTAGAAATTGTTGCTGATTACTTCTTAGAAGATAGAGTTGACTTATTAATTCCTGGTTTACCAGTTTCGGGCATCTTAGGAACAACAGCACCGGGTTCAGGGTCTCCAACTGTTAACGCAGGAACAACGCGTTCTGAAGGATTAGAATTTTTAATTAATTATAGTGATAACATTTCTGATGACTTATCTTATAACGTAAGTTATAATGTTACTAAAATTGAAGGAACGGTCATTGATGTTAATGCAGAAGTTCCGCTAACAGGTGGTTCTTTTGGAGTTGGCCAGCCTTTACCCCCATCAAGAATGGAAACAGGTCAACCAATAGGCTATTTCTATGGACTACAAACAGATGGAATTTTTCAAACACAAGCTGATGTTGACGCACACCCTTCACAAGAAGGCTTGGGTTATGGAGCTGTTCCTGGAGATATTAGATATGTAGATGTTAATGGAGATGGAGAAATTAATTCGGATGATAGAACCTTTATTGGTAAGCCATTAGCTGACTATTATATGGGTTTCAACTTCTCAGTTAATTATAAGAGTTTTGACCTAAGTTTATATGCATTTGCTGAAGTAGGCAAGGACATGGTTCGAAATTACGAACGTGATCAACCAAATGTGAACCGTTTAGATTATTACTTGGATAGATGGACAGGACCTGGCACCAGTAATACTGTGCCTAGAGCAACGACTGGAGCATCTACCAATAAATTATTTTCTGATTTTTATGTTGAAGATGCTTCTTTTGTACGTATTCAAAACATTCAGTTAGGATATAGTTTGCCTAAGGAAACTTTAGAAGATTTTGGATTATCTAAAGTACGCCTTTATGCATCTGTTAATAATGCATTTACTTTTACTGAATACAAAGGTTTTGATCCAGCAGCGACTACTGGGCAAGCTCTAGGAGGAGGTATTGATAGCGGTTTCTACCCAACGGTTAGACAGTATATATTAGGATTAAATATCTCATTTTAAATAAAACATGATGAAAAACAATAAAAATATAATAACAGCAATACTAGTGTTTACGCTAGTTGCTACAGGGATTTACTCTTGTTCAGATGAATATTTGGACGAAACTGATAATTATAATATTGATTCTCAAGGATACTTTAATTCTGAAGATGATTATTACATGGCACTTGTAGGAGTTTATGATTTATTACAAGCTTCTTATGTTAATGTATTACTTGGTGAAATTGCATCTGACAATACATTATGTGGAGGTGAAAGTGCAACGGATGTCGTTGGTTTTCAGCAAATAGACGATATGGGGCATACATCAGTAAATAGTAATTTAAGAGACGTATGGAGTTGGATGTTTTCTGGAATAAGTAGAGCTAATTATTTCTTAGAATTTCAAGACAAAACAGACTTTGAAGGTAGAAACAAAATGATTGCAGAAGTTCGTTTTCTTAGAGCTTATTATCATTTTGAATTAGTTAAATGGTTTGGTGGTCTTCCTATTAAAGATTATGATGCTGCTTTACTAGGGGCAGGAAAACGTTTTGCACCTGGAGATGAACTATCAATTTCAAGATATTCTGCTCAGGAAGTTTATGCGCTTATTGAAAGTGACTTAATCTTTGCAGTTAACTACCTCGATTATAACGCTCCTCAAGTTGGACGTGTTACTAAAGGAGCTGCACAAGCGTTACTTGGAAAAGCTTACTTATATCAAGACAAATTTAGCGAAGCTGCTACTATTTTAGACAACGTTATTAATAACGGACCCTACCAATTAGCTACTAGCTATGAAACAATGTTTGAAAACGAAGGAGAAAATAATGTAGAGTCTGTATTTGAGGTTCAGTATACCGATGCTGAAGGAGCTGGTTTTGGTTGTCTGCAATGTAGTGAAGGCAATGTAGCTGTGGGGTTCAATGGTATTAGAAACCATACCGGACCTACTTATGATTCAGGATATAGTTTTAACGTACCTACTCAAGAAACTGTTGATAGCTTTGAAGATGGAGATTCAAGAAAAGAGGTTTCTGTTCTTGATATTGAAGCATGGGCTGAACAAACAGGGGCTACTTATGGACTTGGATATGAGCATACTGGTTATTATAATAGAAAGTATATTCCTCGCCAAGGAGATCAGAATATTGGCGATCAAAACTTAACAAATCCAAATAATTACCGATCAATCCGTTTTGCAGATGTATTGCTAATGGCAGCTGAAGCGAATAATAGAGGAAGTATTGATGACGCAAAAGCACAATCTTACTTAAACATGGTCCGTTCTCGAGCTTTTGGAGGCGATTCTAATAATGTGTCTGCATCTGGCTCAGAATTAACAGAAGCAATCTATCATGAGAGACACGTAGAGTTAGTAGGAGAAGGACATCGTTTCTTTGACCTTGTAAGAACTGGTCAAGCACCATCTGAAATTGAAGGCTTTCAAGCCGGTAAGCATGAATTATTTCCAATTCCAATTCAAGAAATTCAATTTTCAAATGGAAACTGGAATCAAAATCCAAACTATTAAAAAATATTATTATGAAAATACTTAAATATATATTTAGTCTTTCTGTTGTTCTTTTTGCATTAACTGCGTGTTCAGACGACCAAAAAGATATAAACTTTAGCACTAGCGTTGAGGCTCCCTCAGAATTAGCTATGCTTTTTCAAGTGACTCAAGACAACACTGGTGTTGTCTCAATCACTCCGACCGCTCAAGGAGCAGTAGAGTTTGATATTCATTTCGGAGATGATACTTCTGACCCTGTAAATTTTACTAATGGTCAGAGTACAACTCACACATATGTAGAAGGCACTTATACAGTAACCGCTGTTGCTTATGGAGTTACAGGGCTAGAAACAACTCTTGAACAAGAATTAGTTGTTTCATTTCAAGCACCTTCAAATTTAGAGGTCGTTATTGAAAATGATTCTGCAATTTCCAAGCGTGTTAATATTACAGCTTCAGCTGATTTCGCTGTTAGTTTTGATGTTACAGCACCTGGGACTACAGAAGAAACTCCTTCTCCAGTAACTGGAAATATTGGGGATACTGTGTTTTTAGATTTTACAGAATCTGGAACTTATACAATCACAATAGAAGCTATGGGTGGAGCTGTCGAAACAACGGTTTACACAGAAGACTTCGAAGTTACTGCAATAGAAGCACCTGTCACACCAGCACCTACACCTCCATCAAGAGCTGATGAGGATGTTATTTCAATCTTTAGTTCTGTTTATAATGATATTCCTGATACGAATTATTTCCCAGACTGGGGTCAAGGAGGACAAGGAAGTGGATGGAACATGTTTGATTTAGCTGGTGATGAAATGTTACAATACGTGAATTTAAGCTACCAAGGAATTTCTTTAGCTGATGGAACTTCTGTTGATGTTTCAACAATGGAATACCTTCATATTGATGTTTGGACAGCTAATTCGGTGACTGATATTGAAACTTCTTTGATTAATGGTGCAGATGGAGCATCTACTGAAACTCCTATCGTTACAAGCTTAACAGCTGATAACTGGACAAGTATAGATATCCCTGTCAGTGCATACACTGACCTTGGGCAAGTCGTTAACAGTATATTTCAATTAAAATTTGTTGGAAC
>CAJXDP010000042.1 GCA_913052445.1 uncultured Formosa sp.
ACATCCTTAACAGGGTTTGGGGAAACATTAAACGCATTAAGAGATATTTCTTCAACTCCTAAAGGATCGGCCGCGCCTGTTGTGAAGGAAAATATAGGTGAATCGGTCATACCGTTAACATTCACACTTGTAACTTTCCAGTAGTAGGTGGTGTTTGCTTGCCAACCATTGTCAACCGCATCGCCATAGGAAATATTTCCCCCTCCATCAACGGTGCCATCAAACCCTGGAAGGGTTCCTATTTCTAATTCATTGGACGTACCAATAGAGATATTATAAGAAGTTGCATCATCACCTGTTGTAGCTGCATCCCAAGAAAAATTAATCAATTTAGTATTTGTAGTAGATAATGTGATTTCTACATCTGTTGCTTGGTCCGTAGGTGCCATGTTAGTACATACGTCTGGTGCACTACCTTCGGGTTGTTGAATAGTAATATCGTCAATCCCCCACCAGTATTCATATGCGCCTGTATATCTAAATCGAATTTGAACTTCTGAATTACCAGCCAAGCTAGAGATATCTATGATCGTATTTCCTGCTACATCTGCGTCGTATGTCACTATATTCTCCCAAGATGCTCCATTATTAATTGATGAGTCAATATAGGCAACAGAGGTCTGATACACACGATGCCATTGATTTAATGATAGAATTACGTCTGTGTAACTAGATAAATCAAAAACAGGAGAAATTAAAGAGGTGTCTTGTGATCCAGCTGATCCATATCCATCGCTATCTACAACTGCATAGTTGTTTGTGCAATTTCCTTGTGCAGGATCTACAATTCCAGTATTTCCTCCATAAAGAGGAGTTTCAGTTGTGGGATTGTTAACAGCCCATTCACCAACTGTTCCTTCGGCTGACTCCACAGTCCAACCATTAACAAATCCTTCAGATATTGTTGCAGTTTCAAAGTCTTCGCTTAAGATTATTTGAGCATTTGAAATAAAAGTTGCCATTAATATGGCTAAAAAAGTAATTTTTTTCATGTGAATATATTTAAATTTATTTTATAAATATAAACAAACTTGAACAACTAAAAAAAAGAATAATTACTCACAAATTTTTTTTGTGATTTGTCAAATTAATTGCAAATTTTTAGTTGTTTTATTAATTTTAGGCTTTAATTTTAATTTATTTAACGAAACCCTTAGAAACAATATGTTTTATATGTCTAATTTTGCATTGTAAATAAATCACTTTTTTTGAAGCTTATAGAAAACATAAAACAGCCCATTGCTTTTGAAATGGACCTTTTCGAAAAGAAATTTCGATTATCTATGTCCAGTAGGGTGGCACTTTTAAATAGAATCACCCATTATATTGTTAATCGAAAAGGCAAGCAAATGCGTCCAATGTTTGTGTTTCTTACTGCAAAAATGATATCTAATGGAGAAGTGAGTGAGAGAACTTATCGTGGAGCCTCCGTATTGGAATTGATTCATACAGCTACTTTGGTACATGATGACGTAGTTGATGAGAGTGATCGTAGACGTGGCTTTTTTTCTGTAAATGCGCTTTGGAAAAATAAAATTGCTGTTTTGGTTGGGGATTTTTTATTATCAAAAGGCCTGCTGCTATGTATTGACAACAACGATTTTGATCTTTTAAAGATAATTTCTGTAGCTGTTCGTGAAATGAGTGAAGGGGAATTGTTACAAATTGAAAAAGCTCGAAATCTAGATATTACAGAAGTAGTTTATTATGAAATTATCAGACAAAAAACAGCTACTCTCATAGCTGCTTGTTGTAGTCTTGGGGCTGCGTCCGTTAAGCCACTTTCTAACGATATTGAAACGATGCGGAAATTTGGAGAGCTAATTGGGATGGCTTTTCAAATTAAAGATGACTTGTTTGACTATGGGACAAAACAAATAGGTAAGCCGACTGGAATTGACATCAAAGAACAAAAAATGACCCTTCCGCTAATTTATGTATTGAATCAATGCTCTAAAAAAGAAAAAAGATGGATAATTAACTCAATTAAAAATCACAACAAGGACTCAAAACGGGTAAACGAAGTAATTAGTTTTGTGAAGGATAATGGAGGACTAGACTATGCTGTGTCCAAGATGAAATATTTCCAGAAAGAGGCCTTGCATTTATTAGAGCATTTTCCAGAATCCATCTATAAAAATTCATTAATTTTAATGGTCAATTATGTAATCGAGCGAAATAAGTAACCGAAAAGCATTACTTTTTTACTAAATTTACATCATCCATTTAATTTTTCATATTGATATCAAAAGCCACAATAGATCAAGTATTTGACACAGCTCGTGTAGAGGAGGTCATTGGAGATTTTGTACAACTTAAAAAGTCAGGAAGCAACTTTAAGGGCCTAAGCCCATTTAGCGAAGAGCGTACTCCAAGCTTTATGGTTTCTCCTGTGAAGCAAATTTGGAAGGATTTCTCAACCGGAAAAGGAGGGACTTCCGTTTCATTTTTAATGGAACATGAACACTTTACGTATCCAGAAGCTATTAAATACTTAGCTCGAAAATATAATATTGAGATTGAAGAAACTGTCCAGTCAGATTCTGATAAAGAAGCTGCAGGAGAAAGAGAAAGCATGTATTTAGTTAGTGAATTTGCACGGACCTATTATCAAAACATATTACACAAAACAGATTCTGGAAAAGCAATTGGCCTTAGTTACTTCAAGGAACGAGGTTTCACTGACGAAACGATTCAAGAATTTCAATTAGGTTTCTCGACAGACGCATGGAGTGGGTTGACAGATTCTGCCTTAAAAAAAGGCTATAAACTAAAGTATTTAGAAAGTACCGGTCTCTCAATTGTAAAGGGCGAAAAGCAATTTGATCGTTTTAAAGGCCGTGTTCTTTTTCCAATACATAGTATGTCCGGTCGAGTACTAGGATTTGGAGGTCGAATTTTAGCGAAAAATGAAAAGGCAGCGAAATATCTTAACTCTCCTGAAAGTGATATTTACCATAAAAGTAAAGTTTTGTATGGAATTTATTATGCAAAACAAATGATAGCAAAAGAAGATAATTGCTATTTGGTTGAGGGATATACTGACGTCATTCAATTTCATCAAAAAGGGATAAAAAATGTTGTATCCTCATCAGGAACTGCCTTAACCCCGGATCAAATCCGCTTAATTAATCGCTTGACCAAAAACATAACAGTATTATTTGATGGAGATGCTGCTGGAATTAGAGCGTCCTTACGAGGAATAGACTTGATTTTAGAGCAGGGTATGAATGTGAAAGTTTGTACATTTCCAGAAGGTCAGGATCCAGATAGTTTTGCTAAGCAAAATACTATCGAAGAACTCAAGGACTACCTGAAGTCAAATGCCAAAGACTTTATTGCCTATAAAGCGTCTTTACTTATGGAGGAAGCTAAAAAAGACCCTGTAGCTAAAGCCAATTTGATACGAGACATGGTTACTAGTATTTCTAAGGTCACGGATAATATTCAGAAAGAAATATATGTACGTGAATGCTCACGTATTATGGAGATAAGTGAAAACGTACTTTTTAGTACTTTGGCACAAATGGGTAAAAAAGCCCAAATAGATGCTAATAAATCCTATAATAAAAAACAAAAAGCATTTGAGGTTGTTAAGTCTGTTGCACCTCCTAAAAAAGTAGATATTCAATATGAATTAGAGCAAAAAATTATTGAAATTCTACTACTTTACGGAAGTAGAAAAGAATCTTTTGAAGATTTAATACTTAAAGAAAACGACAAACAAGAGTTGGTGCTGGAGCCTGTCGTTCATAAAGTTAAGGTATTTGAGAAAATATTTCTGGATTTGCAGGAAGACGAAATGCAGTTTACAAATGAAAATTTTAAAACGCTCTATTACACAATTATTGATAGTTTAAATCAAACAGATGATTTTATAATTGACTCTTTTGTGAACCGTTTAGACCCTGCTTTAGCTTCGGCTGTTACTAATATTCTAATGAATGAGGAGCGTTATAGTTTACACAACTGGGAGAAAAATAATATTTTCCCCAAACAAAAAGACTTGAGCATTGCTCAACTAGTTAGTGAAACAATTTTAACGTTACGATGTTATTTAATTGATAGAAAAGTGAACGAAATAAAACAAGATACACAAGTTGATATTGATCATCGAACGCTTCTTGAAGATGTTCTAAACTATACTAATTTAAAAATGCTGCTCTCCAGGAAATTAAATAGAGTCCTTTGATAATTATTTTTTTTGACGCCCGTGGTCTATTAGCTCAACTAGGTTAGACACATTCAGTTTTTTCATTAAGCGCAATTTGTAAGTACTTACTGTTTTTTCGCTTATATCTAATTGATTAGCAATTTCATTATTTCTTTTGCCAGACGAAATAAGCTTTAAAACTTCAACTTCACGAGTCGAAAGTTTTTTATAAAGATTCATGGTGCCTTGACTATTTTTTTCAAATGTAAGCGTTTGAGCAAGCTCCTTACTGACGTGAATTCCTCCTTTATATACTTTTAAAATGGCTCTTTTTATTGTCGCATTAGTTACTGATTTTGATAAATATCCTGAAGCACCAGCCTTTATTGCACTAATAGCATAAATATCTTCTGGGTGGGTGCTAAAAATAATTACAGCCACATCTCTAAATTCTTTTTTAATTGTGCGAAGTACGGTAATCCCGTTAATGTCTGTTAAGTCAATAGACATTAAAACGATGTCAGTATTTGACTTTTTAAGATAATCTAAGAGTTGTTTTGCTGAGCTGGCAGTATTAACAATTCTAATATCTGTTGAGTTCTCAAAAAGCATACGGATTCCATAGCTTACTATTGGCTGATGATCTGCGACTAGAACTCGAATCATTTACTTTAGTATTTTAAGTTTTCAGGGATTTCACACACAGGTATAGGGTTCATCTTGTGTTTATTAACAGAATTAAATCGTGTGTAGATTTCAAAAACAACACGTTTTCTCCCTTTAAAATCATTTATATCCTTGCCGTCTTCAACACTTTTCATAGCCCATTCAAGTTCAGGATAGGAGGCTCCAATTTGTTCTTCATCACTTCTAGAGTCGCCAAACAGTCCATCGCTAGGGTCAGCATTCAATATGCTTTTAGGTATTTTTAAAGCACTTCCTAGATCGTAAACTTCTGATTTTAAAAGGTCAGCAATTGGGCTGAGGTCTACGCCACCATCTCCATATTTTGTGTAAAACCCAATTCCAAAATCTTCTACTTTATTTCCTGTTCCAGCAACCAGTCTACCCAATAGTCCAGCATAATAGTAAAGTGTGGTCATTCGCAGTCGGGCTCTAGAATTAGCCAAGGCCATATCTACGGATTTTTCTGGCTGCTGTAAGTCAATCTCGCCTTTAAAACTATCAAAAACAGGAGTTAAATTTATCTGATTTGATTGTACGTTTTGAAACTTTTTTTTAAGTTGGTTTATATGTTCTTGAGCTCTAGAAACATGACTTTCAGATTGGTGAATAGGCATCTCTAAACACATTACTTTTAATCCGGTCATCGCACAAAGTGTAGAAGTGACAGCCGAGTCTACTCCACCTGAAACTCCAATGACAAAGCCATTTACTTTGGAATTTTTAGCATATGTTTTTAACCACTCTACAATAAAGGGGATCACTTGATTTGTTTTCATGTATTAAATTTATAACAGCCATACAAAAGTAAACTATTCTGGATAAATTATTTTACCTAATCCAATAATTATGGGCAAAATAACAATTCATAAATCATAGAATTGATTATATTGGTATTCATTAAATTTAAACCAATTACAAGTTGCACAGTCTATTATAAAAGTAATAAATATGAATATGATTAGCCATAAATATATTTATAGTTTAGTATTGCTATTAAGCCTTCAAATAAGCTATGCTCAGTTGAGTCGGACTCATTATATTCCGCCTATTACTGCCGCCGATAACACTAATGCTTTACCTCAAAATCAATATTTACATATTTCAACTCCTAGTTTATCTCCTGTAAACGTCACAGTGACAGAAATTGGTGGTACAAGTTCAGTATATGATAATGTTTCAAATGCAGTTCCTTTAGAGATTTCCATAGGTTCAGGAACAAACACACCTTTTATTGCTGACGTAAGTGAATCTGGAGATAAATATTCAAACAAAGGCTATTCAATTCAGTCAGATCAACCCGTTTATGTTTCTTTGCGACTTACAGCCGGGAATCAAAATCAAGCAGGGTCTTTAGTTTCAAAAGGTTTGGCTGGACTCGGCACGACTTTTAGAGTTGGTACTTTTACAAATCAAAAAAACTTTTCGTCGAATAATCAAGATTATTTAAATTTTGTTTCTGTTATGGCGACCGAAAATAATACTCAAGTTGATTTTTCTGATTTAGCCCCTGGAACTATTATTGAAAATAGTACGCCATTATCAGTTATTTTAAACTATGGAGAAACCTATGTGATTGCATTAAATCCTGCAATTACACCAGCTAATAGAGACGGTTTGGTGGGTGCTCTTGTCAGCTCTGACAAACCAATTATAGTCAACTGTGGTTCTTCAAACGGAAGCAATTCAACAGGCAACGGACGTGATTATGGAATTGATCAAATTGCTCCTTTTGAAACTATCCTTATTGATGGACAAACTTACAGCGAATACATATTTGTTAGAGCTAATGGCTATGATAATATTGAACGTCCCCTAATTGTCGCACATTCAGATAATACTGAGGTGTATGTTAATGGTGACGATTTATCAGGCACTTTGCTGACTATCTTATCTGCAGGGGAATACATTAGTATTGATGGGTCTTATTTTAGCACTCAATCGGCTAATAGCTCAAATCCAGGAGGAAATATGTATGTTTGGACGTCTAAAACTGCCTTCGCTTACCAAGGAATTGGTGGCTCAAATAACGAGGCTAATCAAGAAATGTTTTTTGTGCCTCCTTTGAACTGTAAAACACCAAAAACAATTAATAATATACCTCTCATTCAAAATACAGGTACTGGAAGTGTTACTTTCTCGGGTGGAATTTCTGTTGTCGCTGAACTTGGAGCTTCGTTATTTATTAACGGGGCCGCAACAACTGCGACTCCACAAGTAGTTAATGGAAATCCCAATTTTGTAACCTATCTAATAAGTGGTCTCTCTGGGGATGTAAGTATTTCTTCGGATAAACAAATTTATGTATCCTATTATGGAACTAATAGCGCTGCTGCGCTAGGAGGCTTCTATTCAGGGTTTATTTTTAAACCAGAAATAAGCTCTTCGACCTTAACTACCGTAGTGACTGATATATGTATTCCTAATATTGAACTAGATCTCAGTAGCTTAGAGTCTTTTGACTCCTATCAATGGTACTATAACGGCTTAGAAATTCCAGAAGCTATTTCTGAAACATTAATCCCACAATCTCCAGGGTTTTATCAATTAGCGGGGGTAATAACAGATTGTGATATAGTACTTTCAGACAATATTCCAGTCAGTAATTGCGCTGGTGACTTTGACTATGACGGGGTTAATAATAATATTGATAGTGATAATGATAATGACGGAACACTTAACAGTCAAGAATCTAATTGCAATTTAACATTTAATCTTTCAAACAGTTCAGGCTCATTTTTTACTGCCAGCTCCACTTCGAGTACAGAGAATAATTTAGCCACTACCTTTAGCGGATACGAAGATCAATCTATGTGGTTTCAGGCAGCGCCAACCACGTTAACTACAGTAAGCTCTTCGACTTATGAACTTAATTTTGACTTACCAACTAGTTTTATAATAAAACAATCCAGCTCAGAAAGTATATCTGGCTCTACTGAGTTTGACGATCAAGAGCTTTTTATTATAAGTGTTCCTTATGAAGAAACACTGACTGTTCTTGACCCGGACAACCAACTTTTAATTGATATAAATTATGATGGTATTTATGATAATAATGTTGAAGAATTTACAGCATTTGAAATCCGTTTTAAATTAAACTCAGCAGTTCTCGCTTCTGACGCTGGTACATTTTCATTTCATAGTAATCAATCAACTGGCTTTAATTTAAAATACATTAATAGTTCAGTAACTGAAATTAATTCAGCAGCTTTCCAGCTTGTTCAAACATGCCGATTGTTAGACACTGACGGCGATATGATATATGATTCCTTAGATTTAGATAGTGATAATGATGGAGTTTTTGATGTTATAGAAAATGGAAACTTAAACTTAGATCAAGACCAAAATGGTCAAATTGATGAGGTTGAATCTAATGACATAGATTATGACGGTCGGCATGACGCTGCTGTAGATCCAAGTGATTTTGATGGAGATTCAGTATTTGATTTTCTTGACCTAGACAGTGACAATGATGGGTTGTATGATTTATTTGAAGCTGGTGTTGGAGTAAATATCCTAGATATTGATAATGATGGTCAAATTGATTTAGGGTTTTCAGACTCTAATATGAATGGTGCATCAGATGTTTCAGAATTAATAACACCTATTGATTCGGATGCTGATGGCAATCCCGATTTTATACAATTAGATTCTGATTCGGATGGTTGTTTTGATGCAGATGAGGCAGGGTTTACAGCCACTCTAGGTATTTTAGAAGGAACAGCTTTTGATAACTATGGGCTTATTTTGGGTAGCGATGGTTATGATTTCGCAATAGACTCTAATTCTGATGGTTTATTTGATTATCAAGAATATGTTAATATTATTCCATTGGATATTTCTTCTCCAATTA
>CAJXDP010000043.1 GCA_913052445.1 uncultured Formosa sp.
CCAGGCCCTTCAATATTATCAATGTAGAATGTACCTGTAACTCCCGGATCCCCAGGTCCAATAAAAATAAATAAATGGCTGAAGTTCACGCCGTCTGCAATATCTGACATGTCAAAATACAGGGTTTGCCATTGATTAGTTAGCACAATATCTTGTCTTAACTCAATAAATCCATTTTGATCTCCATCATCTCTAGCGTCAGCTAATTTTAACATCATTTCTGTTTGAACGGGAGAGTAAACACGAACAGAAAAAAGATCGTGCTGCCCCATGTCAAATGGGTTAATCATTTCCATGTGGATGCGTTCCCATCCCCACCAAGTATCTCCTTTGTCCCATTGTTGAACTCCATTAGAAACATCTTCTGGGTCTAAAGAAAGAACGTAAGCTCCAGCAGGATCTCCCATTGTTTCCGAAACAGTACTCAAAGAGATATCATCAAAATCTTCATAAATGACCATTTCAATTGACTCAGCTGTTGTAGTAAAACTAGCTGTAGCACCTGTTACGGTTTCACCATTTTCAAATTGAATCAAATTCTCTAATATTCCATACCAATAGGTGGTGTTTGGGTTTAACAGTGAAGAAGGAACAATATCTATTAGTGTTTTGTCTTCAGAAATCGAAACTATTGATGGGATTATAGCGCCGTTAGCATTATTTTCTCTTAATTCAACTATTGAACTGATTTCTGTAATGGTAGTCCCATCAAGATTTTCAAATGCTAAGTTAGAGGCTACAGACATTCCAGATGCTAATGAAACATCAGTAGATCCTTCCTCGGGAGTTAATGTGAGTTCTGCTTGAGGAGCAACGTTACTTTTTTCATAATCATCGAAGTAATATATATCCCCAACTTCAGTTCCTCCAGTTTGATTTCTATCAAAATAAATCTGAGCTCTATCGTAGTTTGTAGCAGTAACTGATCCAAAATTATATATTAATTGTACCCATTGATTTGTTTCAGTTACAGAAATTGTCTGATCAAATCCTTGTCCATAATCTGGATAGTTTTGAATCCTAACCATAACATCAACGGGTCTTTCAACCCAAACTTTAACCTTAACAAAAGGAGTTTCTGAAAAGTCTGGAGCATCCAATGGAGTAGCTCCGTTTACTAAATCATTTTCTAAACCTGAATCATTACCAGCATGGGTGTATTGTCCAACATTAGCTGATGTGTTAATTCCAGTAGCGTCTGGGTTAGAAACCTTACTAAATCCAGTTCCACCCCAGCTTACAAAATCAAGGTCTTGATTTACAGTGTCAAAATCAAATAGCATCACGTTAATGTCTCCTTCAACAGGATCTTTTGTTGTAAATGTTGCATTTACACCAGCTACCGATGCTCCACTTGTATGGAATATTTGATCATCAATAACTCCGTACCAATAAGAAGTTGTGAAATCTAAACTGTTTATAGGATCTATAGTGATTTCGTTATTGGCTCCATTTATAGAAGCTGTAAAAGGAATCTCCTCACCATTTATGTCTTCCTCACGCAGGCTGACTACTTGGTTTATATCACTTATATTGGCTCCTTGTGCTGCCGTGAACTCATCATTTGTTGTTATAACCATGTTGGTGCCTACTGAAACTTCAGTAGCATTATCGCTGGGAGAAAAATCATAAGCAGCTGAGTCATAAAGTGGAGGGCCCAGTATGTCATCAAAATAATAGTTATCTCCTTGTTCTGTGGAATCTCCACCTACCTTGATAACTATATTATTCATAAAAATATTGTTTTCTCCAGAAAAATCAAAAGTCAGCTCAACCCATTGATTTAACTGCTCACTATTAACTACTTCGGTTCTTTCGATGTAATTTCCGTAATCTGGAGAGTTTTCAATATGTAATGTAACGCTTATAGCTTCAGAAGACCATACTTTCATTTTAAAGTATGACAATGCGGACAAATCAAAAGGGGTGGTGAAAACCGTAGTTGGATCTATAACACCAATTCCTATTCCATTGTCATCACCTGAAGTAAATTGTCCTACAAAAGCGGATGGGTTTTCAGTTGATACATCGGGATTAGTAACTTTAGCAAAACTAGCTGAACTATTCCAGCTATTAAATACTATTCCAGGATTGTTATCATCAAAATCGATGTGCATTGTTTCTTGACTAAATAATAGACATGAAAAAAATAAAGAAATTAAAAGTAATTTTTGTTTCATTTGTTGACGTTTTATGGAATAATTTAATAATGCTCAACATGAATCAATAATTAAGCCAGATTCGGTTGATTATTACAAATATCAACGATATATACACTTTAAAAAAATTAATATAGATTTATAGTGGATTTATTTTTAAAATATTATGTTAAATACATGAAAATAAGCATTTTAAAAAAATAAAAAAGTAGATTAAGCAGAGTGTAGTGTGTAAATAAAAATCTATGTTTTAAATATCAACAGAGTAGGTTCCTTGTGGTTTTATACAATATTAGTTATGTTTGATTCAAAGCTCTCTCTGTTGATTGCATTGTTTTTAACTTTAACTCTATAGTTATAGATTGTATTTACAGAGTAACGTAAGATCTTAGAAATTTGAGAACTGCTTGTAATGCCAAGTCTAATTAAAGCAAAAATTCTAATTTCAGTACTAAGTTCTTTGGAGTTAGGATTGTATTTTACTTTTGATTCTGTTGTAAGTAGTAGGTTAAGTTTGTCTACAAAATCTGGATAGATATGTAAAAAAGCTTCATCAAAGTTTTTATTAAATAGTTTGATTTCACTGTTTATAATTTCATTTGATTTCGTTAAGTTAATTAAATCATTTATTTTATTTGTGACCAAATGCTTTCTTACCATTTTGCGGTAGAGTTCAAGTTTATTTATGTAATCTGAATATAAGTTAAGAAACACACCAAGAGAATTGACTTTTACTTTATCAGACTTTCTTAGTTCTTCATATAAGTTGTTTAGATCGTCATTAGATTGACTCAACTTAAGATTTAAATTTTGTAGTTCATAATTTGCAAGTTTCAAGTTATTCCTTGTCAACGATAGCTTTTTAATTTGACTATACACAAAAAATACTAGTCCTAGCAAGAAAGCCGCAAGTACACTTATATATGTTAAAAGATTTTTAAGCTCAGACTCTTGCACGTTAGCGCTGCTTTCATATGCTTTTGTAATCACTGGTAATATGTTTGAGATATTAACGAATCTTAGAGGCGAATTATATTTTTCAGCATCTTCAAACGAAAAGCTAATGTACTTATAGGCTCTATCTAAATCTCTTTCTTTAAATAGTATGGTTGCTAATTCTGTCATTGAGGCATTATCCTTCACAGCATTCTTAATGTCAGCTATAGCAGACAATATTAAATACTTTTTTTCCTGGTTTACATCACCTAATTGCTTGTATGATATAGACCTCTCAAATGCAATAAGAGCAAATAGTTTTGAATCCCTCTCTACTTTTGACAACCTTATATTATTTGTTTTTAAAGCGGCTTTTAAAAGGCCATTATCTCTTTGTTGCTTTTCTAATAATTTTAAAAATTCTTCAGAATTTTTAGGAAGTATTTTCACTAGTGAGTCCCGGTACTTTCCATATAACTCTAGGTAATTCTTCCGGCTTTCACTGACTGGGGAATAATAACTTAATCTTTTGTAGAGTCCACCATAGTCCGAATAATAACTACTTAATAAATTTGGATCTAGTGAGTTCTTATTGATTTGGCTTAGTAGGTCAACAGATTCCTTGTAACGTCCTGAAGATATTAGCAGCTTTGAAAGCTTAAGGTTACACTCTTCAATCAAATAGTTGTTTTTAAGCTGCTTCGCGTATTGTAGGTTTAGTTCAATATATTTAAGAGCTTCCCCAAAGCTGTAATATTCATAGATATCAATAATATTATTTATTATAAAGTATTTATTTTCTATTGATGAGTTTTGTTCATTTAGCAAGCTCTTTAAATTACTTAGCTGGTTTTCTATATTTGCTTCGAATTTTCCGCGCTCAAGCATTACACTATCCAATTTTTGGATAAGTTTATCTAATTCATTGTCTGCATTCGAGACAAAGCCTAAATTAATAGATAATACTAGGCAAATAAGAATTTTATTTTTTCTAAAGCTCAAAACAGTTTTTTTTAATTATTTACATAGAATATTTAACAATGTCTACAATTACAATTTTAAATAATTCATTGAGTGAAGTGTTTTTTTTGAAACGTCTATAGCTTTAAAAATTTTAAGATGTATTCGTTACTATTTTGATTTATTTTTATGAAGTATACCCCAGGCGATAGGGTGCTTACATTTACTTGATTAACTTTTTGTTTATCAATTAACTTTTGACCAGCAACATTAAATATACTTACATTAAATAATGGACCTTCACCTGTAATATTTAGGATTGATCTTGTTGGGTTTGGGAATACAACAGGCGCACTATTAAAATTAGACGGAACACTTAATACCTCAGTATTAGGCGCATTTGGACTTCCATTTAAATTAATACAGTCCCAGTTTTCAGCTAAACTATTATCCAGTTCTGGCTCCCTTAGCTCTATAGTGAAACCAGTATCATTTGCACAGTTTGGCCATGGGTTTTCAGAAGTATATGTCACTTGGTCCTGAAGAATATTACTAGAGTTGAACAGACGGACACTATCTCCAGTTGAACCTAGGCCAAACCCTAGGTCCCCAATATAATTTATTGCGTCTGGGAATACAGAAATATAGTCAGAAGCATCCTTAACAGCTACAATAAATCCTTCGCCTTCAATGAAAGTCCCATCTGGGATTACATACACATGTGAGTCATCACTATCCTTGATTTGCCAAAGTGAAAGGTCTATTTCGAACGGATTTGGATTGAATAGCTCTATCCAATCATCCGCATTAGAATCATCTGAAGAGCTGTAATTAATTTCATTAATAACAATTAATTCATAAGAATCGATTGCTGAGAAATATGGAATAACTACAGTTAAATCTGTTAAATCAATATATATAATTTCTTCTGTTGAATCAGATTCACCACCCCAATGAGAAAACTCATACCCTGCTTCCGGAACTGCCTTTAGCTGAACAGGAACAGTCTCAAAATAGTCTCCTCTCCATGTGGTTTCTTGAATTTTTAAATTATTATTTACCTCAACAAACCCTTCAGAGGTATTAAAGTTAAAAATTTTTAATTTATGATAGTCTGGAAGATCAAACTTAGCCTTAATATGTTCTTTTGCATAGAACGGCCTCTGATCAGCAAATTCCTTCATTTTATCTCTATAATAAGCAGCTAAACTAGGATTTTCACCCCAGCGATCGTAATGAAAAGGAATCTCAGAAGCTATTTTATCATGAAGAAGATTAATGTGATTTTTCACATTGTCTGCTAAAAAACGGGTATTCATTTCATCAGCATAGCGATTAATAAATTGGTTTCTAAACCCAATATTAGTAGTCAATTTTCTAAATAATAGAGTAGACCATGGAGGATTTGGCCAATCTGGCCCATTAGTCTCTAATGCAAAGCTAAGTGTATCTTCCCAAAAGTTTCCGGGATTCCAATAAGGCCCAAAGCCAAAATCTGTATCGTACATTATCCATCGCCATTTTCCATTGGGATGGTTCCAGAATTTAATATTATTTCCAGGCCAATCAGTATTATTATAATAAATATTAGCAGCTTGGTATAATGCATAGTTCACTAGGTCAACTCTATCTTTAACATATTCAAAATTAGCTTCAACACTTAGGTCTATTGAAGCTACATAATCGATAAGGGAATTATAATCAGTATAATCACCCCCTGGTAATATTGTAATCTCATTAGCATCAATATTATGCTTTGAAGCCAACATGTGTTCGTTAGTTTTTTCACGCATATTATACAGCCCCCAATATTCACCGTTAATATAAGTTGCTACTGCATTGTGTTCTTGAAAATCTAGTCCTGACCCACGCATAAGACTAGTTAATGTAATATCTTTTATTGATGAACGAGTCCAGTCCTGCCCAGAGTTTCTTAGAACCAAAGACTGAAAATCATCATATGAAAGTTCTTCAAAAAATGATTCTTCAAACTTAGAGTATCCATATTGTCCACGAGCAAATAGTGCCAACGAGCGCTGTGGGTTTTGCCCCCGACTCCAACCTCCAAAAATCTTTATGCCTCCGTCAAATTCCGCTTCAACCTCATTTGTTTCGCTTTTGTAATAAGAAATGTGAACAGGCCTCTCCCAATCTTCCCAAAAGTTAGCTCCAAAATAAGGCTGCCAAGTATCATAGGTTCCAGCTTCTCCAAATACGTATATTCCAGTTTCTTCGTCAAATAGATTGTCAGGATCTGTAGTTAAAAAAACAGTATCAATTTCTGGCACGTCATCAAAAACATATGACTTACTAAATGTTGTGGAGGGAATGTAGTTGGTTTGATAAATTCTCGCTCTTACAGTAGAATTATCGCTTATTTGAATAGGATTAGAATAAATCAGATCCGAACTGGTCGGACGTCTCCCGTCTGTTGTATACCTGATTGTCTGGCCGATTGAATTTCCAGAAAGAGATAGACTTATAGATTCACTTAAAAAACCACCATTATTTGAAAAGACAACAGATTCAACAACTGCACCTGTGAAGTAGTTATTAGAGTTTTGGTATCCAGGAGTAGTCTCAGAATAAATTACTAGATCAGGATTATTTTGATAAACACCTAACGATGTATCAGGAGGTAAGTTTTCAACAGTTAGTTGGTCTATTATTTCATCAGATGAATTACTCAAAGTAATGGTTTCTGAATTTGAAGATATCTTGAAATTTGTATGAAGATGATCAGAAGTAAATCCTAATATTTCAGGTGGCGTTGTCCCGAACTGAATCGGGCTTGAAAAAATGGCTGACAAAAAAGGAATTAAAGTAAAATCTGATGAGGTATTGCTTATGTTATGTCCTTGAATTGATAAAATATTTTCTCCTTCAACTAAAATGCTATTAGGATTTGTAATAACAAAGCGTTCTGGAGATCCTCCATTATACATTAGCGCTTCGTGTTCTTGAATTGTTCCGGAATTATATGCAGGAGGGCTTCCGTTAATGTTTTCTCTAGCTACTTCAACGCCATTGATATAAGCTACAAATGCATCATCATAATCTATATCTAATATTAGTGAATTTAGGTTTTGTAAATCAGATATATTGAATGGCTTTCGCAAGTAAACGGAAAGAGTTCCGTCAGGGATTATAGTTTCATCATCTCCATCATCATATCCAAATCCAGAACCTCCTTGTAACCAGCTGGAGTCGTCAAAATCTAAATTTTTCCAGTTTGAGTTTGGTTCAGATGAAGGTATTAAATACTGAAACATTTCACCTTGGTTAACAAGAGTTGTAAAATAAGATATTATAGGCCTGTCTTTTGATGAGGCCCACAATAATAAATATTGTTCAGGTAGCAGTGATATGTTTGGGAAAGTCCATTTGTCAAGATCTAGAATGTCATCAGATAACGTCCAGTTATTTAGTGAAATAGTTTGTGATCCAAAATTGTGTATTTCTATCCAATCTGGAGTATCTCCATC
>CAJXDP010000044.1 GCA_913052445.1 uncultured Formosa sp.
ATTCCTTCAGCTGAATAAGTTCTGTAAAGAGGTTCGCATAAAAATATTAAGGTCCCTAAACATAACATAACAACTGAAAACATCAAAGTTTTCTTTCGCGCCAATAAATAGATACAAACAATAAGTATTAAGGAAAGACCAATGCATTGCAAAACATCAATAACCATAAAATAAGTTCCAAAATTCCCTGTTAGCCATCTAAAAATAGGAATCCGTAGCGCATACCCTATCCCAATTAACATAAGCCCACGCACCAATCCTTTTCTGATTCGCATGGAGAGTGTTCCTTTTTCTTTGGCTTTTATAAGTAAATAGGTGAAAATCAACCCTGAAATTGTAAAAAAAACAGGCGCTGTAATCCCTCTAAAATAAAGCCACGTGCTATAAGCGATATTGTCTGGATCTCTATATTCAATTGCTAAAAGCGTATCAATAAAGTGGCCCTGCAGCATCATTAAAATAGCGAAGGCCCTAATGGCATCAATAAAATAAAGCCGTTTAATTTCCAAAATTGGTTGTTTGTCGACAAAGTTATAACATATTAATCACTAAGTCGTATATTTATTATAAATGGGCCACTTTATTAAATTTACACAAACATTTTACCAATGGGGACATACCATATTAAAGATAAGCATTCATATACTCAAAATTATAAAACATCAATCGACGATCCTGAAACCTTTTGGGGCACGATTGCCAAAGACAATTTTTCATGGAAACGGCCTTGGAATCGTGTTTTAGACTGGGATTTTTCAACTCCAAAAGTAAGCTGGTTTGAAGGCGCACAACTCAATATTACTGAAAATTGTATAGACCGACATCTCGATAGTAATGGAAATAAAACTGCTATTTTATTTGAACCCAATGATCCCAATGCAGCTTCTGAAGCCATTTCTTATAAGGAACTACACAAACGCGTTAACAAGTTTGCAAATATCTTAAAATCTAAAGGGATTCAAAAAGGAGATCGGGTTTGTGTTTATTTGCCGATGATCCCCGAACTGGCTATTTCTGTATTGGCATGTGCTCGCATTGGAGCGATTCATTCAGTGGTATTTGCGGGCTTTTCAGCCACCGCTTTGGCATCTCGAATCAATGATTGTGACTGCAAAATGTTAATCACTAGTGATGGAGGTTATAGAGGCGCAAAAACAATTGATTTGAAATCTATCGCCGATGAAGCTCTTTTAGAGTGTAATGGAATAGAATCGGTACTAGTTGTCAAACGACTTCACTCAGAAATTCCAATGGTTCAGGATCGTGATTTTTGGTTACAATCCTTACTAGAGGATGCGTCTGAACAATGTGATGCTGAAGTTATGGATGCAGAAGATCCCTTATTTATATTATATACTTCAGGGTCTACTGGCCAGCCAAAGGGCATGGTTCATACCACTGCGGGCTATATGGTATATGCTGCCTATAGTTTTAAAAATATATTTCAGTACGAGCCGGACGATGTCTATTGGTGTACGGCGGACATTGGTTGGATCACAGGTCACAGTTATATTGTGTACGGACCACTTTTAAACGGAGCGACAACCGTGATGTTTGAAGGCGTTCCTAGTTATCCAGATTATGGCCGCTTTTGGTCCATTGTTGAAAAACATAAAGTGACACAGTTTTATACCGCTCCAACCGCTATTAGAGCCTTGGCCAAAGAAGGATTAGAAGTTGTTGAACCTTATGATATTTCATCTTTAAAAATTATAGGAACCGTTGGGGAACCCATTAATGAAGAAGCCTGGCATTGGTACAATGACCATATTGGAAAGCGAAAATGTCCTATTGTAGATACTTGGTGGCAAACAGAAACGGGAGGCATTATGATTTCACCGATTCCCAACAGTTTTGAAGGAAAACCGACCTTTGCAACCCTGCCATTTGTAGGAGTTGTTCCAGCGCTTATGGACGAAAACGGAATCGAGCTTGAAGGCAATTCTGTAGATGGTCGTTTGTGTATTAAATTTCCTTGGCCATCAATGGCACGAACTATTTGGGGAAACCACCAACGTTATAAAGAGACGTATTTTTCGGCCTATGACAATATGTATTTTACTGGTGATGGCGCGCTTAGAGACAAAAATGGCCACTACCGCATCACAGGCCGTGTTGATGACGTGATTATTGTTTCTGGTCATAATTTAGGAACCGCTCCAATAGAAGATGCCATCAACGAGCATCCCGCCGTGTCCGAATCGGCGATTGTTGGGTATCCTCACGATATTAAAGGAAGTGCCTTGTATGGTTATGTAACCCTAAAAAACCCCAATGACTCTAGCGAGACACTAAAAGCTGAAATTAATCAACTAATTAGTAAGCAAATTGGACCGATAGCTAAACTTAATAAAATTCAGTTTACAAACGGACTCCCAAAAACACGTTCTGGGAAAATTATGCGTCGAATACTCCGTAAAATTGCTAGTAAGGATACTTCAAATCTGGGGGATATCAGTACATTATTAAACCCTGAAGTGGTAGAAATGATTATAAAAAATTCCCAATAAATATGTTTATTTATTAAAAATAACTTCTATGAAAATTAATTCAATCTATATTTTTCTAGTTTCACTAATCCTAAGTAGCTGTAAAACAGAAATTAAAACATCTTTTGGTGTGTCTAATCCAGACTACTTGGACAGCTCACAAAACGACGATCAATTCCTTGGTGGAATTAAAATGATTCCAATTTCCACCCCTAAAGGGGAGTTTAAGGTTTGGACCAAACGCGTTGGAAATAACCCAACAATGAAAGTTTTACTACTTCATGGAGGGCCAGGGATGACTCATGAAATTTATGAAAGTTTTGATGGCTATTTTCCAAGTGAGGGTATTGAGTATTATTATTACGATCAGTTAGGCTCTTACTACAGTGATCAGCCTAAGGAATTATCCTTATGGGATTTAGATCGTTTTGTGGAAGAAGTAGAGCAAGTGCGAATTGCTCTGGGATTAAACAGCGATAATTTCTATTTATACGGACAGTCTTGGGGGGGTATTTTAGGGATGCAATATGCGCTTAAATACCAACAAAACTTAAAAGGACTAATCATATCCAATATGGTGCCTTCCATTCCTGACTATCAAAAATATTCAGATGAAGTACTAGCGCCAAAACTCGATCCCGAGGTATTAAAGGAAATCATGGTATACGAGGCAAAAGAAGACTATACAAACGAACGCTACATGGAGTTGGTAGTTAATAATTACTATACAAAACACATCATTCGATTACCAGTAGAGCAGTGGCCAGAACCCTTAAATAGAAGTTTTAAGCATATTAATCAAGATGTATATGTGACCATGCAAGGCCCCAGTGAATTTGGAATTAAAGGCGATGCTACTCTAAAGTATTGGGATGTCAAAGCAGATTTACATAAAATTACGGTGCCAACTTTGAGTATCGGCGCTACTTACGATACGATGGATCCGGAGCAAATGAAATTTATTTCTGAAGAAGTTCAAAACGGGCGTTTTTTATTGTGTCCTAACGGCAGTCATTTATCTCAATTTGACGATCAAAAAACATATTTCCAAGGTTTAGTTCAATTTATTAAAGACGTGGACGCTGGAGCGTTTTAAATTGTGCGTTGCAGTGGTTTGTTGAAAAGGAAAATGACCATAGAAGCAAATCCACAACATGTAAAGCCCAGAAATAGCGGCCACACCGTAGTCTCAATAAAGCCCCCAATAAGAGTCGCTATGAGCACGCCCATAACGGTAGAAATAAATCCATTAATAGCAGCGCCAACTCCGGCAATATGCCCAATAGGCTGCATGGCTAGGGCTCTAAGGTTGCCAAATAAAAACCCAATGGCTGTAAATTGCAGACCGAAAAAGACAAGCACTATCCACAAGGGGGGATTTACTTTATTTATAAATAACAATACATAAACTAAAGAGCTTAGGCTATAAGCTGTTAAGGAAATCAAGGCAATGCGTTTCATGCCTACTTTTACCACAAATACACCATTTAAATAAGTAGCAAACCCCACCCCAACGGCCAAACTGGCAAAAATTAAAGGGAAGTCTTCCCCTAAACCATATTGAACTTCAAAGATATGTTGAGTGCTACTAAGATATACCATAAAAGATCCGGTTATAAAACCGGAAATAATGGTAAAAGCGATAGCTTGTTTATGTTTAAAAAATTCTTTAAATCCAGAAATTAGAACGGCCGTTCTAAAAGCAGTTCGTTTGGATGACGGAAGGGTTTCAGGTTGGCGTTTCCAAAACCAAAATATTACTAAGGTACCCAGCACTAGTTGCACATTAAAAATAGCCTGCCAGTTGTAAGTAATCATTAAAAACTGCCCAAGTGTGGGGGCAATGATTGGAATCAGAATAAAAATCATGACAATAAACGACATCACTTTAGCCATATAATCACCTTCATAGGAATCACGAACCATAGCGATGCTCAAGGTTCGTGGGGATGCCAGTCCAATCCCTTGCAGTATACGTCCTGCAATTAGCACTTCATAACTATCGGTATTCACACAAATGATGCTTGCTATGGCAAACACTAAAAAGCCTATATAAATGATAGGTTTTCGACCATAACTATCAGATAAAGGGCCGAAAATTAATTGTCCAAAGCCTAAGCCTAGAAAAATCATGGTGATTAATAGCTGGTGATTTTTTGTATTTATCACCCCCAAATCGGCTCCTATAACAGCCAGAGCAGGTAGGATGCCATCAATAGACAATGCTACTAAAGACATTAATAAAGCCATTATGGCTATAAACTCTATTTTAAGAACGGGTTGATTTTTCATTTTTCAAAATTACAGCAAATTAAAGTACTTTCAGTACGGAATCCATAACAAACTGATAATAACGCATATCAGCTGGAACGATGGTGTATTTTGGATGGTTTTTGAGCCTGCATTTTTGAAGTTCTTTAAAAGAAAAAAGACGAACGGCATCCACTTCATCTTCTTGTATTTTCAGATTAGAAACGGCAGAATATAGTTTTGCTAAAAATATATGTTGGAATTCACAGTCAATAATTCCATTATCAAAACGATTGGTGTTTTTTCGGACGTCAATAAGCATTAAATCTGTTTGTTTAATGTCAATCCCTATTTCCTCTTTTACCTCCCGCAAGGCGCCTTCTAAGATCGATTCTCCAGCACTCACATGTCCGGCTACTGAAACATCCCAAAATCCAGGATAAGTTTGTTTAGATAAACCACGCTTTTGGAGTAGGATAGAAGGAGTACTGGTATAAAACCAAATATGTACTGTAGGATGGAACCACCCCCTTAGATGGGCTTGATCCTTCAAGCATATTTTTCCTGTTGGTTGCCCATCAGAATTCCAAACATTTAGATATTCATCCACTAATTAATCAAAATAAGAAAATGTTTCGCCCCCTTTTATATTTAATAAAGTTTCGTAAATCATCTTAATAACGTTTTCTACATCATCACGGTGTACCATTTCTACTGTGGTATGCATGTAACGAAGTGGCAATGAGATCAGCGCTGAAGCCACTCCACCGTTACTATAAGCAAAGGCATCAGTATCAGTTCCGGTTGCTCTAGAAAGCGCTGCTCGTTGGAAAGGAATTTCATTTGATTGTGCAGTTTCTGTGATTAAATCACGTAATTTTTGCTGTACTGCAGGTGCGTAGGCAATGACTGGACCTTTGCCCATTTCACAGTGGCCCTGTGATTTCTTATTAATCATTGGAGTGGTCGTGTCGTGTGTAACATCTGTAACAATAGCTACATTAGGTTGTATTGTATGCGTAATCATTTCGGCTCCTCGGAGTCCAATTTCTTCTTGTACAGAGTTGGTGATATATAGTCCAAAAGGAAGTGTCTTTTTATTTTCATGAAGTAAACGTGCTACCTGTGCAATCATAAATCCCCCCATGCGGTTATCAAGTGCACGACACACAAAATGATCTTTATTTAGTACGTGAAATGTATCAGGGTAAGTAATAACGCATCCAACATGAACACCTAGTTTATCAACGGCTTTTTTTGTCTTGCAACCCACGTCAATAAAAATATTATCTGGCTTTGGAGCTTGCTCTTTTGCTAAAGAACGTGTATGAATTGCAGGCCATCCAAAGACACCTTTAACAATACCTTTTTTGGTGTGAATATTTACAATTTTACTAGGAGCTATCTGGTGATCACTTCCTCCATTACGAATGACGTAAATAAGCCCGTCATCTGAAATATAATTAACGTACCATGAAATTTCATCGGCATGTCCTTCAATCACCACCTTAAAAGGGGAATCAGGGTTAATAACTCCAACAGCTGTTCCGTAAGTATCAGTAATAAATGTATCTACATAGGGTTTTAAATAATCCATCCATAATTTTTGGCCATCCCATTCATATCCTGTTGGGGCTGCATTATTTAGGTAATCTTCTAGAAATGAAAGTGCTTTTTTGTCAAGTATCTTTTTCTTAGCCATTTTAAATATAATTTTGGTTAAAAATAACAATAATGAATGATAATCACATATAGATTACAGCATATTTTGTAAGTTTGAATTCACAACAGCAAACTAATTTATGAAGCCGATAGCTTGTCTTATTTTCTGGTTACCTTTTCTAATTTTTGGACAAAATCCTGCTTATGAAAAAGATTCAATTTCTGAAAAGAGACTGATCATTGTTGGCGATACGATATCGAATAATTCGATTGGATTAAACGAAATTTTCATCCTTCCAAAGTTAAAACTTACAACTTCTGATTCTAGACGTCGTTATTTAATCTTACAACGGAAGACTATCAAAGTATATCCTTATGCAAAGTTAGCTGCTGAGCGTTTAAAACTTTTAAATGATCGTATGAGCTTACTAAAATCTAAGCAAAGTAAAAAGAAATATGCACGCATGATTCAGAAGTTCGTTGAAGATGAATTCGCAGAAAAACTTAAAAGAAATACGGTTACTGAGGGTCAAATATTAATAAAATTAATTCATAGACAGACTGGAGATACTGCTTTTGATTTAATTAAGTCACTTCGTAGTGGTTGGCGGGCTTATTGGTATAACAACTTCGCAAAACTCTTCAAAATGTCTTTAAAAACTCCTTTTGATCCAAAAGAATCTGAAGAAGATTATTTAATTGAAGATATCTTACAGCGGCAATTTCAAAATGGACAGCTAGATTACCAAAAGTCCCATCAAGAGTTTGACCTATATAAACTCTCAAAAAAATGGAAACCATTAAATAATTAGAATGCTCGTATTCACTATATTATTTAAAACGTCTTTGGTTAATAAATCCAATTCAATTAATTATAATTAAGTATTCGAGAAATCTTTAAATCATTTTATTACAAATATTCACTTTATTCTTCTACATTAAAAATTGGAACTTTAGAAAGTGTTTCAATAAAACTAATCAAAACTCTTGTCTA
>CAJXDP010000045.1 GCA_913052445.1 uncultured Formosa sp.
ATTCTAACCAACTGAACTACCAAACCGTTGCGTTAATGCGGTTGCAAATATACACTGCATTTTTCATAACACAAGTATTTTTAGGTTTATTTTACGTAAAAGATATATTTAAATGAATTTCTGACGCTCTACCAAAAAAGTAGTTAATAGTTTATCAAAACCTTCTTGAATATCAATGCCTACATAATTAATTTTATACTGACTACAAGCTCTATTTAGGTCCCTAAAATAGGTTTCTACAGCTGCTTTATAGCTTTCCTTAAATACTTCTGGATATACATCTACAGCAGCTCCAGACTCAACATCCATAAAGCGTTTTGGGTCATTATCAAATTTGAAATTATACTCTGTAAGCTTATCATAAACATGAAACAACACCAATTCATGCTTATTATGTTTCAGATGACGTAATGCTTCAAAGAGTTTATTGGTGTCTTTTTCTGGTTGTAGCATGTCAGTAAACAAAAAAATCAAAGAACGCCTGTGAAGCTTTTCTGCAATTTGGTGTAATACCTCATAAGTTTTAGTGCCAACTGACTCTGAAGGCTGGGTAGCTGTAGTTGTTAAATGGTGTAAGAGCATTTGATGATGGCGCTCACTCCCTTTTTCGGGAGCATAATAATCAATCGTATCAGAGTAGACACTCAAACCTACAGCATCACGCTGCTTTTTTAAGAGCTGCATAACAGCTGCTGCGGCAAGTGCTGAAAAACTAATTTTAGTGAGGTGATTAATGTCTTTTTTTTGGTGATATGGATAATGCATGGAGCTGCTATTATCAATAATCAAATGGCAGCGTAAATTAGTTTCTTCATCATAACGCTTCGTGTAGAGCTTATCTGTTTTTGCAAACAGCTTCCAATCTATATGACGAGTACTCTCGCCATTGTTATAAATTTTATGTTCTGCAAATTCTGCAGAAAAACCATGAAATGGACTCTTGTGCATCCCAGAAATAAAGCCCTCAACTATAGATTTGGCTAATAAATCAAAATTTAAAAACCCTGAAGCTTGTTGTAATTCTTTATTAATATCCATAGGACCTAAACTAAAAAAGGTTTGCCAATAAGACAAACCTTTTTAATAATCTTTTTGAGTACGTCTTAAAGTAAAGCATCAATAGCTTCTGTATATGCATTTTTTGGAGATACACCAACTTGACGACCTACAACTTCACCGTTTTGAAATACCAATACAGTAGGTATGTTTCTAACTCCGTATTTAGCAGCAAATTCTTGGTTTGCATCTACATCAACTTTACCTACAACAGCTTTATCCCCATATTCTGTACTAATTTCTTCAATAATAGGACCAACCATTCTACAAGGACCACACCAGGCAGCCCAAAAGTCTACTAAGACAGGCTTTGTACTTTTTAATACCGTTTCTTCAAAATTTGCGTCTGTTATTTCTAATGCCATAATAATCTATTTTTTATATATGTTTATTTATTTTAATTATTTGCTTTTAGCTTTGTAATTTGAATATAAATTTAATTAAAAAGCTAAGGAATCCGAACCTTATACAATTTGTTTTTACTATGCTGAGATTGTTTAAAATTATAACCTTTTAATTTAATTTATAAAATACCTCTTGAGATTTCAGCTCTTCTAATAGCTCTTGAGATATTTTAATTTTTCGTAAACGACTACTCATTTCCAATTTCAATTCATCGTCATTATCATAGACCACAAATTTAAGGATATGATTACCTGAATGCATTTTTAAAAGATCATTTATAGTCTGTATTTTTTCTTCAGAGATTTCTTTTATATTTAACTGTATCGACAATTTTTTAGCATATGACTCCATCACATCATGCAGCAACTGAAAGCTATTAAACTGCAAGCGTGGCTCACCTTTAACACCTGTCTCACGGTTGATCCATCCTTCTTTAATAAGGGTTCGTACAAATACAAAATTATTGTGCATCAAAAAGTGTTTAAACTTTAAGTATTCTTCACCAAATATTCTAAACTCATGACTGTTAATATAATCTTCGATTGTGAATGAAGCCCACCCTTTTCCTTGTTTACTAACTCGATGCTGTACATCTGTTACAACACCACCAAAGGAAATTTCTTTGTTTAAAAAAGCTGGTAAATCCCGAAAAACAGAAATGTCTCCATTACAAAAACTTTGCATTTCGATTTTAAAATCGTCTAAGGGATGGCCAGAGATATAAATCCCCACAACTTCTTTTTCCCGAGCTAACTTTTCCATAGCCCCCCACAGTTGACAAGGTGGAATTAGAGGTTCATCTATCTGAACATCACTCGATTCTCCAAAAAGACTAACTTGAGCAGAATTTTTATTTTCTTGGAAACGATTGGCATATTTAATTGTTTTTTCTAAAAAGGTAACCCCATCTCCTTCATCTTGAAAATATTGAGCTCTGTGGGTGCTTTCAAAGCAGTCAAATCCTCCTGCATTAGCCAAGTTTTCAAATGCTTTTTTATTAGCAGCTTTAAGGTCTATTCGTTTTGCAAGATCAAAAATTGATTTGTATGGCCCTTCATTTTTCCTTTCTTGAACAATAGTTTTAACAGCTCCATGACCGACTCCTTTAATTGCACCCATTCCAAAGCGAACAGCATTATTCTGGTTAACAGAAAACTTATAATAACTCTCGTTGACATCTGGACCTAAAACATTTAATTTCATTCGTTTACATTCTTCCATAAAAAAAGTGACTTGCTTGATGTCATTCATGTTATTTGACAAAACTGATGCCATATATTCAGCAGGGTAATGCGCCTTTAAATATGCAGTTTGATAGGCAATCCATGCATAACATGTGGAATGAGATTTGTTAAAAGCATAACTTGCAAATTTCTCCCAGTCAGTCCAAATTTTTTCAAGTTTATCCGAGGCCATTCCTTTTGCGGCAGCTTGATTGATAAACTTCGGTTTCATTTTGTCGAGAACCTCAATTTGTTTTTTTCCCATAGCTTTACGCAGTACATCTGCCTCGCCTTTAGTAAAGTCTGCTAGCTTTTGTGACAACAACATTACCTGCTCTTGATAGACTGTAATTCCATAGGTCTCCTTTAGATATTCTTCCATTTCAGGAAGATCATAACTAATATCTTCATCTCCTTGTTTACGTCGAATAAAACTCGGTATATATTCAATAGGCCCTGGTCTGTACAAGGCATTCATAGCAATTAAATCAGCAAAAACCGTAGGTTTCAAGTCCCGCATGTGTTTCTGCATTCCAGGAGATTCATATTGAAAAACTCCGACCGTTTCACCTCTTTGAAACAACTCATAAGTAAGCTGATCGTCTAAAGGGAAGTTTTCTGGATCTAAGATCACATTATGCTTTGCCTTTACAATTTTGACCGTGTCTTTTATTAATGTTAATGTTTTCAGACCCAAGAAATCCATTTTTAGAAGTCCTGCATCTTCTACTACGGAGTTATCAAACTGGGTCACGTATAGGTCAGAATCTTTGGCCGTAGCTATGGGTACATAATTTGTAATATCGCTAGGCGTAATAATCACCCCGCAAGCATGAATTCCTGTATTTCTTAATGAACCTTCTAATATCTGTGCTTGATTAATGGTTTCTGCTTCTAAGTCTTCTCCTTCTGATAAGTTGAGTAGTTGATTAATTAACTCCATATCCTCTGGCCTAAACTTAGTTTTTAGTTCTTTTTCTGTAGTATTGAAGATTTTACTCAACTTCGCCATATTAGGTATTAACTTTGCAATTCTATCGGCATCACCTAGAGGTAAATCTAAAACACGGGCGGTATCACGGATTGAGGACTTTGCCGCCATTGTTCCGTACGTAATAATTTGAGCAACTTGACTCGACCCATATTTATTAATTACATAGTCCATAACGCGTCCACGACCTTCGTCATCAAAATCTATATCAATATCCGGCATACTCACACGATCTGGATTTAAGAAACGCTCAAAAAGTAAGTTGTATTTAATGGGGTCAATATTAGTAATCCACAAACAGTATGCTACCACGGATCCCGCAGCAGACCCTCGGCCTGGTCCGACCGATACATCCATAGACCTAGCTACACGTATAAAATCTTCTACAATTAAAAAATAACCTGGATAACCGGTATTTTCAATTGTTTTTAATTCAAAATCAATTCGTTCTTTTATGGAATCTGTAAGCTCAACATACCGCTTCTTGGCTCCTTTGTAAGTGATATCTCTTAAGTAAGTGTTTTCCCCTCGTTTGCCACTGTCAGCCGCATCAGCAGGGTTAATAAATGAATCGGGAATATCAAACTTTGGAAGTAAAACATCACGTGCCAATTCGAAAGGTTCAATTTTATCAACTACCTCCTGAATATTAATAATTGCCTCTGGGATGTCTTTAAAAAGAGATTTCATCTTATCGGAGGACTTAAAATAATACTCTTGATTGGGAAGACCATAACGGTAGCCTCGACCACGTCCTATAGGAGTGGCTTGTTTTTCACCATCCTTTACACACAGTAAAATATCATGTGCGTTGGCATCTTCTTGGTTGATGTAATAAGTATTGTTGGTGGCCACTAATTTAACCTTATTCTTTTGAGCCATACTTATGAGTACCGGATTTACTCGGTCCTCATCTTCTTGTTGATGACGCATAATTTCCACATACAAATCCGCTCCAAATTTTTCTTTCCACCACAAAAGAGCCTCTTCAGCTTGACGCTCTCCAACATTCAGTATTTTAGAAGGAACCTCTCCATATAAATTTCCTGTTAAGACAATGAGATCTTCTTTGTAAGTTTCGACAATATTTCGATCAATTCTTGGCAAATAGTAAAAGCCATCAGTATAAGCCTTGGAAGACATTTTCACTAAATTGTGATATCCTTTTTTTGTTTTTGCTAAAAAAACCACTTGATAGCCGTTGTCTTTTTGTGACTTATTGGCATGATCTTCACATATAAAAAACTCACAACCAACAATTCCCTTAATCTCTTGCCCTTCAGCCCGGCCTTCTAGGTCTCGTGCCTCATGGTTTTGCTGACGAATTGCACGGTTATAATTGCCTATTTCTTTCACAAAGTGAAACGCACCCATCATATTACCATGATCTGTGATTGCTACAGCAGGCATTTGATTATCTGATGCTGCCCTTACTAAATCTTTAACACTTATCGTAGATTGTAAAACCGAGAACTGGGAGTGGTTATGCAACTGAACGACTTCCACATCATTGAGAACCTGTGGGATTTCTGTTGATGTATTCTGAGGGGTTAACAACTCTTTTTCTTGTTGTATTCTGGTGGCTATTTTTGCTGATTGTTCTTTGAGGTTGGTGTGCTTAAGCCCTGCTGGTGATATTGCATTTTGATTGACAGATTGAAACTGCTGATAATAATCATTTGGCGCTTGAAGCTGATCAATGCTAAATTCTTGACGACGTATTAGTTCTAAAAAACAACGGGTCGTTGCCTCCACATCAGCAGTTGCATTATGAGCATCTCCAAAAGGCTTATTGAACAAAAATTGATGTAATTCTGTTAATGTAGGTAATTTAAACTTACCCCCTCTACCCCCTGGAATCTGGCACATAGAGGCCGTTTTCTCAGTACATGTATCTAAAATAGGAAGTTGATTTAAACAAGAAACTACTTCAAGACGATGAAATTCACAGCCCATAATATTTAAATCAAAACCTACATTTTGACCCACTACAAAATTGGTCTTAGATAGTGCTATGTTAAATAGCTCTAGGACATCTGCTAAATCAATACCTTGCTCGGAAGCCAGTTCTGTTGAAATACCATGAATTTTTTCAGCATCGTATGGAATATTGAAACCTTCCGGTCGTATTAGAAAATCTTGATGTTCCAAACAACGACCCATATCATCATGTAATTGCCAAGCTATCTGAATGCAACGGGGCCAGTTATCCGTATCGGTAATGGGCGCTTTCCAGCGCTTAGGTAACCCGGTGGTTTCAGTATCGAATATTAAATACATCTATTTTTTTTGGTATAAGACGGAATTCTAAATATAAAACTATTTAGGAATTTGATGAATCAAAATGGATAATAATTATGAACAAAAAAAGCAGTGGTAATTTGCTCTGTATATCACTAATTCGTAATCTCTAAGAATTAAATTTATGGGCTAGTGACTGGTAATTTATATAAAATTCCTTGAGAGAAATTAACAACACTGGATCCCGAAGAGTTGTATGCGTTAAAGTAAAATGAGCCCGTAATAGCTCCAGTTTCATCTATCTCATCTATAGAAATCATACCATCACTTACATATACAATAGTACCTACTCCATCATTTGTGGTGCTGTATTGAGAACCGTCTTCAGAGTAAGAGGCAGTAGCTGTAAAAGCAGAACCTAACTCATATGAACCTAAGACTAGGGCAGGTATTTGAAGTGTAATGACCCCTAGGCCATCTGAGCCGGTAAAAGTCACAACTCCTGAATCTCCACTAGTTACTGTAGAAACGATAGATTTCCATTGAAAATTCCCATTTTTCATACTCTCAAAAGCAGGTATGCTCGTTTGTATATCATCTTGGCAGCCAAACAATGTGACTAAGATCAGTAGGGTAAAAATATTTTTCAAAACAAAGATTATTTAATATTACTTAAAAAGACAAAATAGTTATCATTTTATCATCAAGCTCAAAAGTATAAAAAAAATAAACAAAATATTGTATAAAGGAAAAATATAGTATATTTGCGCACTCATTAATAACCGAGGTCGAGAACCTCACTAATTAATTATTATGCCAGTAAAAATAAGATTACAAAGACACGGTAAAAAAGGAAAACCTTTTTATTGGATCGTAGC
>CAJXDP010000046.1 GCA_913052445.1 uncultured Formosa sp.
AAAAAGTAGGAAGTTTAATTTCAAATAGTGTAAAATAATTTAAAATAAAGACTAAATTATATTTGCTAAAAAATTATTTACTTTCAAACATACTTTTCATTATAATTCGAATTCCTTTAAATCCAAAGTAAATAGCTAAAAAGCAAATAAATATTCCCCCTACAATTAATGGAATGTAAAGTGGCTTATCCGGGTTTGAAAACCCTGTGTGCAATATTAAAGGTCCCAAAAACATTAGAAATAATGTGATTCCCATTGTTTTCAAACCTTCAACTAACAGGTCTTTATTTGTTCTCGGTGTTTCCATTTGAATAGTTGTTTAGTACATTTCTTACATTCTTATGAGTCTTTAAAAGTGAACTAGCTTTCGATTCAGAAATATTCAGCTGTTCTCGAACCATCTTAATACCCCTATCGACTAACTTATCATTACTAAGCTGCATGTCTACCATTTTATTACCTTTAATTCGTCCAAGCTTAATCATAACGGTAGTTGTAATCATATTCAAAACTAGTTTCTGAGCTGTACCAGCTTTCATTCTAGAACTTCCAGTTACAACTTCTGGTCCCACCACAACTTCAATTGGGAAGTTGGCGGCTATTGCAAGCGGGCTACCACTATTACACGTAATACAGCCAGTTATAACAGATGCTTTTGCACATGCCTTAAGAGCTGATATTACATAGGGGGTCGTGCCTGATGCAGCAATGCCTATGACGATATCTTTATCGCACACATTATGTGCTTTTAAATCTTCCCATCCTTGGTTCTTATCATCTTCTGCAAATTCAACTGCTTTACGTATGGCTGCATCACCCCCAGCAATCAATCCAATGACCATTTCATGCGGTACTCCGAAAGTTGGTGGGCATTCAGATGCATCTAAGATACCTAGTCGTCCACTAGTCCCTGCGCCCATGTAGAATAAACGTCCTCCATCCTTGATTTTTGCAACAATTTGATTTACTAATACTTCTATCTGTGAAACTGCTATTTTTACAGCTTCAGCTACGCCAGAGTCTTCTTGATTAATGGTTGTTAGTATTTTTTCAACAGACATTTTTTCAAGATGGTCGTAATGAGAGTCTTGTTCAGTAGTTTTTGTAAAAGCCATACACAAAAATATAACTTTTGAAATACTTTTATGTTATTCTAAGATTAAACTCGCCTTATAAGTTTCAGAAAGTCTAAAATATCCCAAAGGGTAGTGGTCAGGGTTTGTTATATTAGTGATATTTCCACGTATTGTGGATGGGGTAGTATTAAAAGGCCTTCCACCTTCTTCTGTCTGTTCAATAAGGATAGTCATGAAGTTAAAATGTCTTTCATCAATCCCCATTATCTTAATATTAATTTCATCCCCAGCGATTAGTTCGTCATAGAAATAGGAAAACGTAAATACATTTCCTTGATAAAACTCATCCTTAGTAGCTAGATATAAATTCTCTCCTAAATCAAATAAATAATAATCATCTCGTTCTTCATTGTCCGAAAAAGAGATTACAACCTCTTTTTCATCACCTCCAAATAATGTGTTATTTCCTTGTACTATAGTGTCTATGGGCGCCGAATACATGAGTTGTTCTACTGTAGATTCGTAGACTTCATCTTCATAAATAATTCGAATTTTATATTCAATATCAAAGTTTGGAGTGTATTGCAAGCTATAAATTTGGTGTGTATAATCATACTCAAATTCGTAAACTATATTGTTTGAAAGGTCTATTAGTTCTATTGTTGCCTCAGATACTATTGGATTTTCCTCTTGGTAAAATGGACCTGACAAACTGAGTTTAATTTCTTGAGTTATGGATTCGTTTGGAGTCATTTTTAACGATGCTTCAACAACCAATCGAGGGCTTTCATTTGGTAAATCAAGCTGGATGACTTCTTCACAACTAGCAATTAGGAATCCAACACATATTAAAATAAAAATATTTTTCATGGCTCTAGAATTTAAAGTTATATGAAACGGCTCCTATGGCTCCAAATAATGATAATTTGAGCGCTTCATTTTGTCCTGTATCTTGGTTTTCTCTAAAGTTCAAGGACTGAGTGTTTTTTCGATTGTAAAGGTTATAGATACTAAACACCCATTCACCTTTCCATCGTTTTTCTTTATTTTTTTTAGGGTTATAGGTTCCAGAAATATCAAACCGATGATAGGCATCTAAACGACTGGAATTACGAGATTCAAATGTAGAGACAATCAAGTTGTTATATTCATATTGTCCATTTGGATAGGTTGTAGGTTGTCCTGTTTGGTAAATGAAATTTGCATTTAATGTCCATCTATCAGTAAGGTCATAGCTTGATGTGATTGAGATGTCATGAGTTTTATCATATGGGGTATTGTACCAATTCCCGTTATTAATTCCCGGATCTGATGGGTTTATTCCTTTAGTTTGTTGTTCGGATTTTGAGAGTGTATATGCAAACCATCCTTTGAAGCGTCCTTTGTTTTTTCTAAATAATAATTCAAAACCATACGCTCTAGACTTTCCATTAAGAAGCACCTGTTCAATGGCTTTATTAGCGATTAAATTAGCCCCATCTATATAGTCAATTCGATTTTTAGTGGTCTTATAAAAACTTTCAATTTCTAAATCGTATATATTGTACCTTTTGAAATATCCAATGGCAACTTGGTCTAAAATTTGGGGTTGAATGTATTCACCACTTGGAGTCCAAACATCTAAAGGGGTAGGGGAGCTAGTATTAGATATTAGGTGCAAATACTGTGTCATTCGGTTGTAACTGGTTTTTAGTGACGTATCATTATCTAACTTATACGAAAGTCCTAACCTAGGTTCCAAATTTAAAAAAGATTTGATGACTTTACTATTACTATTACTTTCAGATCCAATTGGGTTAATTTCTTCGTAGAGTTGTAAGTCTGAGTTGAAGCCCACAGCCTGATTATTTTCATAGATGTTGAGTTCTTTTTGCCCGAGACGTAAAAAAGAACTTAATCGGGTTCCATAGCTAATAGACAGGCGTTCTGACAGTTGTTGGTTAATGTCAAAGTAGATTGCATTTTCAAATGCAAATTTATTAGTAAGCTCTTCTGTATTTATTCCCGAATCATCTCTATTTGGGCTAATGATTCCTGGATTGAATCTGTAGTAGGTACTGTGTAGTCCATATTCAAGTTTGTAACGGTCATTGACATACTGTTTGAAGTCATATTTGATATTCATGTTTTGAATGCCGGAGTTCCATTCAAAACCAACAAAATTTAAATTTAATCCGTAATAATAGTCAGAGTATATTAGAGATAAGTTTGAGAAAAGCTGATCATTAAATAGGTGATTCCATCTAAAATTAACAACGGTATTTCCATACGTATTTTCAAAACTGTTGGATACATTAAACACATCTCTTCCAAAGTAACCTGACAAGTAAATGCTGTTTTTTTGATTTAATTTGTAGCTTAATTTGGTGTTTAAATCATAAAAATATGCAATGTTATTTACATCAAACAGCGGAAGGAATAAATGAGCATATGTTGCGCGTCCACCTAATAAAAAAGAACCAATTCCCTTTTTTAGGGGGCCTTCAAGAAGTAAGCGACTGGCTACCAATCCAATCCCACCATTAGCTTTAAATTCGTTTTTATTCCCTTCTTTTTGGTAAATATCTAAAACAGAGGCAACACGCCCTCCGTATTTTGCAGGAACACCTCCCTTATATAGTTTTAAACTTTTTATGGCATCTGGGTTGAATACAGAAAACAATCCAAATAAATGAGAGGAGTTAAAGATGGTCGCTTCGTCTAACAAAATTAAGTTTTGATCAGCTGCCCCACCTCTCACGTTAAAACCTGCTGCCCCTTCGCCGCCACTAGAAACTCCAGGCAAAAGAGTTATTGCCTTAATGACATCCGCTTCGCCAAATACGACTGGAATTTGTTTAATAGATGAAGCTGTTAATGAGTTGACACTCATCTGTGGACTTTTTACATCCAAAGATTCAACATTGCTTTCAATGATGACTTCGTCCAAACTTTCAATTGATTCTGATAGGGTGAAGTCCATCAAGAAGTTTTGATCAAGTTTAATGGTTTGTTTTAAGGTTGAATACCCGATATTACTTACCGATATTTCATAGGTTCCCTTAGCTAAAGTGATTGAATAGAATCCGTATTCATTGGATATAGTTCCTGTCATTAAATCTACGATTATAATATTCGCTCCAATGAGGGTTTCTTTTCCTTGTTCCTCAAAAACAGTTCCACTAAGAGTAAAGCGCTCTTGAGAGTTGCCTAGCAAGCTAAAACCTAATAACAGATGGAATATTAAACGTTTCATTTGGTTAAATTAGAAGACAATAATTAGTTACAAGTTTAGTGGTCTAGAATACTATTAAGTGTGGTGCTTGGTCGCATTGCTATATTTGTTTTTTCAATATTAGGAAGGTAATACCCTCCAGTATCTACGGGATTCCCTTGCACGCTATTTAATTCTTGAAGGATTGTTTCTTTATTTTCTAAAAGAGCTTTAGCAATTGCTGCAAATTCTAATTTTAAATCAGGATCTTTTTCTTGTTTTGAAATGGCCTCTGCCCAGTAAAGTGCTAGATAAAAATGACTGCCTCGATTGTCAATTTCGTTGACATGTCTTGAGGGAGATTTTTTCTCGTCTAGTAACCTTTCTGTTGCTGAGTCTAAAGCTTTACCAAGAATGGATGCTTTTATATTGTCGTTTACCTGGCTAAAATGTTCTAAGGATACAGCTAAGGCTAAAAATTCTCCTAAAGAATCCCAACGTAAGTGGTTTTCATTAATAAATTGCTCCACATGTTTAGGTGCTGAACCTCCAGCACCTGTTTCAAATAATCCACCACCATTCATTAAAGGGACAATAGATAACATCTTTGCACTTGTTCCGACTTCAAGAATAGGAAATAAATCAGTTAAGTAATCCCTTAAAACATTTCCTGAAACAGAGATGGTATCTTCTCCTTTTTTAAGTCTAGAAAGTGTAAAATTAGTTGCCTCAATAGGAGCTAGTACTTGAAGTTCTAATCCATTCGTGTCATGATCTTTTAGATAGGTCTCAACCTTTTTAATAAGCTCTGCATCATGCGCTCTTTTAGAATCCAACCAAAAAACAGTAGGCAAATTTGATGCTTTTGCTCTGTTCACCGCTAGCTTTACCCAATCTTGTATAGGAGCATCTTTTACTTGACACATTCGCCATATATCTCCTTCTTCTACAATATGTGAAGTTAAAATAACTCCCTGGCTATCTATTACATCAACGCGTCCGCTTGATTCAATCTCAAAAGTCTTGTCATGTGACCCGTATTCCTCTGCCTTTTGTGCCATTAACCCAACATTAGGAACCGTTCCCATTGATGTTGGATCAAAGGCTCCATTTTGTTTACAGAAATCAATAGTTGCCGTATATATTCCCGCATAACTACTGTCAGGAATAATTGCCTTTGTGTCTTGTGCCTCTCCTTTTGCATTCCACATTTGCCCTGAGGTTCTAATCATAGCAGGCATAGATGCATCTATAATTACATGACTAGGTACATGTAAGTTTGTAATACCTTTCTCAGAATTAACCATTGCTAAATCTGGTCCATTTTTGATAGCAGTCTCAAAGTCAGCTTCAATTTCTTGACGTTTTTCAATTTCTAACCCAGTTACTTTATCCAAAATATTTCCATAACCATTATTAGGGTTTATTCCAATTTCATCAAATAAGACTTGATGCTTTTCAAATACTTCAGAAAAAAACAATTTAACAGTATGACCAAAAATAATAGGATCACTTACCTTCATCATAGTCGCTTTCATATGAAGTGATAGTAAAATGCCTTTCTCTTTAGCGTCTTTAATTTCTGCTGTTAAGAAAGATTTTAGTGCTTGAAGACTCATGACTGTTGCATCAATAATTTCGCCTTCTAGTATAGGGATGTTTGATTTTAATACGGTAGTTATATTTTCGGAATCTGTATGAACTATACGAACATCAGTGGCATTTAAAACTGTTACAGATTTTTCATTATGAGCAAAATCCCCTTCAACCATTGTCGCCACATGTGTTTTTGAGTCTTTAGACCATTTACCCATGCTGTGAGGATTTTTCTTGGCATAATTCTTTACTGCCTTAGGAGCACGACGGTCCGAGTTGCCCTCTCTAAGTACAGGGTTAACAGCACTTCCTTTAATTTTATCGTAACGAGATTTGATAAATTTTAGCTCCTCACTTTTAGCGGTGTCTGGGTAGTTTGGGATCCCAAACCCAAGAGATTGTAGTTCAGAAATAGCAGCTTTTAATTGTGGCATTGAAGCACTAATGTTTGGAAGCTTAATAATATTAGCTTCCGGCTTTGTTACTAGCATACCTAGTTCAGCTAAAGCATCTTCTACTTTTTGATCATCAGATAAAAAATCTGAAAAACTTGAAAGAATTCTAGATGCTAAAGAAATATCTTTGGTGTCAATATGCACTCCAGAGCTTTTTAGAAATGATTTAACTATAGGTAAAAATGAACGGGTTGCAAGTGCAGGTGCTTGATCGGTAATTGTGTAAATTATGTTTGCCATTGTGGGCTTTATAAATTTTAGTTTTTCTTTTAATTACTCAGATTTCATCCTAAGTGGATTAGGGTTGTAAATATAATAAATTGCAATCATTTTATGAGGGAATTTAATTCTTAAAATAATCTATAATAGCAATGAAATGGTGTCAAAAAAA
>CAJXDP010000047.1 GCA_913052445.1 uncultured Formosa sp.
CCTGCGAGTCGTCCCCCAACATCGTGTTTGTTAGACGGATGTATGTCGTTGTCTTCTCCAATATCCAAAGTGACTACCATACCTGTTTTTGTAGTTTTGAGTGTTTTTCTTTGAGCATCTCGCAATGAAGAAGAAAGGCCATTGTAATTTTCAAAAGGCGCTATTTGAACAAAGTAAAACGGAAACTCGTTAGACCATTGGGTTCGCCAATCCTTAATTAATGCAGGGAATAGTCGTTCATACTCCTTAAATCGGGGCACGTTATTTTCTCCTTGATACCATATCACTCCTTTAATGTTGTAGGGAACTAAGGGGTTAATCATACCATTAAAAAGCGATGATTTAGAATGTTGATTATAATTGGTTACTGCGGGCCTTTTAGTAAAATCAATAGTATCTTTATCATAAAAATAAAAATCTATATATGGCCATGAATACGAACTCATAGAGTTATAAGCTTCTGCAGATACATGATAGTTCCAGTTTCCATCTAAGGATAACGGAGGGCTTTCTGTATTTAGGAGTGAGACAGCACCTAGCTTTCCTTCTTTATATTGATTGACAACCCGAATAACAATATTATTTTCTCCAATTTTAAGGGTCTGTTTAGGGATGTCATATGTTTTAGTTTTGGTACTTGGTTTCCCCATACTTGATCCAATGAGTTCTCCATTTAAATAGGTAAAATCCATATCTGATACCGGTCCGATACGAAGCGAATAATCTCCTTTAATTTCAGTTAGAGTAAACGATTTTCGAATTAAAATAGCCCCGTCAAAATCATTGGTTTTATAAATATTGTCAATGGATCCTGGAATTTTTATTTGCTTCCAGCGGTTATAATCTGTATCATTTGAATTGATGTAACGCTCATCTCTAAAATTAATACGCTTCCATTGCTCTGGAGCTCCTAATGGATCATCTAAAAACAAATACCAAACATCAGAAGGAGATTTAGTAAATTCAAATTGTGAAAACCAGTCGTAAGATTTCGAGGAGTTTTCAATTAGTGTCCCGTAATTATTCATGGTATCATCCAAAAAATCTAGTGAACTCAATTCGGTTCTACTAGTCCACGCTTCTATATCGGTGCCACCCCAACTGGCGTTTATAATTCCGATAGGTACATTTAATTCTTTGTGCAGTCTTTTTGCAAAAAAATAGCCTGCAGCACTAAATTTGGTGATGCTGTCTCCAATGGCTCGTTTCCAAGTGCCCTCAAATTCCTGAACAGGGTTTGGATTTAGCTGTTTTTTCACATTAATCATGCGAATGTTTGGGTAGTCAGCGTTGTTGAGCTCCAGTTCTGAAAAATCAGTAGTATTACAGCAATAATCAAAGTCCATTTCCATATTGGACTGTCCAGAAGCCAACCAGACTTCCCCTATTAACACATCCTTTATAAATACGGTATCGCTATTAGTACTGATGGTTACCTCATAAGGTCCACCTGCATTAGGCGTGTCTAGAGTTAGTTTCCATTTTCCTTTATTATCGGCGACACAAGTTGCTTTACTTCCCCAGCTTCCATTAACTGTAATTTCTTTATTTGGAGTATAGCTTCCCCAAAAAGCAACATCTTCATTTTGTTGTAAAACCATATGGTTACTAAAAAGATCATTGACCGTTAACTCATTTGGTTTTGAGTTTTTGCATGCATTAAATATAAAAACGTATGTTAATATTAATAAACTTAAAGTAGCTTTTTTCATTTTCATCTGCTCAAGGCCTGGTCAATTGCTTTTTCTGCTAGATTTTCCATAACTAAATAGCCAGCTTTATTTGGATGAACAAGGTCATCCTCAGAAGTATAGTCAGGTACTTTTAAGCCGTCATTATCATCTACCATTGCAGAGAAGTAATCTAAATAAATGAAGTTATTTTTTTTGGCATATTTCTTTAATTCTTTGTTAATTGAAATAATTTTAGGAGCAGGATTTAATCCGGGTTTCCATAAATATTCTATGGCAGGTAAAATAGAAGAAATAATAACTTCAACTCCATTAGCATTGGCTATTTCTGCCATGGATTTAATATTACCTGTAATGGTTTCTAATGAAGTATATCCTGTATTTCCTGCAATATCATTTGTACCAGCTAATATAACAACTACTTTGGGGTTTAAATCAATAACATCTGGTCTAAAACGCAGTAGCATCTGAGGAGTTGTTTGACCACCTATTCCTCTATTTATATAGTCTCTATTTTCAAAAAACTCTGGTCTAAAAAATACCCAGCCTTCAGTTATAGAATTTCCCATAAAAACAACACGATTTTTGATTTTAGAATGTAGCTTAAGCTCTAGGTTAGCCTTTGAGTAATAACCGGTATTTGCAAATTCACTCCAGTCTTGAGCATTTATTTCCTGGGTAAATGCTGTTGATGAAAAAATGATTAATATTAGATATTTTAATTTCATTTTTGTTAGTTGTGTAGCTTTATATTAATAATAATTTTATTTTTATTTAAATATAATTTATTTATTATTAATAAGAGTAATTAGTTAGACAAAGAACGTTTTATAAAAGCTATATAGCTTATTTTTAGTCTTTTAAATAGAACTTTTAAATTAAGCTCATAATTCTCTATAAAAATTAATTAATATTTTTAAATTGTGTATTTCAATTAATACATTATAAACGTTTAATATTTGTTTAACAATAGTAAAATGAAATATAAGTTCCTCTTATTATTTTCTCTTCTGATTTTTAATTGTAACCAAAAACCCACTTCCGTAATGCAGAAACATGATTTCACTAATAATTTAATTAATGAAACAAGTCCCTATTTGTTACAGCATGCACATAACCCGGTCAATTGGTACGCATGGAATGACGAAACTCTAGCATTAGCTAAAAGAGAAAATAAATTAATTTTAATTTCTGTAGGCTATTCTGCCTGTCACTGGTGTCATGTCATGGAAAACGAAAGTTTTGAAAACGAAGAGGTTGCCAAAATAATGAATGAAAATTTCATTAACATTAAAGTGGACAGGGAGGAACGTCCAGATGTTGATCAAGTATATATGAATGCTGTTCAACTCATAACTGGGAGTGGTGGATGGCCTCTAAATTGTATAGCTTTGCCTGACGGTAGGCCTATTTGGGGAGGCACATATTTTAGCAAGGATAACTGGACCAATGCATTAACTCAAATCTCTGAGTTATTTCAAAAGGATTCTGTTAAAACTATAGAATATGCAACCAAGCTTACAGAAGGAGTTCAACAATCTAACTTAGTTGCTCCAAATAATAACGAAATCTTTTTCTCAGAAAGTTATATTCAAAAATGTGTCGACAAATGGACAGAATCTTTTGATCTAGATTTTGGAGGACTTAATAGATCTCCAAAATTTCCAATGCCAACAAATTATCAGTTTTTAATGCGGCATGCCTACAAAACTAAAAACAGTAAGCTCATGGAATATGTTAATACAACCCTAACTAAAATGGCCTATGGTGGTATCTTTGATCAAGTTGGTGGCGGTTTTGCCAGGTACTCTGTAGATAAAAAATGGCATATTCCTCATTTTGAGAAAATGCTTTATGATAATGGTCAATTAGTTAGTTTATATTCAGATGCCTTTCTAATTACTAAAAATCAAACCTACAAGGAAACGGTATATAATACATTAGATTTTATTGAACGTGAATTACTTCATAAAGACGGTGGGTTCTATTCTTCATTAGATGCTGACAGTATCAACGAAGAAAAAGTTTTAGAAGAAGGTGCTTTTTATATTTGGAAAAAATCAGAGCTTGAAAAGGTAATTGGATCTGAATTTGATCTATTCTCTGAGTATTATAATATTAATGAGTATGGTGTTTGGGAGCATGAAAAGTATAACTTAATTAGGACTACGAGTGATGAGCTATTTGCAAAAACACATAAACTTAATTTAGCTGATTTAAAAAAACTTGTAGGCAAATGGAAAAGCAATCTTTTAGTTAATCGTGAAAAACGAAAACAACCACGGTTAGACGACAAAATTTTAACCTCTTGGAACGCACTAATGCTAAAGGGCTATGTAGATGCATACCGTGTTTTTAACGATAATCACCTGTTAGATATTGCAATTAAAAACGCTTACTTCATTCAGGACAATCTAATCAAGGAAGACGGCAGTTTATTTCGAAGTTATAAAAATAAAAAATCAACTATAAATGCCTATTTAGAAGATTATGCCACACTAATTGATGCATATATATCATTATATGAGGTTTCACTAGAAGATAAATGGCTGATAATTTGTAAAAGACTTATAAATTATACGATAGAACATTTTTATGACAAAGATTCTAATATGTTTTTTTTCACTTCTGATATTGATTCTCAGCTTATAGCTAAAAAAATAGATCTTGAGGATAATGTCATACCATCCTCAAATTCTATTATGGCAAATAATTTATTAAAGCTTGGTCATTTATTTGGAGATAAAAACTATCTAAAAATAAGCCGTCAAATGGTACATAATATCGCTCCCTTAATTGAAAGTTATCCTTCATCATATTCCAACTGGATTAATGTATATAGTAATTTAAGTTCAAATTTTTATGAAGTAGCCATTGTTGGTAAAGATGCTATCCAAAAAATAAAGGATATAAATAAGGAGTACGTTCCTAATAAAATAATTTGTGCTAGAATTTCTATTTCAAAAAATAAATTGTTCAGCAAAAACAAGGCTGATTTTCCGTTATTACAAAATCGATTTGTAGAAAATAGCACTATGATTTATGTCTGTGTCAATAATTCATGTAATTTCCCTACAACAAGTTCAAGTGTAGCTTTAGAACAACTTAACAAATAATTAGGAATTATCTGATTATTTAAATATGTCTTTATTTTTTAAAAGTTTCATTTGCTTCCTGAAATAGATAATCCAAATCTTCAATAATAGATTGATAGATTTCTTCATTTAAAACAATGTTTTTTCCGTTCATTGGTTTTGAATATTTGGGTATTTTTCAGTGGAGTGTTTTAAATTTTAAAAGTCTGTAGTATTACGGCAGTAGTCGAAGTCTATTTCCATATTAGATTGCCCGGATGCTATCCTGACTTCGCTAATTAATACATCTTTAAGATGCTGTAATTTTTTTCAAATTTTTAATGGTATTTAAGGGTTCTGAACTTTTAAACACAAAACTTCCAGCAACTAATACATCAGCCCCAACTTCCTTAAGTTTTTTAGCATTTTTTGATGTTACACCTCCGTCAATTTCTATCACTGTCGAGGCTTCTTTTGAAATTATGAGTGCTTTTAGTTGCTTCACTTTTTCATAGGTATTTTCGATAAAACTTTGACCTCCAAATCCAGGATTAACGCTCATGATACATACTAAATCAATATCATTAATTGTGTCCTTAAGAACATTTATGTTTGTGTGTGGATTTAATGCTACCCCCGCTTTCATTCCTTCTGCTTTTATTGCCTGAAGTGTTCGGTGTAAATGCGCGCATGCTTCATAATGCACGGTTAAAATATCGCTCCCCAGTTCTGCAAAAGTTTTAATATAACGGTCCGGATCAATAATCATCAAGTGAACATCAATAGTTTTTTTAGCATGCTGCTTTATTGCCTTGAGTACTGGCATTCCAAAAGAAATATTTGGAACAAATACCCCATCCATAATATCTATATGAAACCAATCAGCTTCGCTAGAGTTTACCATTTCAATATCTTTTTGAAGGTTAGCGAAATCTGCTGCTAAGATAGAAGGTGCGATTTTGGTAGTGTTCATATGCTTGTTGGTATACCAACAAAAATAACATAATAAAAAAAGCCTATAACTATATTATGGGCTTTTTTTATTAAACATTTCTATCGTCTATCGTTTCAG
>CAJXDP010000048.1 GCA_913052445.1 uncultured Formosa sp.
GAAGATGAAGATTTAACCCCTTACGAAAAATACATGATAGATACTTACGGAGATGAACAGCGAAAGCTTAACCGTGATATCGACTTGATATTTGAAACTGATGAATATCCAGATGAATTATATTCAGAAGTATTAGATAATATGTATCTGCCAATTGAAGAATCGTATAACGGACAACGTACTTGGGATGTGAGTCAATTTGAATTTGAATATTCATATATGGATATTCAATTAGCTGCTAAATTTAAAGAAGTTGATAGAAGTGACGTAATTATTAAAGAAGCTTTAAACGTTTACCCTGACACAACAGTTTGGATTCGCGATTTTGACTATTCTTATAATGAGCCTATGCACAATGATTATTTTTGGCACGAAGCCTACGGGAATTACCCAGTAGTTGGTATAAGTCACCAACAAGCACAAGCGTTTTGTCAATGGCGAACTTTATTAAAAAACTCTTACAAAAAATCAAAAGGAGATGAGTTTGTAAACTCATTTCGTTTACCGTCTGAAGCTGAGTGGGAATATGCTGCTCGTGGAGGTCTTGAGGGTGCAACTTACCCTTGGGGAGGTCCTTACACCAAAAATGATCGTGGTTGTTTCATGGCAAACTTTAAACCATTGAGAGGGAACTACGCAGCAGACCAGGCACTTTACACTGTTGAGGCTGATGCCTATGAGCCAAATGACTATAACTTGTACAATATGTCTGGGAACGTTTCCGAATGGGTTATGTCTTCTTATGAAGAATCTTCCTATGAATATTCTTCAACGATAAATCCGAATGTTAATAATGTTGAAAATAAGCGTAAAGTAGTTCGTGGAGGATCTTGGAAAGATGTGGCGTACTTTTTACAGGTAAGTTCACGAGACTATGAATATGCAGATTCAGCTAGAAGTTATATTGGATTCCGCACAGTACAAGATTACATGGGTACAGATGTAACTGCAAATGCGGCTACAAACTAAAAATAAAATAATTAAATACATAAACTTTTTTTTAAATCTATTATTATGGCACAAGAAGGAAAAATTACAATTACAAATTTGGTCTACGGACTTGGAGCAGCAATAGTTATTGTTGGAGCACTTTTTAAAATTCAACACTGGCCTTTTGCATCTATAATTTTAACTGTGGGAATGATTGTGGAAGCGCTTGTATTTACTTGGTCAGCATTTGAGAAACAATCCGATGATTTAGACTGGACTGTGGCATATCCAGAATTAGCTGGAGGATCTGCCAAAGCAAAAGTAAAAGAAACTGCTGAGGGAGTTCTTACAAAAAAATTAGACAGCCTTTTAAAAGAAGCTAAAATTGACGGAGCATTAGTAACTAGCCTAGGAGACAGCATAAGAGATTTAAATTCTGCTGCTGTTGGCATGGGAGGTTCTGCTGGTGCATCCCAAAAATACAGTGATCAAATGGCTCAGGCTGCCGCACAAATGGAGTCTATAAATAGTCTTTACACTGCGCAACTAGAAAGTGCAAGCCGTCAAGCTGAAATAAATCAAGACACTATCGAAAATGCGACTAAACTTAAAGAACAAATGGAATCATTAGCGTCTAACCTTTCTTCTTTAAATGGAGTCTATGGGGGTATGCTATCTGCAATGAACAATAAATAATTAGTTTTTGAAACTAATAAATAGTTAATTACTAATTAAAAAAAACTAATTAAAATGGCAGGAGGAAAATTATCTGCAAGGCAGAGAATGATAAACTTGATGTATTTGGTATTCATCGCGATGATGGCAATGAATATGTCAAAAGAAGTGCTTAATGCTTTTGGATTAATGGATACTAAATTCTCAATATCTAGTACCTCTATAAACGAAAGAAATATTGAAAAATTAGCACTTTTACAACAGAAAGGAAGAGAACAAAAAGCAGATTTTGCTTTATCAGCAGAAAGAGGTAAAATAGTTAGAGCCAAATCTGAAACCTTCTCAAAGTACTTAGAAGATGCAAGAGAATTTTTAATAAGACAAGGCAAAATTGAGATTGATCCAAAAACTAATGAACTTGAATGGGGAACTATGGATAATTCTTCTGTAGTTGATGAAAATTGGTTTACAGGTGATAATCTTTCCAAAGAAAGTAAAAGTGAATTTTGTGGGGAGTGTGTTTTGTCAGCATTTGAAACATATAGAAATGATATTAAAGGAATTTTTGGAACTGATACATATTTTAAACCTGCAATGTTAGAATTCGATAACCGTTTTGCTACTGACGATCAAATTAATGAAGAAGGTGCTAAAGTAAATTGGTTAAAGCATAACTTCCAAACTTACCCACTTGTAGCAACTTACACAAGATTGTCTTCTATAATTAATGATGTAGCATCTACAGAATCTTCTTTACTAAACCTGCTTTTGGGTAATGCTAATGAAGAAGCTTATGGGTTAGATAAAAATAAAGCTATAGTTTTAGCAGACAAATCTACCTTTTTTGCTGGTGAAAAATTCCAAGGAAAAGTTGTTATAGGACAATATGCTCAGGTACCACCAATAAAACTTAACGTTCAAGGTCAAGACATAGATTTGACAGAAGCTATAGACGATGCAGGTGCTGCTAGACTAAACTTTAATGTTGGCAATGTTGGAGAACATATCATTGAAGGTGTCTTTACAGTGATGCAGAAAGGTAAGCCGCTTGAAATCCCTATCACTGGTAACTATGTTGTAGTGCCAAGACCGGATGAAGCTTCTATTGCCGCGGATAAAATGAATGTCGTTTATAGAGGACTTAATAATCCATTGACTATTTCTTTTGCAGGGGTATCGGATAATAAAGTAACTGTTAGTACAGATGCGAAGTCTTCAATATCAAAAACTAGCAATGGTAAGTATGCATTAGTTCCAAAAAAAGGCTTTGTTACTAATATATCAGCCACCGCCACTTTAGATGACGGTTCTAGAGTAGTTTCCACAAAAGAGTTTAGAATTAAAGATATTCCATCTCCGGTTGGAAAGATCTCAGGTAAAACAGGAGTTGTTAAGCTAAACAAGAATGACATGATCTCTTCTAAAGTATTAGCGTCTTTTGAAGATTTTGTATACGATCTTAAAGCGAGCGTTTTTAGCTTTGATTTAACAGTTTCTGGTAAACCTTCAATTACTGTAACTTCTGATAGGTTTAACAAGGATGCTGTCGCTGCAATTAGGTCAGCGCCTAAAAAATCAACAGTAACTATTGAAAACATAAAAGTTTCTGTTAGTGGAGTTGCTTTAACTTTTGAAGCACAGCCTATCATTATTAAATTGACAAACTAAAAAAATGAAATATTTACTTTTATTAATATTGATTCTGCCAACTTCGGTGCTAGGGCAACGTAATATTTTAAATGCGAAGTCTCCTGATGAAATTGGTCAAAAAACAATCGATGAGCTCATTATAGGTGAAAGTGATGGCCCATTAGCTTACTCGTATGTAAATGAAAGAGATGTTTTATTCTCTCAGACAGTATGGGAAATAATTGACTTAAACGAGCGAGTTAATTTTCCACTCTATTACCCTACAGACACAACTGTAGTTCGTAACGAGAGACGCCCATTAATTCATTATCTCATTAAGAATGCGAAAGAGGGTAATATAGAAATATATGATCTTGATAATTTAAAAAACATACTACCACTAGATAAGTTAACCTCTATCTTAACATATAAAAAGATCAAGCCTGGTACTGATGAAGGTATAGGACTTGAAAGAATTAATAGCTATGGTGGTAAAAAGGCATTTCTTGAATCATTTGGAGTCGATTTAGGAGAATTTAATGGAATAGATCCAAGTTCACTTCCAATTTCAAATGAAAATGAACCAGAAAAACTGACTAGAGGAGAATACGAGAGTGAATTAGAGCGTCTAATTTTCGACAATAATCTTCTTCAGCGAGAGGAGTTTTCGGAAGAAGAATTTGATTATGCAGATGTTTCAAAGTTTAAAATTAAAGGAGTTTGGTATTTTGACAAGCGCCAAGCAGAACTAAAGTATAGACCTATAGCTATAGCTCCAGTTATTGAATCTCCTCAGTCTAAGTCTAAAAGATTTGATTCAGTTGAAGATATTGACCCAGTTTATATAGACCTTTTTTGGATGTTTTACCCTGACACTAGAAATGTTTTATTTGAGGCAGAGGCTTTTAATGAAGCTAATACTTCTAAACCAGTTAACTTTGATCATTTAATTAATTCAAGAAGATTTTCTGCTTACATATACAAGGAGGATAATGTCTATCAAGATAGAAGCTTGAAAGAATACATCCCCGAAAATGCACTTATGCAACTTTTAGAGTCTGAACGTATTAAAGAAAAAATTAGAAATAAAGAACAAGACATGTGGAGTTACTAAATCCATTATACTTTATATACAAAACGCTTATCTTTAGATAAGCGTTTTGTGTTTTAAATAGTTATTAAATGAACTGTGATTATATTATTGTAGGATCGGGTTTGGCAAGCATAATGTTCGCAGAACAACTACGTATACATCAAAAATCTTTTGTGGTTATTAGTGATCGCTCTCAACAGGCTTCTGTAGTGGCGAGTGGTCTATATAACCCCGTGGTTTTAAAGCGCTTTACAGCGGTTTGGAATGCTGCCAGTCACTTAGAGACTGCCATTCCTAAATACGCCAGCTTAGAACAGTTGTTAGGGCTTAAACTTGATTACATAGTTCCTATACATCGTGTATTTAACTCCATTCAAGAACAAAACAATTGGTTTCTAGCCTGTGAGAAACCTTTGCTTACTAATTTTTTGAACCCTAAGTTAATTAATAATAAAAACTCTTCCATTAAAGCTCCTTTTGGGTTTGGAGAAGTATATTCTACTGGCAGGATTGATACTCAGAAGTTAATAGAAACTTATCGTCTTTTTCTTAGTAAAGCAAATCAATACATAGCAGAAAATTTTGATTATAAACTCTTAAATGAAAATCCCGAAGGATTTACTTACAAATCCATAAAGGCTAAACATATTGTTTTTACGGAAGGCTTTGGTATTCACAAAAACCCCTATTTTAAACAACTCCCTTTGGAAGGGACTAAAGGAGAGCTAATTACTATTCATTCACCACAGCTCCAATTAACAACTATTTTGAAGTCAGGTGTATTTGTAATCCCAATGGGAAATGACAATTATCTAGTAGGCTCTACTTATGAATGGACTGATAAGACCAACTCAACTACACTAGGTGCCAAATCTCAGCTTTTAGAAAAACTAAAGCGCTTGCTTATTTGTGACTTTGAGGTATTAGATCAGCGTGCAGGAATACGCCCAACAGTTTCTGACCGCCGTCCTTTAGTTGGGCGTCATCCAAACCATTACAACATGTATGTACTTAATGGACTGGGAACGCGCGGAGTTTTAATCGCCCCGTCCATGTCTGAAGCTCTTTACAAGCTAATAGAAATGAACTCACCACTTAACGAAGAAATAGATATTAATCGATTTTCGGCTGTTTTTTCTTAGCTAAAGACGAATCATAGCTCATAAAAAGATTAATCCAAATATTTCTAGATAGTCGCATAATCACAGGCATTAGTCCTATCAGTGTTGCAACAATGCCCACAAATGAAATAATTAGTGAAGTTTCAAATACAATAAAAGTGATCATGAAAACTAGTACTGAAAAGGCGACTCCAACTCCATAACTTACATACATCGAGCCATAAAAGAACGATGGTTCAATCTTATATTTTGTTTGACAGTAACCACAACGTTCGTGCATTTCCAAGGTCTGAGATAGTTGGTATGCATTGCTGTTTTTGTACATAAAATCTTGATGACATTTTGGACAATTCCCTGTTAAAATACTATACAG
>CAJXDP010000049.1 GCA_913052445.1 uncultured Formosa sp.
CATGTAAATAAGGTAAACGTACTTTTGTAGAAAATTAAAAGAGGCTCATATAATTGAGCCTCTTTAATATTGTACAACTATTAATTTGAATTAAAGTGACTTGTGCGGGAAATATGGCCCACTAACAAACTTAACAAATGTATGACCTAGAGTATAGACCCATTTCCAAATTATTAAATTAATAAACAGTACAATTAATGTTACAACGACATTCCAATATGCTCCTACAACGATAACTAAATCATCTGTATTAAGCCACTCAATAAGCGTGCCTTCACTCATCGTATCTGTCAATTTAGACATCAACATTTGAGGATTAACGGATGAAAAGATATCACTCATTTCCAACAATGAAGCGATTGCTACAATACCAATGTTACTAAATTCACTGAAAGAACTTAAGATTCCACCAGCATCACCCCAAACATTACTACCGATTCCTAAATTAATCGAAGTGAACCATGTAATTGTATATGCAATTGCACTAAATAAAGCTACAAGAGCAGCAATATATCCAGCCGCGCGTATTAAAGCTAATGGAATATCTCGAATTAAGAGTACTAACATATTTCCATTAGAATTTGAAATTTCATTTCCTGCAAACCTTACTACGTTGACTAGCGGAATGAGAGCATAAAGCCAGAAAAACAAAGCCAACAAATAACCAATAGAGCCTAGAAACCCATCACCTGTATTAAAAAGCTTCATATCTTTTTCAAATATTAATTCACCTGTTTCTTCATCGAACTCCTGATGAAATTTCAGACCGCCATCTTCATCTTCTAATTGAACTTCAATATATTTCCCAGTTCCCTCAACAATTTGACCCTCATTGTATTCTGCTGCGACATATTTGTCCATCATAACAGGCCTATCCATATCAAAAACAGGATCTCCATTTTGTGTGTCTACTAAATAATTTAAACCCCCCAAAATGGCACCTAACATTAATCCAAGAGCGGCTAATTTAAAAAGTGTATTAATCCAATTTGAAATAGCACTTTCGGAATTTTCAACTATAGAATTCCAACGGTTCATAGGCAATCTTTCATTAACCATTTGCGGTAGTTCCAGCAACTGATTTAAATACTTTTTAATTTCCATAAATTTATATTTTGATTAGTTATTTTACTAAATCTACAAATTTTTGGTTAAAAAATTAATATTTTTATTAAAAAATATGATAATTTGTATAAAATATATAATATAAGATTTTGATTTAATTTGAGTAAACTGACTATGAAGCATTACTCTCTTGCGCTTTTATCATTGTCCGGATTTCCGTAAACCATAGGAATATCTTCTACTTTTAATTCAGCTATTTCTAATCCTGTCAAGTAAGTCAGACCGGTATTAGCTATATTTGGGCTATGAAAAAGTTTTTAACGCAAAGTCTTATATGCACTATTTTCATCATTCTATCTGGGGTTTCTTTGCATTTTAACATTAGCCCTTGGTTTATTATTGGTGCTATGTTTATTTCATTCTTTGTTTACTATTATGAAAAAAATGAATAATAACCATTCGGGAAACCAATGATTTAAAATGGCTTTAAAATAAAACTATGAAAAAATTACTCTTACTCTCCACCTTATTAATATTCGCTTGTTCAAGTGAGGATTCTAATGATGATATTGAAATAAATTTAATAGAACTTATAAAAGGTAAAGTTTATCATAAAGAAATTCCCAATGGTGTAAGGTATGTCCATTTTGACTTATCTTATCTGGGAGAAGACTTAATAAGTGAAAGATATGAAGGTTGGACATACTATGAAAAACACAATAACGACCCTAATCAACTAGGCTGCTTTTTAGATTATAGCATATCTTCTATCGACTATGGCTTATACTTGAGATGGTATACGGACACGATTATTAACAATCCTCAACAATTTAAATTAGACGGTATTTATAACCAGACTTGGATTGTTACAAAAGATGATAATGATATAATTAGCATAAAAACTGGTGGAGATGCTTCTATTGATGATGGCTATACAGAAATCAGTTCAGAAGAATTTATGCAGTTAGACTGTTTGTAATCATACGTTATTCATCTAGCTAAAAATATAATCCTAAGTCAGTCTTTTAATTAATTTAACTACATTTGTTTCTGTAATAATTGCTAACAACAACTAAAATGAAAGAAAAATACACACTTCTATTTATTCTACTATTCTGTATTTGTGTTTCAACGGCACAAACGGTAATGACTAATAATTCATCTCAAGATATTACAGAACAGGCCTCAAAATTGTGCCAATCTTACTCCAACTCTGATATTGAATGGGATTATTTTTGTGAAGGAATTTGGGATAACGCTAATCATTCCTGTCCTACAACAACCTTTACAGCCCAAACTAGCGGTAATTATGTGATTAGAATATCTGATGTTTTTGGGGATGGATGGTTTGGAAAAACCTTAAACGTTTTAGTTAATGATGAAATAGTCCTTGAGGGTTTAGGATCAGATTTTGAGAGAAGATGGGTAAAAGATTTTGTATTTGAGGTTAATGAAGGAGATCAGATTTCAACTAATTGGTTAGGGAGCTCTGGAAGCTTTAATCAGTGTGGATATGGAATTGCAACTGAAGCCGAAATTGATTCAGTAGAATTTCCATCAAATACGTTTGAACAAATATATTACAGGCAATTTATCCCATTTGACTTTGGGTTTTCAGGGACATTGGATTTGACGCATATTCAATTTGGAGTATGGTATACTGATGAAAACGGTAATGAAGATTTAAGTCTGGCAAATCAAGATATTCAGGCTAATATATATATTAACAATGAAGGAGGGGTTGGGGGACAATTTGGGAACAATCTTGACTTTGAGTTTGTTGCTAGCACTGCACCAATTACTATTACCCCTAGTGATCACAAAGGTATAGTTTCAGCCCCAATTGAATTTGATTCGTTTGGTAATTTCCTGGAAGATGGTTATGAAGCAGATTCTAACTTAGAATATGTCGTTGAATTGATTTTTCCGTCTGGAGCCCCAATTATTGTTCCAGGAAGCCCAGGGGAAAGTGGATTTCGCTTATCTACAGGAGGTAACTTTTCAGATTTTGTTTTAGACACATATAATCAAAGTCCAAACCCAGGCACTCGTACAGTAAACTCAAATAATTGCGAACCTTTTTTCACGTACACGCCCGATAACACGATGCTTATTAATTTAGTTACATCTTCTAGTAATGGACTGGGGACTGTCAATGATCTTGAAGAGAATAAAATTACTATTTCAAAAGCTTTTGGTTCTGAATACGTTATAATTGACGGCTTAAACAGTGACGAATTAACTAGTCTAAGATTATTTAATCTTTTAGGTCAGGCAGTTTTGATCAAAGAATTTGAAGTTAGTAGTCAAACTCAAAGGGTTTTAGTCTCGAGTTTACAATCTGGCATTTATATTGCTCTACTGGAAGCGGGCGGGTCACAAATAACTAAAAAAATAGTTATTAATTAACTGTCATGTAAAATGTAAGGATAGGCATGTATTGCCTTTTTAGTTCAGATAGTGTGAGTAAAACTAAATTTTGTAAATTTGAGATATTAAATACGCTGTAAATGGAATGGTACCTTAAACACCGAAAAAAAATCTTGATTGCTACTATAGTCTATGTTGTTTGTAGATTCGTTTACGTTTCTCTATAGTTTCCTTAGCTTGGTTTTGTAAGCTTAAATCTTTTTTCTATTTGTAGTTAAATATTTTCTTCCAATTATTAATGCCGCAGTTATTATAATTATGTTTTTTATTATATACTGACCTTCCAAAGTAGGAAGTAAGGGGTTTGAATTTTGAAAAGTTATTTCTGGCAAAATCACTAAAGGGAGAAAAGTTCCCGACATTTGTAAAATCAACAATACCATAGCTATTAAAGTGGTTTTTTTATTTAAAAAACACAGCCCTATGGCCATTTCCCAATATCCAATAATGATAGCCCATGTTGTGGCCTGAAAGAATGGCATCCAAAAAACTGTTTCAGTTACAAGCTCAGTAGCAGGGGACATATTGATAACTTTCAATAATCCAAACCAGAAGAATATTATGAATAGAGGTATTCTTACTAGAAAATCATTTGTATTAAATTTATACATAT
>CAJXDP010000050.1 GCA_913052445.1 uncultured Formosa sp.
CCCCAACCTAACTGGTGAGTGGTTTGAGCTCCAACACAGAGTGAGATAAATAAAAAAGAAAAAAGTAATTTTGATTTCATTTTAAAGTTTGTTAAAATTTATATTATTAATTTATAAATATAGTAATAAATTTAAGTTAATTGGGTTAAAAAAAACAATACAATAACAATACAAAACGTATTCAACAACTATTAGAATAAAACTAATTAATCTATCTTTCAAAATAAAATAAAAGAGTTCATATGAAAAATGGAGAAATATTAAAATATCTAAAAAATGTATTAGATAACATTCCTAAAAATTGGCTGACTGACACAACTCATAGGCTTAATTTATATGATGAAAAATTGGCTAAAATTCAATTTTTAGAACACTTTGAAGCTTTAATTAATGATAGTAATTATGAACATTCTGCGCTTGACAATTTACCTACAGCATTCGATTATATTAGGTTAGGACATCCATTATCTTGTTTACTGGAGTGGTCTATAGGCAGAAGGTGTAATTTGAAGGCGGAAAATATAATAAGCTTTTCATCAAAAACGATTCCAGTAATGGCAATCTTGAGGGAAAATTTATTGAACAATAAAAATACACAAATAAATTATATAGGAGAAGTACCTGAATTTTTAGAAAAAGGAATTCTTGAAAAAGTTTATGGATACACATTTGAATTAAATAAAATAAACTCAATTGATGAAATCTCAACCTTTAAAGGATCTTCTGTTTTTATTTCAAATCAAACTAAAATCTCTGACATCAGTTTAATAAATAGTGTAGACTTCTATGTCAGCTGGTGTGCTGAACTTGGAAGTATCTTGTTAGTTAACGGCGAAGCGAATGAAAGTTATATTAGTAATATTCAACATGTTAGAAGACGAGAAACAATTGCAATGACTCCTGCCAATTGTCTTGCAGCTCTAAATTCCCTGATTTATGATACTTCTTTGAGTACAATAAAAGTCCATAACACTGTATTTATAAAACAAGTAAACGATTCAATCTTAGACATTACAAATACTAAAATACAACCACAAGTTGGTTCTAGTGGATTATCAGTCCAGTATGCAATCATGATGGGACTCATTCATTATGCTATAGAAAAGCACAAAGAAAAAGATATTAAACTTATTGTACCCACGAATTGTTATGGCGGCACTAATGATCAAGCTAGACGGGTTGCTAAATGTATTGAAAATGTAGAAGTAATCGATTTAGATGTTGACAATGGCATAGATATGGCTGAAAACATAGAGGTTATCTTAAACGAAATCGCTAATGAGGATTCAATTGCCTTTATAATAGCTGAAATACCTACAAATCCTAGAGTAGAAGTACCAAATCTCACAAAACTTAGAGAGGTGCTAACCAAAAAACGTAAAACCAGAAATAATTTTACAGCAGTTGAACCTGTTTTTATATTAGATCAGACCTTTTGCCCTAATATTCCGTTTTTAGAAGAAGACAGTTTATTTTCAAATGTGATGGCTATATCCTATGTTAGTGGATCAAAATTTCCAAGTGGAGGCCTCTGTACTTCTGGGTATTGTGTGTCTAATAAAAAAGCCGAAATACTAATGGCTAAAATTGGAACTCATTTAAAAATGTGTGATAATAACGCAACAGAATACCAACTTGAGATACTAGCTAAGCAATTACCATCAATGAATAAAAGAATATATGATGCCTACAAAAACACACATCGTTTCGTTGAATTTATTAATTCGGTATTACCAGACGCTAAAATTAACTTTGTTTCAGAAGAATTAGCAAATGAAGGCTTTACTCCATCTGTTTTTTCATTAGACCTTCCTTCTATAGGTAATTCCATAAAAGAGAAAGAAACTTACAAAAGAGAGCTAAATCTTAAATTAATCAATTTGATGATTGAAAAGATAAGTGAAGAAAGTAAGTTTTGTGTAAGCTATGGACAATTAAACGGATGTTATTGGACAATCCCCGCTACATCTACTCAAGGAACAACAAAGGAAGAGAATAAAGACTACATTGTTCGAGTTGCTCTTTCACCTAAAATGGATGTTAAGCGACATGAGGAAATATTTGTAGAGTTCATTAAAAGTATTTAATTATTATCAACTTCACAATTTCAGAAAAAAAGC
>CAJXDP010000051.1 GCA_913052445.1 uncultured Formosa sp.
TAATTAATGCAATTAAAGAACAGCAAAAACAAATTGATGAGCTCAAAAAGCTTATTAAATAATATATAAATATTTTAAATAATTATCATTTAACCCTGCTTTATCTTAAGCAGGGTTATTGTTTTTAACTATTTCATCCATCTACCCCAAATGAAAAACTTAATATCATTATTAATTTACTTCCCAATTTGTGTTTTAAGCGCACAAATTACGTTTAATACGTTGCCATCAGAAAAACAATTAGTTGCTAGGGACCTCCAATCAAATCAAGGCATAGTGACCATTTCTGGAGAAGTAAATTTAGGAGACAATTATAACCTTGAATATGACTCTTGGGGATCTGGAGAACCCAATAACTCACCTTCACCAGAAGATGTTGCAGAGATGATTAATAGCTCAGGAGCTTGGAATGACGCCAACGCTTCAGACACAAGACCTTCTTATGTTGAATTCAATGGAATTATAGATGCGTTAGCAGATTTTATTTATTTGGGACAACACAATGGGCATTCCTATTTTAAAAATTCTTCTCAACTAAACTGGGAAGCGGCTAAACAAGCAGCAGAAAATGCTGGAGGATATTTATCATCACACCAAAGCCAAGAAGAAAACTCAGTAGTAGCTGCTTTTAATTATTTTAGAGGTTGGATTGGGCTTTATCAAGACACCAGTGCCAGTAATTATAGTGAGCCATCTTTTGGCTGGAAATGGGTTGAACCTGTTGCATATAACAATAATCCCTTTACATCGATCAGCGTTGAGTTGTTAAGAAACGGTACACTTCAGCAAAACTTTACTCAAAACTTAAGCTATCAAAATTTAATAGCACCCTTTTCATTTGATATTAGTATTAATGCAGAACTTGCAAAATACCGTATAAAAATATACACAGAATATAATGGGACTATTAACCTAGTTAACGATATTGATGATATTGTAGCTGGAGATGTGTTTGTAATTCAAGGTCAGTCAAATGCAGCAGCTGTTATGTATAATGGTAGCGCCAGTAGCTATCAGAGTGATTATATAAGAGTTTATTCAGGTGGGAATATTAGTTCCTCAGGACTATTGTCTAACGATTCATGGTACTATGGACAAGGCGATGGAAATGAAAATTCAAGTGGAAATACAGGTCAATGGGGCTTGGTTTTAGCAAAAAAATTAGTAGATGAATTTAATATTCCAATTGCAATTTTTAATGGTGCACATGGAGGTCAACCCATAAGCTTTTTTCAAGCGCCAACTGATTATAGTTCCTCTACAAATTCAAATTACGGAAGACTTTATTATAGATTAAACAAAACTGGCCTAAAAAATGCCGTACGAGGAGTTTTGTGGTCTCAAGGAGAGGCTGATTCTTTCATAAACGGTCTATCTACAGAGGATTATAAAAACGCATTCATAAATCTAAAAAACTCATGGTACAATGATTTTATAAACCTAAGTCAGGTTTATATTTTTCAGACCAGAGATTGTAATTGTGGAACTAGTTCTAGTGGACGACTTTTAATCAAAGAAGCGCAGAGATTATTAGCTGTTGAAAATGAAGATATTCTCATTATGCCTACGGCAGGAATAACTTCTCACTCAGATTACTGCCACTTTCCTTTTGTAAACGGATATGAAACTTTTGCAAATAGAATCTACAAGCCCCTCGCTAGAGATCTTTACCAAAATACTTATTCAGAAGAAATAGACCCGCCGATGATTTTGTCTGCCGCACTCACAGACCAGCAAACTTTGGTGGTGGAAACAAACTCAACAGGTCTAATGACAAACACTACCAATACTAATTTACTTTTAACTAGAGTATTGAGTGACTTTGTTCTGTCTAATGCTAACGGAGTTGCGATATCTTCTTTTGAAATTCAGGGAAATTCTGTACTTTTTAATTTAAATGGTGACCCAGGTGCTAGTCCATCTATTTCATTTTTAGGACAATATGCAGGAATAGAAAATAATATTACGAACAATGATGGTTTGGAGTTAGTTTGCTTTAGTAATTTCCCAATCTCAGGGGGTAACGGGAACGGGAATGGAAGTATTTCTGA